>CAXBSB010000020.1:0-53216 GCA_963977965.1 uncultured Schlesneria sp.
GTACGCTGGACAGCAAGTCATGAACAACCGCGCCACTGGCTGCGACGATCAGACCGCTGACCGTTCCCAGCACGGTCGTGAAGGCAATCGCCGAAATCATCGCGAACAGCAGGTCACCGAAACTCTTGGCAAGCAGCGGAGCTGACATATTGTCGTTCGTCAGATCGATGCTGCCGCTGGTCATCGCTCCCAGTCCCATGAACAGCGTCAAAACGTAGAACGTGCCGATCGTGCCAATCCCGACGACCGTACTCAATCGAGCGGCCGCCTGATTCTTCACGGTGTAGTAGCGAATCAGAATGTGAGGCAACGATGCAGTCCCGCAAAACAGAGCGAGCATCAATGAGATGAAATTCAAACGCGAGGAAAGCTTGTCCGACTGCAGTCCTTTGAAGGTAGGACTGTTCCCCGGACGCAAGATTTTTGAACCGGGCGTCGGAGTCGGTGTCCAGGTTGTCGTTTTGACACCATCAACCGTAGTTTCCTTCTTGGGCCACAGCACGATTTCGCTTTGCTGCAACGTGGACAGGTATTCCATCGGTCCCAATGGCCCGGTTTCTGTCTTTCCACCCGGCAACTTCGTCAGGTGCCCGACTGGCCGCAAGTCATTCTGACCTTCTTTGTGGCCATGCGGCTTACCATTCACCCGAACCGAACCATCTGCCAGTTTGACCATCGTCTGTGGAGAATTGGCTTGTTCACTCGTATCGACTTTTAAACCACGATTCAGAATCAAGATCGTCAGGATGCCGCTGAACAGGACCAGCAAGGCCCCTTTGATAAACTGTACGTACGTCGTACTGACCATCCCCGCCGTGGCAACGATCAACACGACGATGATCCCAACCAGAACAACCCCCACCCAATAGGGAAAACCCAACAGCGGCTGGATCAGAGTTCCCGCTCCTACCATCTGAGGAATCAGATAAAAAACGCTGACGACCAGCGTACTGATCCCGGCAGACAGAGTGATCGCCCGCGAATGAAACTGACTGTTCAAAGCGTCGGCGAACGTATACTTCCCAAGTCGCTTAAGCGGTTCTGCCACAACGAAGAGTGCGACAACCCAGCCCGCCAGGAAGCCGATTGAGTACAGAAAGCCGTCGTAACCGTAAAAGGCGATCATCCCGCAGATCCCGAGGAACGATGCGGCGGAAAGATAGTCCCCCGCAAACGCAACCCCGTTCACAAACCAGTGGATTTGGCCACCGGCAGCAAAGTATCCCGCGGAGGACTGTGTCTTTCGGGCGAAGTAAAAGCTCAAGCCCAGTGTGATCGCCACGAATCCGGCAAACACCAGCACCGAAAGTATCGAAGGTTCATGAATCATGACGGCCAATCAGAAGCGGGTAAAGAACCGACAGATGCGGAAGATCGAAACGAATTTTTGCCAGACAATGATTACTTGCTCTGGTCAGCCGTCTTGACGGTGCGGCAGAGCCAGGCATAAATCAATGACAGGACCATGGCCACAACGATCAGAGCGAACCCATACAGGATCGCCAGATTCAGCCCGAATGCGGGTGTCGTTTCCATTTGAGTCGCAGAAAACGCATTGAGCGCCACGAACCCGCCATAGAATGCCAGGTAAATCAGGAACAACAGCATGCCATAGCGTGCATTCCGTGCGGCGATCAGTGGATCTTCGACTTCCTTGGGATGTATCTGACCGTGATCGAGGCCTGCCATGCGGCGTTCCTTTGTTGAACGATGAGAATTCCGCTTCAATTTGATTGCGGAAACTCACAGATACCATCCCAATCAACTCGCCGCAACCCATGAGTCGATCTGGATCGAACTCTGGACAGCCCCATTGGAGGGCAGTCGATTTGACTTGAATGTCGCATGCCCGGAGAGGCCCCTTTTGCCACGGACTGTCAGCGACAGTACCTTAGCATCAGTCGCGGCAGATCCTGAGACATCACCAGAGATCGAACGCGGCTGCGAGCCGCTGACTGGCCAAGCGCCGGCGAATAGCCGTGATGATGATCGACAATTGCCAGAGCCTGCTGCACATCGTTCGTGGAGTGCTGGCTGCGCCCCTCCCCCACTGCGAGCCAACGAGCAATCCACATCGTCACCGGCATGACCAGCATCAGACTGTAGAATCCCTCAACAAACGGGATGTCGTAATAGGCCGGTCCGCAAAAGTGCAGTCCCTGAATTTTGACTCGAAAAAAGCGAGTGAAGATTTCGTCCTGGTCCGGGGTCAATTCGCCAAACGGCTGTTCCAGAGTCGCAAACGGAACGCTTCGAAACGATTCCTGAAGCGGCGGAACATCACCTGTTCCACGAGAGAACTTCCAGACCGCTCGCAACAGGCGCCACCGCCCCAGCCACCCTTCGCGAAGATTTGCAGCCGTATCCTTACGTGCATACTGAGCAACCAACAGTCGAAAATAGAGACGCCCGACAGACGTTACTTCTGTCGCGTCAGCTTTGAGAGTCTGAGCTTCGCCGACGGCCGCTTCCCTGAGTAGATCAAGCAATTCGCGAATCCGGTCGCCTCGCAGCTTTTCAAACGCGGCCTGCCCTGCCAGCGTTGTCCAACTGTACGCTTGCAGAAGCCGGTCGATGATCGGAACGCCAGGTTGATCGAGAGTCTCATCGAGTGCCTGCACAAATCGATGAAAATCAGCCCAGTCGACTCGTTCGCGGGAATGAATCATCGGTGCCGGAATATTCGATGCACCTGCTGGCACCACGGCATCGGCGATCTGCCGGATCTCGGGCTGTTGCTGACTAAGAGGACGTCCTGCGTTCTTCACGACGGAAGGGCAACTGAAACGCAGGCTGACAGCCACAGATTTTCCTGCAGGGTGAAATGCGTACGGGTAAACGCGACAGGCGAGGGGCTTGCCCATTTCTCCAAATTTGGCATGAATCCGGCAGAGCCCATTCTCATTCAAGAAGACACAGGCCCCGTCCGGTTGATGCCCCAGTCGATAGCGTCCGGCCCCCATTCGTACAATCGCCTGATCGGGAGAAACACCATCCGCCGTGGTCCACTTCTGATCGATAATCCGCTGACGTTCGGCTTCGGTAATTTCGATCTGATGCTGACGGCAACAGCCACCGCAGTTATGGCAGTTCCAATTCTGCAAAACTGGCAATGTGAGCCGTAACGACACGGAGGACCTCGTTCTTACAGTTGTGTGGGGTTCATCAATTCTTCCGTATACAGTAACAGATTCGCTTTGAAAATCGGAGAATGCCCGGAACGTGGCGGGGCGATATCGGGTATCACACTACAGGGTCTGCCCCAGTTTAATGCCCACCAACGGGCATTTGCTTCGATGTCCGCTTCCGCTTGCGGGAGAACGACAACTTGAAACGCTTTCATTCGTGTCGCGGAAACCCCAATCTCGCTCGCATTTCAGAAAAAGCCTGATCCAGCGGCTTGCATGCCCCCGACTGCATTTGCTTCAACCCTTCTCCAATCGCGTTTCGATCGTGTTGTCGACGCAAGGCGTCCTTGGCCTCACGATGAGTTTCGCAATCAACCAGGATGTACACTCACTGTGTCACCGGATCGACAACTTCAAGTTTGCTGTCGCCAGCCGCGAGGAATACTGCCACAGGCTCTTGGTTTAGTTCAGGTACCATTGGAATATCGTACGAAATGTCAAAGTTGGGGTTCAAGATCCATCACGAGGGAAATTGTGGATCATTCTTCAGTAGATTGACCACAATCCCGGCGTTGTTAACTCGACGAGATTGTCATCGAGATCGCGGAAGTAGAAACTCTGAGATCCGCCTGTCCATGTGACCGTGCTTTCGAGTGCGACGTTTTCGGACTCGAGCTTCTGTAGCCATGCGGCAACTTCATCGCGAGAAATGGAGAATGCCAGATGATTTGAACCCGTTCCGGAATGGCCCGGAATCACGCCGCCAGCGGTTTCGAATGGATCTTTCGTTGCCCCTTCTTGAAATAAGAGCAGCACATCACGACCCGCAACATTCAGCGCGATCAACCTGTCGGATTCCAGCAGCGTGGCGAATCCAAACAGTCGCCGATAGAAATCAGCCGCTTGTTTCACATCCTTCGCATACAAGGCTGTTTCCAGAATTCCGTGAACTCGTGGCATGATGTTTCTCCGAGGCCTGTTTCAGCCTCGCCGTCATGAACCTTCCGGGAAGATCGTCAAAACTGAAAGTAAATGAAGGTACCGCCAGGTCCACGAAAGTAAACACACGACACCAGCACCAGAGCAATCAAAGCAGGTTGCAATCGTACAGGAAGTGAGATCCGGGTCGGTAAGTACAAGCGAAGCGGAGTCACAAATTCGACGAGCAGGAACAGTATGGTCAAGACAATCGACCGCATATTCAACAATCCGATGTCACTCCACCGAAAGGTCGACACGTCAAACATCGTCACGATGATTCCCAAAGCCTGCGTCATGTTGTCGGCCCGGAAAAAGACCCAGGACACCAGAACCAGCATCAGGGTGACGAGTGATGCCATAAATCGCCCGCCGGGAATCTTCATCAAACGCTCGGGAAAACACGTCATCCGTTCCACGGAGAGAAACAATGCGTGAAACGCTCCCCAGGCAACGAATGTCCAGTTCGCTCCATGCCAGATCCCCGAGATCAGCATCGTCACCCACATATTGACGTGACTTCGCAACGCTCCCTGTCGTGAACCGCCGAGCGGGATATAGACATAATCACGAAACCACGTGGAGAGTGACACGTGCCACCGTCCCCAGAAGTCCCGCAGACTGCTCGCTGCATAAGGATGGTCAAAGTTGACACAGAACTCGTACCCCATCCAGTTCGCCAGACCTCGAGCAATATCGCTGTAGCCACTGAAGTCGCAATAGATCTGCACGGCGAATGCTGCTGTCGCCAGCCACCAGAACAGACATCCGCCATCGAGTTCCGGTGAGCCAAAAGCCCGATTGACGGCGATCGCAACGCTGTCGGCGATGACCATCTTCTTGAACAGGCCTGCAGCGACCAATTGAGTTCCCCGCCAGCGCATCGCTTCCGGCACAGGCGGGGCACTCAATAACTGAGGCAACAAATCGGCGGCTCGCACAATCGGCCCCGCGACTAGTTGCGGAAATAGTGCCAGATACGCAAAAAAGTGGAGCAGATTATGAGTCGGCTTCAGGTCACCGCGGTACACGTCGATCGTATAACTCATGGATTGAAACGTATAGAAACTGATGCCAACCGGCAGCAGTAAGTTGACGACCGGAATCTGAGTTTCGGCTCCGAAGAACAACAGCAGTTCATTGAGATTTACGGTCAGAAAGTTCAGGTACTTAAACAGGGCAAGTGCGCCAAGATTCCCCGTGAGTGACAGGAACAACCAGAACTTTTTGGCGGTGGGCCAGCGGACAATTGCTTCAGCCGCATAAAAGTCGATCAGGCCATTTCCAACCAGCAGCAGGACGAAACGCCAGTCCCACCAGCCGTAAAAAACGAAAGACGCAACCGTCAGAAACCCCCAGCGACGATTGTTCCCCGAGCAGAACCACGGCCAGAGCGCAAAAAAGATCACGCAGAAGAACAGGAATTCCAAAGAATTGAACTGCATAGGGAATCATTCCCAAGGTTCCATCTCTCAAGATGGTATGGGTCATCGCGATCCGTAACGGACGAAACACGGAGTGTTCTATGAGGGCGACGTCACGGGCGTCAATATGATTCGAGAACCCTCCGTCGAACCCACGTTCACACGTACCTGTCAGTCATTGTTCATCACTCTTGCTGGACTGCTTTTCTGGAACCACGTTACTCGGCTGTGTCGCATCAGAAGGTGCGGAATCTTCAACAGGCTTTTCGGCAGATTGACCTGGGCGAGATGTCGTGCGATCGGTGGGCTTTTCGGCCTTTTCGAAACTATCGCGAAGCGACTGTCCCAATTCCATCCGGTACGAAGCGTCGTCCCGTGAATATGTCAGGAATTTCTTCTCGATACCCGTCACAACTCCACGGATGTCTGACACAGCGAATCGAGAGCCAACCTTCAATTCGATCGACTTTCCTTTTGAGCGATCGAAGAACACCGCCAGAGGAACGCTGTCGCGGAAGAAGATCGTCGTCAGATAGGTAAACATCGCGGCATCGTCTTGAACATCCAGTTCCAACGGAATGGTTGTCGAGAGTGGAGGACTGCCATCGTCCGTCGCAACGACATTGACCTTGACCTTGGCGATTTCAACTTCATCGTCGGGGGTCCAGGTCAACTCACCCGTACTGCTGTTAATCTCAAGCCCGGCGGGTGGATTTTCCCCCAGCTTCCATGTCAGTCGATCACCTGATGACTCGGCATCAGAAGCTTCAGGCTGAAACGTCCATTTGCGGCCGATGAAGACGGGAGGCACCGTCTTTTTCGCAACCTTAGGTGCGGTATTCGGTTCACGCAGAGCCACGTTGACCGTGTCGGTCATCCGCCCCCCGGCAATCGAAGGATGCCTGACTTCGAATTTGAAAGCGTACTTGCCTGCCATCTGGTCACTGGTGGGCGACCATGAGAATTTTCCACTCGACTTATCGATCCGGCTTCCGGGAATGATTGGATCAATCAAAGAGAACTCCAGTCGGCCTCGACCGGGATCATAACCTGTCACAACGATGTTGAATTCCAATGGCTTGCCGCGCATGTGGGATTTTTCACTCAGCGGCGAGATCTTGGGTTTGTATTGAGTCGGCGGAACCGGCTTGAGAAACACGTTGCTGGCGAGCAACTGCTTGATCTGTTCGTCCGTTCGAAGCGCGATATCGGGGTTACGTGGTGCATCCTCGACGATCGAACCTGCAGGAACGCTGGCTGCGGTGGTTCCGTCTTGACCTCTTTCAACAGTCCAGACATTCCCTTTCATTTCTGTCACGGTCACAAATTCGTTTTTGACGCGAATCAAAAAACCAGGCGACTCCGGAAACCCTTCGACCGACTTCAACTTGATCGTCGTTCCATCTTCCGCGAGATCTTCCGCAAGAGTCGTTTGCGCAAACAATTGACGCCGCTGAGGGGCATCGAGCAGTGCCATTCCTTCTGCTTCAATCAAGACCTTCAAGAAGGGGTCGCCTTCTGCTTCGTTACTTTGAATCCGAATCGACGTGATGCGATGCAGCAGATCCGTTCGATAGAAACGATCCAGGAATCGACAAAGTTGCTCGTACCGTGGTTCCGCATCGATCTTCACATGGACCGACACATACACGTTGTCGGGCGAAACGGTCGTTCGTTCCGGCGAGATCTTCAGTTGTTCAAAGCCGCTGAGTACCGCAAGGTCGAGCAACCAGTCCTGATACAAACGCTGAGCATTCGCGGCGGTGGGCCGTGCTCCGCCCTGAGTTCCTGCCGCACGCTTCGACATGCTGGCCGGGTCAGGCGGCAGACTGCGGCGCTTCCAGCCATCCAGTTGTTTACGTTGCCGTGCCAGCAGGATCAGGCTCTTGTTTTTCTCGCTGACGGACTCCTGCAGTTTTTCCAGATCTTTCTGTCGAGTCCACAATGGCTCAAGGAAAGTGGAACTGACGACCTTGCCCCCCTGCCACAGCAGGACAGCAGCCACGAGACCAATCAGCAGATTTTTTTCGCGCTGTTGCATGGTCAAGTCACTTCTTCTTGGCGGGTTCGGCACCCGTCGTGGTCTTATCGGACTTGCCAGGCGGGACGATATCAGCGTCCAGCTCAAACCGACTCTGGTATTCCGAATCGCGGCTTTGCTGAGTCAGTTCGCGTGGCCTGAGTCGGAACCGCTTTGAGTCGACCAGTCGGTCTTCAAAGTTCTTGCTGTCCCCACGCTCCTTAGCATTGCCGTTTGCGAATATTTTCCCGATCGCTTCGCCAGTCGCCGGCCCGAAGTTGTATTCGGTCAGGTAGAGTTTTTCTGTCCCGCCCATGAATTCATGCAACTCAGTCAATTGCTGCAATTGATTGATGTCGCGTTTCTTCCAGTCCTCGACAATCAGTGCCGCCTTTCGGACAGGCTCACCAACCTTGAGTGTTCCCGAAATTGTCGATTCCGATGTTTTCGCATCGGTGATCGCTCGATCCAGACTGGCCATCCATGTTTGATAGACCGCAGTGACAATCGCGAGCAAAACGAGAGCGGCCGCAGAACCGACCGCCATTTGCAGCTTGCGAGGATCTTGCTTCGCCCGAGGTTGCCGCGGATGCAGCAAATCGAAGACGGGTGAACGACGCTGCAGGCAACCGAGTGCCAGCCCGAGCGCGGGAGCAAACACTGCCATCGATTCGTTGAACCTGGAAAGTTCCAGATCCTGAATTCGCGAAGCAGCTTGCGTTGTAAATCGATCAACCGGGCAACTCCAGCGATCCTTGACCGCCTGATCGAGGCCATCCCATTCGGGACCGTCCGCGAGGATCGAAACTCGCTCGATCGGACTGTTCACCAGCCAGGGCTGGGCCGGGACAAGGACTCGGGAAATGTCTGCCGCCGCCTTCGCGATCATCGGACGCCCATCGTCGTCGAGTGGAGGCCGCACGACATGGGCAAACAGCGGTTGGGAATCTCCCAGCAGGACGACTTCCAGACGATTACCGTCCGCCAAGATCACCAGCCGACTCTTGAGGTTGTGTCCACGATCCTCGGATCGCAACAGTAGCTCGGCCAATGAAAAGGAACTGATCGACAGTGTTGTCAGGTCGAGTCCAGCTTCACTGAGTGCCTGGCGGATCGGATCGACCGATGTGCGCGGTACTGTGGCCAGCAGGACGTCGCGTTGAACCGAACCTGTCCGTCGGGGAATCGGCAGGTAGTCGAGCACAAGCTGATCGAGCGGCGTTGTGGATCGCGTCGAAGCTTGAAATTGTACGAGTGATGGGAGTTCGTCATCGGGAGCGTCGGGAAGTTCCAGTTGACGCAGGATCGCATCTTCGCGCGACAGACAGACAATTGCCTGCCGTGCGGCGACCCCTTGACGTCGCAAAGCTTCGCGCAACCAGCTCGGGGACGGCGGGTCAGGAATATCGATCGCAAAGCACTGAGCGACCTTCACCGTCGCGCCGATATTTGCTTCGACGACTCGCAGTCGTTTCTTGTCCCAGTGAATGGCCAGTATGTCCGGCATCAGGTGCCTTTACCTCGGCTTCAAACCCGTTCTGGCTCAACAACTTGGCCAGTATGGCGGATAGAATAGGACAACCCGCTATCCATGGGAATAGCGGGTTGTTTCACCTGAGTTTTGGCTGAAGATTGTTGAGGTCTGGCCGTCGGTATTACCGAGTCGACTTCTTGATGCTGAAGTCACGAATCCGGTACGAGTCATCTTCTTTGAACAGCGTGAAACTGAGCAGTTCGTTCTTCGAATTCGCCAGGTTAATCGTGCGTCCTCCGCCGACCGGACGCGTCGGTCGCACGGTAAGCCCCTGAGGAGCAAACGAAGCCTTCAGCCCTTCGAGCTTGTCATCAGTAATGGTCCCTTCGCGAATTTGCTGCAACATCCCTTTCGCTTTGGGGCTGATGTATTGAGCAGCGTCGGTCAGGTTACTGTCCGACATCGCGAGGCAGAACTTCGCGAGTGAATCTTCGGCCGAACCAGGAGTAAACTGTTGCTGACCTCCGCCTGGACCACCTGGCCCAGCCCCAGGAGCTCCCGGAGCAGCACCGGGTGCGCCGGGAAACGCACCAGGCGCCCCCGGAAACGCGCCTGGTGCACCTGGAACAGCCCCTGGTGCCGCTCCTGGCTGACCTGCCGCGTTTGCGTTCGCGGCTTGTGCATGCGCTCTCATTTGCGCCATCGGATCCGTTGGACCTGAACCAGGAACCGCCCCGGGCGCTGTCGTATTTCCTGCCTGAGCATGAGTTGCCCGCATTGCTGCGGCCGGATCCGTCGGGCCCGATGCTGGCGGAGTCGTCGTTCCGTGCGAATTAGACGGCATTGGCGTCGTGGGACCGGCGGAATTGTGTGCCATTCCGGGCATCGTTGCCGGAGTGCCTGGCCCCGAAGCGGGCGTTGAACCATGAGTGGAGGCCATCGCAGCCGCAGGGTCAACAGGAGCAGTGGGAGCCGCCGGACCGGACGGTGGAGTACTTGGCATCGTTGGCATCATTGCCGGAGTACTTGTCGTAGCTGCAGGTGTTTGATTCGGTGGCGGCGGCGGTGTCGATGATCCACAGCCAAGCGCCGCCGTCATTCCGACAAGAATTGTCCAGCGACAGATCCCCTGTGGCAGGCTCAAACTTTCAATGGCCATACTCAGATTCCTCAAATTGTCTTCATAAATCCAGAGGTGAACGTCGGTAGAATCACAGACTGAACGAGCGATGGGTGATTCACAGGCGGGAAAATCCAATCAGATTTGCTTCCGCCAATCCCGGAAATCATGGCGTTTCCATACGGTATTCGCAAGTAGATAGTTGGCTGGGACTGGCTGGGACTCGTCCATTCGTCCATCTCTCCATTTGACGCGGTATCGGATCGGAAATATCCGTCCAACGTATCGGCAAACCCAAAATACTTGAACACAACCAAAGATTACGGACTGGCATTTGACTATTTATCTCGCCAGAATGATTCCTTGGACGTGATTCCAACATTCCATCACTTCACATTTCTGTGGCAATCCCTCCCACAACTTGCTGTTCCCGTCACTGGAATGACTTACTTATCTACTTTGCTGAAAATGGGTAACGTCAACACCACGCCCAAAACACGTGTGTTCCCATTACGAAGTCGTGCTGAGAACACAGTCAATGTCGAACTGCAATCGCGAGGAGCAAGATCAATGAAATTCACTGTCCCGATTCAAACGCTGGCAGTGCTGGCGACAGGAGCCTTGCTGGGCTATGTCGCGGCATCGTCTGGCCCTCAAACACCTGCTCAGGCCGAGACTTCGCGTCTGACAGTCTCCGAGGAAAAATCCTCCCCGAAGTCTGCCCCTCAAGTCCCCTGCTGCGATGCGAAGCTCACCCGGACATCGGCAATCGCAGAATCCATTCAAGTCGCAGACGCCAGTTCGGCATTTGCCGCTCACAATCTTGCTGTTGCAACGACGGCTCAAACCAGCGGAAAGAAGCCGAATATCCTCGTTCTCTGGGGCGATGATATCGGGGTTCATAACATCAGTGCCTACAATCATGGGATCATGGGTTACCGCACTCCGAACATCGATCGGATCGTCAAAGAGGGCGCGCTATTCACAGACGCGTATTCTCAACAAAGCTGTACCGCTGGTCGCGCATCGTTCATTCTTGGTCAGCATCCGTTTCGAACCGGCCTGTTGACCATCGGCATGCCCGGTAGCCCGCACGGTATCCCTGACTGGACACCGACCACCGCAGACCTGCTCAAGGAACAGGGATATACGACCGGGCAATTCGGTAAGAATCACCTCGGTGATCAAGACAAGCACCTGCCGACACTGCACGGTTTCGATGAATTCTTCGGCAACCTGTACCACCTGAATGCTGAGGAAGAACCCGAGACCTACTACTACCCGAAAGATCCCGAATTCAAGAAGAAGTATGGCCCTCGTGGTGTGCTGCACTGCACAGCCGACGGTAAGGGTGGACAGAACATCAAGGACACCGGTCCTTTGACCTCAAAGCGTATGGAAACCATCGATGAAGAAGTTCACGAAAAGGCCATGGACTTCATTGATCGAAGCGTCAAGGCGAAGAAGCCATTCTTCGTCTGGTACAACAGCACCCGCATGCACGTCTGGACGCACCTGAAGAAGGAATCTCAAGGCAAGACCGGAATCGGTCTCTATCCAGACGGAATGGTGGAACACGATGGATTCGTCGGCCAGGTGCTGAAGAAGCTTGACGATCTGGGAATCGCCGACAGCACGATCGTAGTTTACGGAACAGACAACGGTGCCGAAACCGCATCGTGGCCAGACGGCGGAATCACCCCATTCCACGGTGAAAAGGGAACGACGTGGGAAGGTGGACTTCGCGTTCCGATGGCGGTTCGCTGGCCTGGCGTGATCAAGCCAGGAACCATTATCAACGAAATCTTCTCACAAGAAGACTGGATGCCCACTCTCCTGGCGGCGGCTGGTGAACCAAATATCGTTGAAAAGCTGAAGGAAGGCTACAAGGCCAACGGCAGGAACTTCAAGATCCATGCTGACGGCTACAACTTCCTGCCCTACTTCAAAGGCGAAACGAAGAAGGGGCCTCGTGAAGAGATTCTCTACTTCGGACAGGGTGGTGAACTGAACGCCGTTCGCTGGAACGATTGGAAGGTGAACTTCGCAGTCGTTGACGGAAACATCGCAACCGGAACCCGCAAGATCACCGGTTGGCCGTTGATTACCCACCTGAAAGCCGATCCGTACGAAAAGATGGCGCTCGAGTCCAGCATGTACATGCGCTGGTACGGGGACAACATCTGGTTGTTCGTGCCCGTTCAGGCTCAAATCAAGAACTTCCTTGTCACGATCCCTCAATTCCCATTCCAGGAAGGAAGCAGCCTGAATGCCGCGGGAATCAACTACCAGACGCTGAAAGCTGCGGCGGCTCTCAAGCGTTTGAACGACATCGAAACGCTTGGCGCTCCTCGTAACTGAGCGACATCGAGCTAATAAGTGGGTCCGAGGGCAGGACGGACAATCCTGTCCGTCCCCCAAATCGCAAGACCAGAAAGCAACAAAGAGGACCACGAGGGGCGTTGGCATTCTGACAAGATGCCAACGCCCTCTTTCTTTATTCAGCAGCCACTCCGATCGATTGCCACCAAACCTCTTGTGACAGCCCGTCTCAGAGCTTCATGTTCACTCGAACGCCATAGACAAAAGCATCGTCGGCAATCGCACCCGCTCCGGGATGGATGTACTGAACATCCGGGCTGATATCCATCCAGGGATTGACCTGCACCTTGTAGTACGCTTCGATTCCCGTTCCATCTCGGGGACCGAAAATCGCCTGAGGCAGCGGTCCAAACTGATTGCTGGCACCCACAAAGTACCAGCCAATCCCGAACTGATCGCCACGATGCTTCCCGATCGGACTGTCGCCTCCTAAACCAAGGCTCAGGAAGTAACGAACAGGCGTCGGATTACCATCGCTGATTGAGGCTCGAGCAAACAACCCGAAGCCATGATCAGGCTTGTCCGCAAACTCCACCAGGTATTGATCGAAGCCGTAATAGAGCGTGTACGAATCGGAAATCGTTGGAAAGCCGGGAACCGTCGGCTCGGGATAAACACCCGGTGGAGGCTCGGCAAACGACAGATTCGTCAGTTCGACATGCTTCCAGAGCGCCCCGATGTGCTGGTCACCCTGTTTGTCAAAGAACCGAGTTTTCACTCGAATTTCGCTCCCCAGAATCACACCTTTGGAGAACAGGTCACCGAGGTTCGTAAATGCTTCCTGAGTTCGATCCTGAGGATCAACGACAAATGTCGAAATGCGTCCCCATTCCTGAGGCATCACAGCACCCGCCGAGAAGGACGAGTAAGGCAGTCCCAGCAAAAAAGCGGGGTTAACCACCAAGGCCTGATTCATAAACTGCTGGGTACCATTTCCTGAAGCGAACTTGTCGATGTCGGCCGCTCCGGGAATCACTTTCTTGCCGGCGTAGACCACCAGTTTTTCAGACAGCGGCTGCGTCAGCACGAAATTAGTCAGGAATAGTTCACCGGGATCGTTCGGCGCTGGTGGAAGGGAGGCACCGAAGACGGCCGGCGCAAAAGCCCCCGTATTGAGTGAGACGTTTCCGTATTGTCCATACCAGTGTTCTGCAGTGACCAGCAACTTCCCGTGAGGCAACCCACCGAATTTGTCGAGGTCGAGAATCATGTCGTAGGAACCGCGACCGGTATACTTGAACGTGTTTCCACGACCAAACGCAGGGACAAACGGCAATGTGGTATTGATCCCACCATCCACGCCAAACGCAAATTGCGTTTCCTGCCCGGCGAAGCTGACACCGGACTTCTGAAGGTCAGTACGCAGACCGCCCCAGTCGCCGGTCAGCGTCGGTCGAGTCCAGAAGTCGCAGCAATGATGGGAGAAGACCGAATCGCAACTGATCCGTTCGGGAATGCAGGAAGCAAATCCGTCCTCAACCACGTCGGCGATTTCGCCAATCGCCGGTTCCTGTGCAGTGGCAGAGCGGATCGGTAAAGCAATCACCGCAGCAACCACTAAAAACGAAATCTTGAAGTGGAGCATTGAGAGATCGCCCATCCGTAGGTGAGATTCTGCGGTACGACGAGTCTTGGACTCCGAGATTTTCCACGCTGGTCATCGTACGACAAGATTCATCATCGGCTCGACCAGCAAAGCTCTTACGGTCAATTCTCTCCACCAAATCGACACCGTGAATTGGAATCTGGATTCTCTGCAAGATTCGCATGTTCGGTAGAGTTTAACACGGATCAGCTTGCCTAGCCGGAAAAGTGACTTGCAACAATGACGGCGAGTTTCTTCCAAAGCTTGACTTGAGCATCAAAAGAAGATCTGCAGTTGAGATCGGACCAGGATCCCGTTCTGCCCCGCCTGCAGGTTGGTCCGATTCTGATCGGCTGCGCATTGATTCAGCCATGTGGCATCGAAGGTAAATCGAAGGTTCTGTTTGCCGGGCAGCAGGAACCAGTTGAAGCCGCCCGCGTATTCCGATCCCGTTCCATAGGGGCCTGTCACAAACGATGCTCTGGCGTAGGGTTCCAGTTTCTGCGGAATGACGAAGTATCCCGCCTGAGCAAATCCACCGTACTGACGAATCGAAGTTCCCGGAAGTGGCCCTGATCCCGTTAGCCCGTACAAATTCTGATAGAAGAATTCGCCGCTCAGACTCGCCCCGCGATACTTGTAGGAAAGATCCACCGTTGCCAGGCCAATTTTGAAGGCATTCAACGTGACACCCGGCGCCAATGCTCCTGTTTCTGTGATGAGTGTCCCGTCCGAAAGTCGGATGTCTGAGTTTTCTGGAACCGTCGAGCCTCCCTGCGGTCCCCGCTCTGGAGCGTACGTGAGACTCGTTCCCAACCGGATGGCAGGCTCTGTATGAAACTCGAAATCAGAATACCCTCGGCCAAATTCCCCCAGCGGTTCCCACCAGACATTCCCCGAAAATGCCATTAATGAACTGAGTTGTTGTGGAGTTGCCCCCAGAGTGTTGAAACCGTTCGACATCATCACGTGGTAAAAAAAGCCAGACGCAGGTTCACCCGTGGCCCAGATCCCCTGGCTGAGACTCGGACGGAAAAACGTTGTTGCCATGGATCGATCGACGCCCAGAGTATCGACGAACGACACGAGCCATTCACGGCTGCCAGGAACCTTACTCTGCCCAGCGTAAACGGTCATGGCTCGACTGAATCGCCAGGCCAGCCAGTAAGCGCGAAAATTGATCTGACTGTTTCCAACCGTGTTGTAATCAATGTTCAGGTTGTACAGCAGTTCTTTTCGAAACGTATATCCAGAGAAGATCAAACGACCACGAGGAATCTGAAAGTTGCTCATGTTGTTGATCGGCGTGGTCACTCCGGCACTATTGGTCCACGTCGCGTCGTCGCGTTCAAAACCGGTGTACCGAAATTGATTTTGCCCGTTAATCTTCAGCTCAAACGGGGTCTCATCGGAATTCACAGGACGAATGACGAAGCCACGATCAAACGTCGCGGCAAATGCTGGCGAAAACAGTCCTGCCCCCGAAATTTCTCGAGGAAATTCGTCGGCTGTATCAAGCGAAGACGAAGCGATACCCGTTGCCCCCCCTGCGGTTTGTTCCATCGGAGGAAGTTGCACAGGATCGAAGACGGGATCGGTCGTTGATGGGGCCGGTGGAACGGCCGAACTATCAGTCCTCGCACTCGCAACACGCGAGTTTTCCAAAGTGAGACTTTGAAGTCGGACAGATAGCTGCTGATTCTGCTCGATCAACGATTGCTGACTGGTCTCCAGATCTCGCAGCCTTTTTTGCAACTGCTGAATGCTGGAAGGGTCGTCATTACTGAGCGAACCGGGTGTTTCTTCACCCAATGAAAATGCAGAGGACGAGATCAGCAAGAGTGCCGCGATCATTCGCCGCAGGGACGATCTCCGGTGTTGACCTGACCAGAGACTCATTCGTCCAAACTCCCCGGAATGCCTGTCGGAGTGGAAATCCGTGGCAATCGCCTTTCAACGGCCCATCAAATACGAACGGTCGTTCGAAGATCCCCGGAATGAGCAGAAGTTGGAACGGCATCCCACGTCTCTGAGATCGACAGGTTGTCACGGCAGACTTTAACGGTAATGCGGATTTTAGCGATTAAAACGAGACGATCGGGGGTTCCCTGTAGCGAGATCAAAAGAACATTACGGAACGAGTTCCACGCCAAAACGGTAGGACCGTCAAAGTGCACGCGGCATTCGACGTGAAAGCTGTTTATCCGATGAACTCATCCGTCCTGAAATTTCGATCTCAAGAAGCGAGTCTGAAGCTCTTTTGCTCTTCGGGCTCTCTCAGGATTGTCACTCGATTACCGCAAGGATGCACCTATGTTTTTCTCGCCCACCCATCCTCGGTTCTTTTCTTTGGCGATGATGGGAGTCCTACTTGCGTTCAACGGCTTCCAGGTCGGAATCGCACAGGAAACTCTGGTTCAACTGGGAGGCGTCTTCACTGACGCTGAGACGAGTGCCATCGTACCTTGCGTTTCAAACGTGCCGGTTCTCTCTTCAACCTCAACCAGCTTCGACTCACTTGAAGCTGTCGCGTTAAGCCCGGCCCGACTTCTTGACTCACGCACCTCGTCAGAGCCTATTTACAAGTTGACTCAGCCTGACGTTCACTTGGTGGATGGCGGGCCGTATGCGGGTCCAACGTCCACGGGTGGGACTTGGGTCGTGATCGCCCCTTATGGATGGATCACTGGGATCAAAGGTGAAGTCGGTATCGGAAACCGAGTATTGAATGTCGACGTGACCCCCAGCCGGGTTCTGCAGCATCTTGGCGACGTCGACGGTGCACTGATGCTGCATACCGAAGTTGGTCGAGGCGACTGGGGATTTATCCTGGATGCCAATCTGATTCGTGCATCAACTTCGGTTTCGACCGTCCCAGCCCTCGTTGATGTGACACTGTCACAAACACTGCTGGAAGCTCTCGGGATGTACCGGGCGGTTGAAATCTCGGACTTGCTGGTCGACGGACGGTCACTGACTGTCGATTTCCTCGCAGGTGCCCGGTATTACCAGTTCTCCAACGGATTCGCTGTTTACCCAGCCAACCCCATTTTTCCCCCGGTCCAGACCACGCTTTCGGCCACCTGGGTCGACATGGTCATTGGAGCCCGTACGCGAGTCCCTGTCACAAATTCGCTGGATGCTTTCGCTCGCATCGACCTCGGCGGCTTCGGTATCAGCAGTTCGTCAACAATGTCATGGAACCTGGTGGCAGGCGTCGACTACAAGATGACTGCAAACTCGTCGCTGATTGCCGGTTACCGCCAGCTCGACATCAACAAGCAAAGCTACAGCGGCACCCAGCCATTTGATTTCAACGCCACGCTGTACGGCCCCTTCATGGCCCTCGCGTTCCAATTCTGAAATGCCGACAGCGTCATGACAATGGGGTTCACGTTGTCCCATTTCGCGGTCAGGTCAGTGGCGATCGCTTTTTGAAAGCAGGGTGGGGCCATCGTTACGTCTCTCGGTTGGGTAGCGATGTCGCAATCATCGGCTGTTTGTGGGCTGAAGGCCCACGAGTTCTGGCAACCATGGTACGGCATGCCGAAAAGCTGGGAGGCAGTGTTACTCACGCGTTTCGTGACTTCTCGGACAGCATCCGCAAGACTCGTCGGCAACTGGCCGAAGAACGTGGGAACAGATCGACGGTGAAACTGATGTTTCCCACTGTTCTGTGCCTGACACCACCAGTCTATATACTTCTGCTCGGTCCGGCAGTGATTGAAATTCGCAACTTCATCACCAAAGAAAACCGCAACGGCGGAGTACTGACTCAAACCATGCAATCGCGGTCAAATCCAACGACGATCGGACGTGCGGAACCAAACGCTTCCGAATAGTAAGCTCTCGCATTAGATCGCATTCCGCTTAAGTGTGGCGTACCGCGGGCATCACACTGCAGCGTCTGACTAGGGCGCGCAGTGAACCTCGATGGCCGGTTCGACTACTCGTTTGTCGAAGTCCCCCTTCGTGCTCTTCGTGTGCTTCGTGGTAGATTACTCGTCCTTCTCAAAAACCTGTTGACCACGAAGCACACGGAGAGCACGAAGTGGGGATGCGTGCCAACCCCTGACCCCGACACCCGAGAAGAAGTAGAAACGGAGAGAAGACCGGAGAAGGAATTGGGTTGGGGTTTCTCTCTTTCTTCCTCGGCGTCCTCAGCGCTCTCTGCGTTTCAAACTCTGTGCATTACCAATTGACGCACCCTTCACGGAGACAACTATCTAGATCGCATCGCACTTTACTGTACAGACAATCTAGGAAATATAGTAACTTCATGGGATCCAGAAACCACTTTAGACACTGTGGGTACCGCTACACTTAACTGAGATGCGCACTAACTTCCCATACGCAGCCACCATTTGATGAACAACATCCCGGCGCTGTAGCAAGCTGTGAATGAAACGAACGCGCAAAGCGGAAGGATCAGCCAGCGCCGGCGTGTGACGCGGAATGAAATCCACGCCGCAAGCGCCGCCACGGGAAAGCCCGGCAGGTAACCCGTCAAAAAGCCCCATTCGATCGACATCCCCAGTCGGCGGCAGAGATGAAAGTAGAGGCCGCTGACGCCAATAAAGGCAAAACCTGCCACGCGCGAAACCCAGCGTGCCGACTTACGATTTGGCTGCCGCTCGGCCCACGTCGTTGCCAGGACCGTCAGTTGTAAAGACGCCCACAGAACCAGTGGCCACAGGAAAATGTATTCGTCCTGCCACCGATTGAGCAGCGGGCTGCCAAACAGTCCCGCTGCGAGGATCGTTGACCAGAAAACAATCTCGGGCCGACACTTTGAAACGAAACTTCCCGTTGTTTCAGGGAGCGTCGTCGAATTTGTCCGCGAACGGTAACGCACGAGAGCTTCTATCAATCCTATCACGATGGCCAGAGCTGATGCCAGCAGAATTGCCGCCAGACTGCAAAGGTACCAGAGTCCGAATTCAGACCACTCAGGAGTCGTAGCGGGATATTCACGCTCGCCCCCGAGTAGCGGTGTCGGGTTGAACGAAGAACTGCGCGGAATTGCGGCGATTGTCTGAACCGGCTTTTTGCTTTCCAGCGGGTGTTTTCCCAGATACAGGCAGACGGCTCGCGACTGTGTTCTCAGAAACAGGCGGCCGCGACTGAGAGCCGCTGGTGACCAGCAGATTTCATCGTCAAAAACCTGGGCTCGAGCGAGTTCTTCGTACTCATCTGTCCCCAACCTCGCCAGGATCACTTCCCCTTTGTCATTGAACAGGATCAGTTTGCTATCGGCAACAATGGTATTGGCATGTCCTGCCTGATCGGTGGACCATAAGATCCTGCCCGTCTCGAAATCGAGGCAGCGATATTCTCCTCGCGAAGGGCGATTGAGGCGAGATTGAGGATCTCGCAGATCAAACCCATAGATCCGGTCGTTGTACAGGACGCTCGACGCAATGTCGTTCGAGAATTTCGGCGCATCCCAGACTCGGGTCGGACGGCCGGACGGTTCGCTCGGAAGACGTACACACTTCGCCCCCGCCCGAAATGGACCGGCAACCATCAGCAGTGGTTCGCGATACAGCGGGGCCGCGGAATGTTCGTCATAGCCGTTTGAAGACTCCTCTTCCCATAGCAGCATGCCAGACTTCAGATCAAACGCGGCAAGAGAATTCTCCAGCGAGGCGATGATCTGAGACTGACCGTTCACCGTGATCGGCAGCACCGAAGCGTAACTGGCTGAGGAATCCCCGGCCGACCAGACGACTGTGCCATCCAGAGCACTGAGTGCCACGACACAGGCACCATCACCACCCACGGGAACGATCACTTTTCCGTCAATAACGACGGGAGAACTGGAATAGCCAAAGTCGGTTCCCCGACCTCGAAATTGCTTCGTCGGATTTGTTGACCAGATTGCCGTACCGCTGGTCGCATTCAGGCAGCCAATGGTTCCGTCGGGCGCGGCATAATAGATCTTGCCGTCATGCCAGGCCGGTGTTGATCGCGGACCTGGATAGAGCCCTCCCCCTTCGTAAGGCCACCCGTACCGCGTTGACCAGATCGTTTCACCAGTATCAGCATCAAGACAAACGACGGCTTGTTCATAGAGAGTCTGCGTCTGTGTGAAGACTCTGTTGCCGACTGCGATGAAACTGGAATATCCCTGCCCGATCTGCCGGGACCAGAGTACCGGTGGCCCCGCAGCAGGCCACTCGTCAGCGAGGTCTGTTTCGCCAGAGATCGCATCAAACGTTGGCCCGCGCCATTGAGGCCAGTCGTGATGTGGCTCCGGTTCGGCTGCTGCTCCAAAAGTGCCGACGAGGAAACAACAGATGCCAATCAGCAGAGACCGAAAATATGAGGCGCAGAATGTCACGGACGACCTCCAGACACTTGCGAGCCAGAGTGGACGCGAGTGCCCCAGACGAATTGATCATCGTGACAGCGTATCGCAAACGGGTGTGCTGGCCAAAGCCATTGCGATGTATTCCCTCGCTATTTTGTACGGCGAACTTCGACCGTCGTCCGTAGACCATTATCCTTCACCCAGGTACGGGCATGCCACAATACACCACTTTTCGTCGTTGTGGCCTGAAATCCGTCCGTCAGGATGGTTCTTACCTGTTCATCTTTGGCCTTCACTTTGATCAATACATCCACGCGGCTTCCGTCAATCGCTTTCGGTGTGGCTTCAAAGACTTTTGGACCGACCGCAATTCCCTTTTCCTTCAGCGAAGCGAACAGCCCGCCGGAAGATCCCTGATAGTCGATGGTGAGTTGGCGATCGAGTGCATAGTCACGATGTTTGAGCAACTCCTTGTCGATAATGTGAACGACTGTGGGGTGCTTCGCATCCCTGGCGACTGAAAGCTGGGGAACTCGTTTCGTCAGTTCTCGTGCCAGCGCATCAATGTCGTCGAAAGTCTCATCGCTACCAAAGAACGGCGGGCAACTTAAGGGGCTGTCGGGAGCACGGTAGACGGTCTCAATCGTGAATGTGCAACCGAGCGATTCCGATGTCGTTTCCAGCCAGGACCACCATGGCCATCGCTGCACAGATCCCTCTATGAAGCCCTTGTTGCCGTAGAATTGAACCACCGTCATTGGCCCGTTTTCGGTAATGTCCGTCTCCGTTCGCCAGAGGAGTGGTTTGTAGCATCCCTGAGGAACCGCATCCGTGAGGACTCGCCTGATGCTTCGTGCTTTCGCGGCGAATGCAACTTCGGTGAAGTGATCGTCAAACATCTGCCGGGGATCACCACTTCGTTTCGGCTCGAAACGGGGAACCTGTCGTTTCAAATACCAGCCGAGATCGGCTGGTACCCCTGCAAATTCCACATCGACGATTTTTTCCAAAGCGTAGTTCTTGACGGCCAAGAGCCGCCTGTCGATGACATGGATCACGCGGTTGTGCTTTTCATCCTGCGTAAACGAAAGCCAGTCGAGCCGAGGAGCCATCTTCTTGATGAAATCAGCGGCGGATGAAAAATCAGCCACAGCATCCAGTTCAACACTTGCGCCGACGGGCTCGTCCGCGTTCGCAACTTGTTCGATGGTAAAGTGAAGATCGCACTTCCTTCCGGCGAACGAGAGGAACCCCTGCCAATCCAGAGTCTTGGGAGTCTCTTCCGCGGCCAACGCTTGTCCGACGAACGTAACTAGGACTACGCTCCCGACCAGGCTCTTCCAGAACATGACTCATCCTCCGTTTCGGTATTGGACCCGACCGACACTGGTGGCTTTTTCCGTCATACATTGCTCCTACGAAAGCCCCGGTTGTGTGGCACGCCATGAGGTCTTCCGAAGGGCGTGGCCTTTGGAACAAGTATACATCCCATCGTCTGTAAAAATTGTCTGATGAGATCGCGATGATGCCAATGTGAATTCCTGTACGACCTGCCGGACACTGCATGTTTGGCGGCACCACGCCCTTCGGAAGACCTCATGGCGTGCCACACACCCTGTTGGCCCCGACGGCAATGGTGGCCTTTTCCAACAGGTCCTGTGTCTACGAAAACACCCCGGTTCACTCTCCAATGAACCGGGGTGTCCCGAACACCGCGTCGCCCACCGCTCCATCAGCTGCCGGCGCGGGCGGTCTTTTCTTACGGGACCAGCAAACTGGTCCCGTAATCTTCAACTGCAGCCATGACTGGTTCCGCAGTTATGACACAAGTAGCAGTTACCGTTGCGGACTGTGATTGCTCCACAGTTCCCGCACGCGGGGGCATCGGACTGGAACTTGGCAAACTGTTCGCTGCGGTTAGCAATCTCCAGCACCTGACGTGCTGGCTGAAGCTCAACTGTGGCGGAACGCATTCGCTTCGCCACGGCTGCAGGAACCTTGCCGTTTCCGACATGTCCATTTCCGGCGTGATGACTGCCGTTGCCATTTGCTTGTGTGGCTGAAGTCGCTGGCAGGGCCTTCGCGACGACTTCAGCCAGCGGATGAGTCTCTTCAGCCTCATCGTCGTGACCAATTACCGGGTCACGCTTCGGCGTATTATTCTCGCGGAAGCCCGGGATGAATTCGATCCCCAGCCAGCGGAAGATGTAATCCACCAGACTCTTGGCAACCGGGATATCCTGATTCGGAGTCCAGCCACTCGGCTCAAACCGGGTGTGCGAGAACTTCTCGACCAGAACTTCCAGCGGAACACCGTACTGCAGGCCCATCGAAGTTTCGGTTCCGATCACGTCCATCAGGCCGCCGATCGTGCTTCCTTCCTTCGCCATGTTGATGAACAGTTCACCCGGCGTCCCGTCTTCAAACAGGCCAACCGTGATGTACCCTTCATGCCCGCCGACCGAGAACTTGTGGGTCAGTGATTGTCGAGTCGCTGGCAGACGGCGTCGTGCAGGACGATCTCCGTTTGCTCCAGCCTTCTTACGATCACCTTCCTTGGTCGTCGACAGCGGCTGACTCTGCTTGGAGCCATCGCGATAAATCGCCAGGGCCTTCAGGCCGAGACGCCAGCCTTCGAAGTAGGCCTTTTCGATGTCTTCGACCGTACTGTCGTTCGGCATGTTGACGGTCTTCGAAATCGCCCCGGACAGGAACGGCTGGGCGGCGGCCATCATCTTGATGTGTGCCTTCCAGGAAATCGTTCGCGTTCCGTTGTTGGCCTTGAAGGCACAGTCGAACGTCGGCAGATGCTCGGGCTTCAGATCGGCAGCACCTTCGATCGTTTCACGCTCTTCGATGTGCTTGACCATCCGCTCGATCTCAGCCGCGTCATAGCCCAGGTTCTTCAGAGCCAGCGGAACTGTCCGGTTGACGATCTTCATCATCCCCCCACCGGCCAGTTGCTTGTACTTCACCAGAGCAATATCCGGTTCAATCCCGGTTGTGTCGCAGTCCATCATGAATGCGATGGTTCCGGTAGGAGCCAGCACCGTTGCCTGTGCATTGCGGTAGCCGTATTGACGTCCCGAATCGACGCATTCATCCCAGACCTTGCCAGCGGCAACCCGCAGGTATTCTGGACACTGATAGTCGATACGATCCACCGCATCGCGATGCATACGCATCACTCGCAGCATCGGCTCGGCATTTTCCTTGTATCCGGTGAACGGACCCATGTATCCGGCGATGCGGCTGGAGGTCAGGTAACCCTGTCCCGTCAGCAAAGCCGTCAATGCCCCGGCAATTCCGCGACCAGCATCGCTGTCGTAAGGAATCCCCATCGACATCAGCAGGCTACCCAGGTTGGCGTAACCCAGTCCCAGGGGGCGATACAGATGGCTGTTCTTGGCAATCGTTGGCGTCGGATAGCTGGCGTGATCGACCAGGATTTCCTGAGCGGTAATGAAGACCGCCGCTGCCGCCCGGAATCGATCGACATCGAACACCCCGTCAGGACGCTGAAACTTCCGCAGGTTCAGGCTCGACAGATTGCATGCGGTATCGTCCAGGAACATGTATTCCGAGCACGGATTCGACGCGTTGATGCGTCCCGAGTTCGGACAGGTGTGCCACTTGTTGATCGTGGTGTCATACTGAACGCCAGGATCGCCGCACGCCCAGGCCCCTTCGGCCATCTGACGCAGCACGAACTTGGCATCGTATTCCGGCCCGAACTTGGTCGGATCGGTGACCCAGCGAGTCTTCCACTTCTTGCCTTCTTCCACAGACCGCATGAACTCGTCGCTCAATCGAACGGACAGGTTTGCGTTCTGGAACATGATCGACGAATAAGCTTCGCCGTTGAAGTTGGCATCGTACTCGCCGCTGTCGATCAGGACGCGAGCCTTTTTCTCTTCTTTATTCTTGCACTGGATGAATTCCAGGATGTCGGGATGCCAGTCCTTCAGCGACTGCATCTTGGCGGCTCGACGGGTCTTGCCACCCGACTTCACCACAGCAGCGATCTGATCGTAGACTCGCATGAACGACAGCGGACCCGAAGGAGTTCCCCCGCCCGACAGCTTTTCCTTGGAACCACGGATCGTCGACAGGTCTGTCCCGGTTCCCGAACCGAACTTGAACAACATCGCTTCGCTCGTGGCGAGGCGCATGATGTCTTCCATGTTGTCTTCGACCGCCTGAATGAAGCAGGCCGAAGCTTGAGGCAGTTCGTAGGACGTTTCCGGACGTTCGATTACCTGGGTCTTCGGATTGAAGTGGTAGTTTCCGCGAGCCCCCTTCACACCGTACTGGTGGTACAGGCCAACGTTGAACCAGACCGGGGAGTTGAAAGAACCGTACTGATGCAAGCACATCCATGCGAGATCGCGGTAAAAGTTTTCGCCATCTTCGCGACTGGCAAAGTAGCCGTCGGAAATACCCCAGTCGGCAATCGTCCGGGCAACGCGGTGAATGACTTGTTTAACGCTGGTTTCGCGTTCTGGTGTTCCGTGCTCACCGTAGAAGTACTTGGAAACGACGACGTTTGTCGCCAATGGGCTCCATGAAGCGGGGATTTCACAATTGGTCTGCTCGAACAGAACCTTGCCATTCTCATCTTTAATCGCAGCAGTGCGATAATCCCATTCGACAGTGCTGAATGGATCTGTATCGGCAGGACAGAAACGGGGAGGAACGGACATGGGACGGGTCTCGGGCAGGTTCCGGGGACCGGCTCCTACTCCAGAAGCCACCGCCACAGACGGACCAGCAGACATCGACATTCCTTTCGACTCGTGCATCATGCACTCCTCTTATCCAAGTTTTACGGGCGCAGACAAAACCAGCAACGTGATCCAGAGATCTGTAACTCAGAGACCGCAGGTCAAAAAAGGGGTTAGAAAACCAAGAGAGGCCAGCTGGACAAAACAACTATCGGTTGTGTCCCGGCCGCGGGTGAAGCCCAAGATTTGGGGACCAACGGGACTTCAAAATAAAGTTGCCGATCAAGAAAGTCAACCGTCCGTTTTTGCCGACTTTACCACTTGGGACCCTACGATCCGCACAAGTGGGCTTCGCTGACGAGGTTAACGATTTGTGAAAAAATTCTCAGCGGGTTCACACGGACGCCAGAAAACCCCCGTTGACCGATCTGCGGCACTCGAACTACTCTCTGCTGTGAACAACGGGAATGCAAGACATCTCCGTATCTCAATACGCAAAAACAACTTACTGCACACGCAGATTCTGCATCCAGACGCGTTGCGGAAAACCGAAACTCGCCTGATCGATCCCGAAACAGTCACCTTCCTGCATAGAATTGTTCTCAATCATGCTGACAATTGTTCTGCTGATTTTTTCAAACGTCTTCATGACGATCGCCTGGTATGGCCACCTGAAACACAAGGAGAGCCCCCTGGTGATGGCAATCGTTGTCAGTTGGTTGATTGCATTCGTCGAGTACTGTTTTCAGGTCCCCGCCAACCGCTGGGGGTCGTCCCAGTTTTCCGCCGTCCAGCTCAAAGTGATTCAGGAAATTATCACACTGGTCGTCTTCAGCATTTTCGCAGTCTGGTACCTGGACGCGAAACTGGGTTGGAATCACCTGGTAGCGTTCCTGCTGATCGTCGGAGCCGTCTTCCTCGTCCGTAACGAGAGCCCGATGGAGGCGTCGCGCGCAGCTTCGCAGGCGCAACAGGAACAAAGTCCATCATCGGGCCATTGACACGATGGAGTCATCGTTACTCAGATCTTTGTCTCTCGGTTGGGTGGCGATGTCGCAATCATCGGCGGTCTGTGAGGTCGGCTGTTTGTGGGCTGAAAGCCCAAGAGAACAAAGCACAGGGCTTTCAGCCCTGTGGAGACAAATAGCCCAGGGTTTGCGACCTGAATGGTCGCGAGAAATTCAGTCGTAGATAGCGATCAACCCAGATCGGTCGCGTCTCGCGACCTTTCAGGTCGCAAATTTTGTTTTACTTCCGTTCACAGGGCTGAAAGCCCTGTGCTTTGTTCTCGTGGGCCTTCAGCCCACAGGGAATGACACGTTGCAAAAAAGCCGACGTGCCAATGACGCGAGAATAAATGACATTTTCAAAGTAGGGTGGAAATCGCCCAAGCGTTCGGGAGAAACTCCGAAAACCTTAACAGGCGAGTCTGTTGCGACAATTCACTGCAACCAGCCGACCGTCAGCCTTCGAGGCCCTTCAGACGTCCTGTGCTGTCACCGAACTGGTCGACGCCGCAATCCATGCGGTCCAGCAGGCACAGGAACAGGTTGTTGAGCGGCGTATCTTTCGGGTAGGACATGCGTCGCCCGGACGCGATGGTTCCGCCACCTCGGCCTGCCAGCAGGATGGGCAAGTCGTTGTGGTTATGACGGTTACCGTCGCCGATCGCACTGCCATAGACGATCATCGACTGATCCAGCAGCGTGCCCGACCCTTCGCGAATGCCGTCCAGCTTTTCCAGAAACTTCGCGAAATGGCCAACCAGATACTTGTCGATCTTCTTGATCTGATCAATCCAGTCCTGCTTGTTCTGATGATGTGACAAGTGATGATGCCCGTCGTTCACACCGACCATCGGATAGCTGCGGTTACTCCCTTCATTGGCCATCATGAACGTCGCAATGCGAGTGGTATCCGTCTGGAAGGCGAGCGTCATCAGGTCGAACATCAGGGTAATGTGCTCGTCCAGTTGCTTGGGCACCCCGTTCGGCAACGCCAGATCGGGTATCTTGCGTTTTGAATCGTCTTCTCGAGCCCGTTCGATCCGCTGTTCGATCTCACGAACGCTGGTGAAGTATTCGTCGATCTTGCGTCGGTCTGTCTGGCCGAGCTGCTGCTTCAACTTCGAAGCGTCATCGGTGACCAGATCGAGGATACTCTTGCGGTATTCATCCCGCTTGGCTCGCCCCTTTGCTGCATCACGGTCATCGGCTGAGCCGAACAGACGCTCGAAGACCAGCCGCGGATTGATCTCTTTCGCCATCGGCGTGCTGGCGGTCTTCCACGAAATGTTATTGGAATAGGCGCAACTGTATCCAGAATCGCACTGGCCAGCGTTGCGTCCCCCTTCCGTCCCCAGTTCAATCGAAGGAAGCCGGGTGATTTTCCCGATCTTTTCGGCCGCTATTTGATCGACCGACTGCCCCACCTTGATATCGACGCCCCCAGTTTTCACTGGGTGAGCCCCCGTCAGGAACGCGGCCGACGAGCGAGCATGATCACCCGGCCCATCTCCCTTGGCGCGGGCATTGTCCTGAGCCAGTCCCAGGCAGACGGATACCTTGTCTTTGACCTTGGCGAGCGGTTCAAGAGTTGGTGAAAGCTGCCAGTTGGCCCCCTCACCCTTCGGCTCCCAATCGGGAACGATCACTCCATTGGGGACAAAAACAAACGCCATCCGTTTGGGAAGGCCCGCGGATTGAGCAGCGAAACCACTCGAAGGCAGCATCGCTTCCAGCAGCGGCAACCCCATGGCTGCTCCCAGCCCTTTCAGAAAAGTACGCCGCTGGAGTCTGGAATGCCTGCCCATGACATCGCCCTCGCGATTGGATTCGAAACTCGACAGGATTTTCACCTGTCCATAACACGCTTCCCCATATCAGCTTTCGGCACCGGAACCGCTAACTTCCCGGCCGAGTCCTCATCTGTACTGCGTATCTGACGATGCAGTACAGCCGCAGAACGGGCCGAAACCCGTACTGCGACCGGAATCATCATATCAATTCTTTCAGTCACCTGAATCCTGAGAACCATCGTCTCCCGGGATTTCTTCACCGAACTTCCGGCGATCCAATCGATTGAACCGCTGTTCATTCAGAGATTTCCGCTTCGGTTTCTTCGGTCCGCCACCGAACCGCTGTCCACCATAGCTGCCCGAACCGGCAGAACTTCCCCCACCCTGACCACTCTGACCACCGGCCCCACCCTGCCCGGCGTAGGGTCGGCGTGGAGGTCGATATTCATTCTGTGAAGCCTGGCCCTGATCTTCTTCGTTGCCGTAACGTGGACGGCGTGGCGGTGGATACCCCTGTCCGCCACCGCGTCCCTGATAGCCCTGCCCACCCTGGTAACCTTGGCCGCCTCCCTGATTTCCCTGGCTACCACCTTCATTCTGATACGGGCGACGTGGGGGACGATTCTCCTGGGGATAACGGGTTCCGCCCTGCTGAGGGTAGCGTGAGCCACCTTGCTGGGGATAACGATTCCCTTGCTGACCTTCCTGTGAGAACCGTTCCCGCAACGGCGGGCGATTGGGTTCGCGTTGTTCCTGTGCCGGTGCAGTCGCTGGTGCCGGGGCATTTCCACCGGGGGCGCGCAGCCAATCCGCGATCGCACCACGCAGGAATCGCCATTCTTCACCGATCTTCCGGCCTGGCAACGCCTGCTCCTTGATCAAGCGACGAACCGCACCGTATTCGACCTTCAGGTACGCAGCGACATCTTCCAGCGACAAGACATCGAGTTCGCTCATCACTTCGCCCAGATCGTCCTCGTCGAAAATCTCTTCCATCAGCGACCGGACGTGTTCAGCTGCAGCGACTTCATCCAAATCGTCACCATCATCGAATTCGCCTTCGAATTCATCGACGAGCTCTTCCTCGAGTTCTTCATCGACCTTTCCCATGGCAAGGACCTGTTCCTCTGCGGCCGGGCCGATACCGTCTTCCGGCTGTTCTTGATCGTTCACTGCAATTCCTTCGATACTGGCGGAGAGACCCGCCAAAGTTGAGAGGCACGGCCTCTCCCCTGCAAAATCATCCTCGGTCGGGCAAACGCAATCTTCGCCCTGATTCCCACGCACGCCGAGGCGCGTTGCGTTGGCAATTTCATCGATTGCCTGAACCGATCCTGATTCAGACGGCCTTTTGACCGCACCTGTTCCCGCTGGAACATTCGGCCCCAAGGCAACCCGTGGTACGGCAAAGCTAAAACGGGGGTTCAACGTGATGGGAGGGCGAGGCTCCCGCCGAGCCGCTTATGCTATTCGCGCACATCGACTTAGCGGCTCAGCGGGAGCTTCGCCCTCCCGATCTTCAACCCCCGCTTTTGTCTTTGACAATTCACGAGGCAACCGGTTTCGTAGCAGTTATTTGGATTCTTCCCCGCGCCGCATCCGGAACGGGTCACTCTTCGCGATTTCCGTAACGAGGACCGAAAATCGGAATTTCTGCTCCTTCAGAGATTTCACAATCTTATCCGTTGCACAACGATCGTAAAACTCTAATCCGCGCCCCAGTGAATAAGTAAGCATCTTTTCTGCCAGACACTCGCCAAATTCGCACTGTTTCTGACGAAGCACGTCCGCCAACTGCACGGGACCATTGAATCGGCTTCCGCCGGGGAGCTCACCGGTCGTATCAAGAGGCTGGCCGTTGTCGGTCTCTCGCCAGCGTCCAATAGCGTCGAAATTCTCCATCCCGAACCCCAGCTGGTCCATCACTCGATGACAGGAATTGCACGTTGCATTCTGCCGATGCAACTCTAACTGCTGACGCAGCGTAGCATTAGGAGCCGCCTTTGCTGTTTCAGCCAGCTCCGGAACGTTTGGTGGAGGTGGTGGAGGTGGCTGATCGAGGATCACCTCCATCACCCATTTCCCACGCTTCACCGGGGATGTTCGATCTGGATTTGAGGTGAGCGTCAGGATGCTGGCCTGAGTCAGCAGCCCGGCACGATTCTTTCCTTCCAGACTCACCTTCTGGAATTCCGCCCCTTTGATGTCAGGTAATCCGTAATGGCGAGCCAGTCGTTCGTTGACGAACGAGTATTGTCCATCCAGAAACTCCAGGATCGAGCGATCTTCGCGCATGATGTAATCGAAGAACTGGCGCGTTTCCCGCTTCATGTCCTCACGCAATTCAACATTGAAGTCAGGGAACTTTTTCGGATCGGGAGTGATCTCGTTCAGGATTCGCAGCTGCAGCCACTGCTCGGCAAAATTATCGACCAGAGCTTTCGATTTCGGATCCTTCAACATGCGGCGAACTTGCTCGTCGAGCACCGCATCGTGATGCAGATCCCCTTGTTCCGCCTGCTTCAACAACTGCTCATCCGGCATGCTGCTCCAGAGGAAATACGACAGGCGCGAGGCAAGTTCGAAGTCGTTCAGCGCATGCTTGTCCTGTGGATCGTCGGGACGTTTGTCAGTTTCGATCCGGTACAGAAAATGAGGTGAAACCAGCACCGCCGTCAAAGCGATCTGCATGCCGAATGGAAACGGCTCCCCCCCCTTGACCGCCTTTTCCACGAAGACCACATACTTCTCGACTTCAGCATCGGTTGGCGGGCGTCGAAACGCCCGCCGGAGAAAAGGGCGCAGGTTCTCGCGAGCGGCTTCGGCGGCCGATTTGCCTGTGCCGGGAAGCACTGCCAGCAGTTGCATGTGCGAAGCGGGAAGTTCTGTGGGCTCCAGTCCAATCGGACCAGCGATCTCGAAATCGCGGATAATCAGATTCCGGTCGCGTCGCGACTTATCCTTCGCCTTTTCGTCATAGAAATCGTTCAGAAACGCGACCGAAAGCTTGTGCTTTCCGCGTGTGGTCTTGAACTTGAATTCCACCGCCTGCGGCTTGGAATCGGTCGCCTGCACCTCGAAGGATTTCAAGGCCTTGCCGTCCAGTCGGTACTCCATCCGGGCATGTTCATTTCCCGCCGGAGTCTCCGAAGCCTTGACCCGAATGGCGTATTCACCTGCCTGTGGAAAGTCCATCTCGGCAGTCACATCGCCAACCGAAACCAGGATGACTCCATCTTCGCCATGCGGATGAGCGACATTGCTGCGGCTGAGCTTGTCTCGAGAAAACTCACGGACCTTGGGCTTGGCCGGATCACTGACAAGAATCGCCGCCGCTGCAATTTTTTCGGCAGCGTCGAGGTATTTTTCCATCAGCAGCGGGGGGAGCGACAGGACGTCTCCGATATTGTCGAAGCCGTAACCAACGTCATCCGATGGAAAGTCGTCGGCTGGCCGGACGGCAACCCCCAGAAGATCGTGGATCGTATTGTTGTACTCAGCACGATTCAGCCGTCGGATGGTGACTCGGCCTGGATCCGAGATCTTCGTGCAGTCGATGCGGTACAGAGCCCCTTCCAGGAAGTCGAGCAATCGGCTTTTTTCATCAGCCGTCGGCTGCGGACTGTCAGCGGGGGGCATTGTTCCGTTCGAGATCATTTCGAACGTCCTCTCCCACGTCTTCCGATCCTTCAGCATCGCCGCTTCATTCGCGTACTTGGCAAAGGCAATCCCCGCTTCCGGCTCATCCCCACCGTGACATTTGCCGCAGTATTTCGTGACCACAGGAGCGACGACCACGTCGAAGCTGGCCTTTGGCTTTTCAGGCTCGGCCGCCTGACTGTTACGTTTGGCTGAGCCCGTCATCCCCAAAGCGACAAACGCAATCAGGGCGATGACAGCAGAGAGTCCTGCTCCAACGAGGAACGACGGCCGGTCAATCCGCTGATACCAAGACACTTTCGGACGAGCCTTGCGACTGGCCTTGGCACGCTCTCCCCAGGCAAGCGAGCCACTCTTGCGAGGTGACGATTCCACTTCGTCGGGAAGTTCCTGATCAACATCGGAATCTGCGGAGGGAACCGTATACGTCTGACGACAATCGGGATTCGGACATTTACCCCGTCGTCCTGCATAGCGGGCATCCACCCGAAACGACTGGCCGCACGCAGCACAGGTTACGGGAAGTTGCATGGTAAGACCTTCAATAGAGAGCCGGGTAGGAGCCTGCAGTATACCTTTCCTGTCAGGGCGCTGTCGACCAGTGACCTGTTGGATGCTGGGCCAATACCCCGATCGGTCGCGTCTCGCGACATTTCGGCCGGCAGGAAATGAAACATTTTGAAAAAGCCGAAGCAACCACTGACACTCGAGTGAACGGCATTTTCAAAGTATGGCTGAACACAGGACCTTCGAACGTGGTACACGGACTGAACCGGACGCTAGCGCGTGCCGGCTGATGGGGTGATTTTGGAAACATGCCATTGAAAGAGATCTGCTTAGAAATACCTCGATTTCGAGTCGCGCCATCAGCCGCTGGGCGCTAGCCCACGGTTCGAATCGTCGGAAACGGTATCGACCATGGTGCGAAGTGAGCACATCACAAAAGTGGTACACGGGCTGAACCGGACGCTAGCGCGTGCTGGCTGATGGGGTGATTTTGGAAACATGCCGTTGAAAGAGATTTGTTTAGAAACACCTCGATTTGGAGTCGCGCCATCAGCCGCTGGGCGCTAGCCCACGGTTCGAATCGTCGCCCACGGTATCGACCATGGCGCGAAGTGAGCACATCACAAAAGTAGGGTGGGCCGGCGCTCGAAGCGAACTGGTCTCCGAAGCGGGAGGGTGAGGCTCCAACCGAACCGTCTTCGGACCGGTAAGCGTCACACTCAATCGCAGCTCGGCGGAAGCCTCGCCGCCTCGCCCTCCCGTTTCGTCTCATCACCACAATCCACCAGTGTTCCTCCTCTGCGAATGGACCAGCCTCAATCAACGCGACTCCACCTGCAAATCGACACTGCGGTTCGATCTGTTGCAGTTTGACCGCGAATCTGAAACCCTGCCGAGAGTTCCAAGAGCTTTTCCCAGCCATCACATTCGGACCAATTCCTTTTCCAGACCTTCCGCCGAGGACCATCGTGAAAAAAGCCTGCCTCCTTTTGTTGTTGGCGATCAGTTCGACGTCGCCTGCTGTTGCCGCCGAACCGCTGGTCATGAATGTCTGGCCGGGAAAGCCACCGGGCGAGACAAAGGAACTCCCTCCCGAAGCCGACCAAACCAAACCTGAAGACAAACTGATCGCCGGCAGGCGGATTATCAAACTGGGCAACGTTTCTACACCCCAGCTCGCGATCTACCGACCTGATCCTGCGAAAGATACGGGAACATCCGTCGTGATCTGCCCGGGTGGCGGCCACTTCATTCTGGCCTACGATCTCGAAGGAACCGAAGTCGCCACATGGCTCAACGAAATCGGCGTGACGGCGATCGTGCTGAAGTACCGCGTTCCCTTCCGCGACCCCAACAAGCGATGGATTGCCGGAGTCCAGGACGCTCAACGATCCATCAGCCTTGTTCGCAGCAAAGCCAGCGAATGGAAAATCGATCCGAATCGCATTGGACTGCTGGGTTTCTCGGCAGGTGGTCAAGTCGCCGGAATGGTCTCGATTTTCGATGACGAGCGTCAGTATGCGGCAGTCGACGCAGTCGATCAGACTCCTTGCCGACCGGATTTCTCAATCCTGATCTACCCCGGCGGCTTCGAAGAAAAAGGACAATTGAAACAGACCGACATCAAGGTAACCGCCAAGACGCCACCAATGTTTTTCGTTCATGCTTACGATGACGGCGTCACCGTTCTGAATACGCTCTTGCTGGCCTCAGAACTCAAGCGAGTCGGAGTCTCGGCGGAAGTTCACGTCTACGCCACGGGCGGCCACGGTTACGGATTGAGGCATGTCGACGGCCAGCCCGTCACTGATTGGCCGAAGCCGTGCGAAGCGTGGATGAAAACCATGAAACTGCTGAAGTAGATGCGTTACAGTCCATGGCAAAAGGAGGCAAGACCGCAAGCCCTCTTCACTTCTTCGAGTAGAATGTTCTTGGTGCAGAACAATCACTCAGCAACGCAAGAGGTGTTCCTGTATGACATACTATTCCGTGCACGTCATCATGATTGTCGTATTTGAAGAAGGGCCACAAGATGACTTCCCGATTTGGATGAACATTTACCTGGTGCCTGCCGAGAATGCAGATCAAGCATATTCGCTCGGAATCAAATGTGCTGTCGATGAGGCTGAAACTACGTCGGGCTTCACGTGTGATGACCGGCCAGCATCGCTGCGGTTTGCTGGCGTACGAAGCGTTTGGAGAGTGATTGATTTCAATGACGCAGGCCTGAAGTTGGCCAAGCCGATTGAAATCGCTGCAATCCAGATGCAAGTCAAGAAGGATTCGGATGTATCTGCATTGATTCAAGGAGATGAAGTGCCTGTGTTGCTTGATGACCTCAAGTTTTAGCGTGGACGAGAACAAGGGGTCTGGACGGTCAGAACTGTTTGATCAGGCTCGAATCGCAACAAAGAGTCCTGGCCCTTTGGTTTCTCTTTAGAGCCAACCCGCTATACATGCACGCTGAACTCGATCCCTGTAATGGTCACCAGGTCTTTCAGATTCTCCTTCCAACACGAGTAGTACCAGTTGAAATCGATCATCCCATCGAGCAACGCAACATACTTGCCAAGGATCGTGATGACGATTTGGCCATCGTAACTTGGATCGAAGTTGAGTATCATCCTACGCCCGCCACACGTGACTTCGGCGGCCACCGCGGCAATTGCTCCACTCGCGAACAGTTTTGCCACAGTGTCAAAGGCATCCTCCTCGCGACAAGGCTTCGAAACATAGTCGCGACCATCGTCGGAATCCGAGTACACATGAATGTGTGCGTCCCTCACAAACGAAGCATGCGATTTTCTCAGGACGGCCATCAGCAACTCGAATTGCGGTTCGGCGGACGCATCAATCCAGAACGTGATGGATTGTGATCGAGACATTCGTTCACCATTTCCCTAGGAATGCTTCTTTTTTGAGCCAGTTGATCACGTCGACGGATCGGGTGGCACGCTCAGATGCTTTGCGATTAACAAACGATCCTGACCGCTTTTTGACCTCTCATCAATGCGCGATTCGATGTTGACAATCACTTTGCGTGTCTCAGCAAAACGTGAACATCGGTGATTTCGAGTCATTTTGCGATGCATTTGGCATAAAGAACAAGTGATCACCAAGATGACTCTTGACAGCATTTCTCCTGTCACTGAAATCGCTGAACTTCGATTCAACATCGCTGATTTCTGGACTTACTTGAACGTATACGAGGCTGTCTCCCCATTTCTCAACGTTGAAAGCAGGAGACGAAAGGAGTCTGTCCATTCCAATCATTTCAACGTACGGGCGCCCGAATAACGTAGCCCATGAAAGATTCGGAATGCACTTTCTCAGATTGATCGTCATCACCCCATAATTGAATGGCGAAAGCATGTCAGTCGCAAACGGCGCGAAGGACTCCCATTCAGGATCGGCCAACGCATGAACATAGCCAAAATCGATCTCGCCAAAAGAAACAGCCATTGCCTCGTAGAGCGATTTCAATTCGCCTGAGTTGATGGTTCGATTGTTTCCATAGACAAACAAAGAGGAATGCCGAAGGCCTTTCCCCATTTGCCAGATTCCATTGGTTTTGCTGCTGTTGCTTTTCCACAAGAACATGTCTTGCCAGGAAGCTTGAAGAATCGGTTCGATCGCATCGAGAGAAAAGCAACCTTTCAGCGGTTCATCGTTGCCGTATTTCTGTGGGAGCAACCTGGGTGCATGCGCAGAGACTAACTCAAAGTATTTCCGCCCACACGAAATGTGGCTGACATCAAACGGAAACAGAAGTCCAGACGAAAGTTGCAACATCGACATATCCGATTAAAGAATCGCTTGGTTACGACGCGTTTACACTACAGGCGCGAAAACAAAGTGTCAGGACTCTTTGATCAATCTCGTGTTGGGCGAGTGCTCGACTGCCATTCCTTTCCATTTGAACTGCCAATCACTTTCAGGTTGCCAACCGTTCGTTAGATCTCATTCGCGGGTCGGGTGGCACGCTCAGAGGCTTTGCGATGGGCGTGGTCGAAGATGGTCCATTCGCCATGGTCAAGATGGTTTGATCAGGATCGCACAGTAACAAAGGGTCTTGACCGTCCTGACCCTTTTGACTTCGCCAGTTGCATGATGAAGCCCTGTCTACAAACCGCCAAGAGCCGCTAACTCATGTGCAGCGCGCCAAACATTTTCCGAGTCCGTTGGCCCACTCCAAGTCGTCCCGCTCCATTTGCGGTTGCCAATTTTCACAATTACCCGGAAATCGTGGTCTGTACCTAACATGCCTGACGTACCAGTTCCAAACGCCTCAGCCAGTTGAACCGCACGCTGAAATTCAGTTTCGTCAATCGCGCTCAGCGAGTCGATTTCTGGTTCGAGGCCTTCAACTTGCTGCTTCCGAAATTCATCGTCCACCTCGCCCAGAATGTCAGGACTTGCCTCCATCGCTGCGTAGTACTGCTCCACGGTTGTAAAGTTGAATCCATTTGCAGCATACCACTCTATTAGTTTTCGGCCACTCATTACGATCGGCCCGGTGCCATAAACAAACTTTGTGCAATCACCGTTTTCGCAACGAGACCAAATCACAACTCCGGAACCTCGTACTCCGCAACCGTAAGTGAGAAGCAAGTAAACGCCATCGATACACCTTTCAAATCGATCAAAAAAGGGGAGCGCGGACTCAATTACGTCGATGGATGCTGCGTTTAACACAATATTCACCATTATCTCGCGCGTGTCGGTACTTGCTCACTTGAGTGCTGAAATGCCTTTCCTCACAAATCCGTATCCGACTGCGATCATGATAAAGGGAAGGCCGAGTCTCCCTGGGTGGAATTCTTTTTGACGTTCAACGAAGAGGTTGTATCCAACCCAACCGAGGGTGCCGACTCCAGCCACAATCCCAAGCACGCCAATTCCAATCGTTGTCGTAGCAACGATTTTCTTCGGCAAATAATCGCGATACCCAAGGACTGCTCCGACGGATACAAGAATGATTGCCAAAGCCGCGGTGGCAATTGCGCTGTTCCGATCGAGCGCATCACGCATTTGAGCGAGCGTCGAAATTGAGAAAACGGCCATCAGCAAGCCAAACAAGATCACGCCACCGCCAACAAGACGGTTGGAAAATGGTATGGCCTCTTTGATTGGATCGTCGTCGCTGCGGTCTGCGGACATCTGTTGGGCTCCTCAGTACATTACAACTGCGGTGAAGTACAGCAATTTGGCTTACTCTGAACGCTTCAAAATTATGTAGTTGTATTCTCTGTCGGCTTCAGGCCTTCGCGCAGGGCGTTCAAGCCCTTTTTCAGTGCCGACTGATAGATCCACAGATCGCCGCCGTAGGCGACCATTCGGAAACCGGTTTGAAGTTGCATCAGCCCTTCCGGAACACTGGTCACCAGCACAGCCGGGATCTTGTTGTAGGTGCGACATGCCGCAAGCACTCGCTGGATCGCGGCCAGTGTGTCGGGATGTTGAGTCTGGCCGGGAATTCCCATCGAACTGGTCAGGTCAAACAGTCCGATCCATAGAACATCGATCTCGGGAACCGATGCGATCTTTTCGACGTTTTCCAAACCTTTCACGGTCTCTATCTGAGCAATCAAAAGTCCTTCGGCATTCGCAGAACGGATGACATCAGGAATCGGGTCGTTCCGATATTCATCGTGCGCAATCGTAAAAGCCGCACCACGCCTGCCGATGGGGGGATACTTGGCGGAACTGACCAGATGCCGAGCCTGTTCTTCAGACTCGACCATCGGGACCATGATCCCCATCGCTCCAGCGTCCAGAACACGTGCCACGAACTGGTAGTCGCAGGCAGGAATTCGCACAATGGGCACCAGGGCGGGTCGAGGTGTCGTCGCAATCAGCATCCGAATGGTTTCGATGCTCCACCCCGTGTGCTCCATGTCGTAGACGGCAAACTCCGCTCCCGCGACCGAGGCCAGTCGAGCTATCCCCGTGGTCGGAAACTCGAACATCATCGTTCCCAGGGACGTCCCCCCGGCCTGCAACTTCTGCTTCACAGAATTTGTAAACACCGTCATCTCCATCGTGGTTGTTGAAATCCAGGTGTGTCGTGCCAGAAACCAGAATAGGAACGGCACCGGGAAAAGTGAACGCTGGAACTTCTTCTGGGCAATCTCATTAGCCAAAATGCCGGGTCGATCAAGCAATGACCGAATCGCGGGATGCAATCTTCTGTCAGAATGAACAATCGAAGAGAACCGGACGCTAGCGCGTTCCGGCTGATGGGTTGAAACTGGAGAATTTGTCGTCCTGGAAATCTGTTTGGAACCACATCGATTCCGAGTTGGACCATCAGCCGCTGGGCGCTAGCCGGCGCTAGCCCACGGTTCGAATCGTCACGAACGGCAATCCTACCAAAACAAACTAAATCAACAGGCCGTAGCGCGTTCCGGCTGATGGTCTATTACTCTTCAAATCGTACACCCGATCCTGCGCTGGTTTCTGCTAGTACTGGCCGCACTAATTAACGAGCTCCGATAGCGAAATCGGACATTCTTCTCGATGACTCTGGCATCGCTCGTTCTTGTGATTATCCGTGACATCCGTGCAATCCGTGGTTGTAAAATCTAACCACGGATGACATGGATAAATGGGACCGAGCTGCCGGCTGATGGGTTCAGTATCCATCATGGCTGATGACCTGAATTCCATCTGAGATCAAGAATTGGCAGACGACGGAAGTTCGAACCGTTACATTTGCCAAGTCCTCAAACGTAACAATCAACTTCCCGAGAGACCTCATGCCAACGCCATTACACGACAAATCGACACTCGATCAGATCCGCGAGCGTTTTGATCAGGATGTCGAACGGTTTTCAAAGCTGGAAACAGGTCAAACGGCAACTCAGGACGCACCGCTCGCGATGCGACTCATCACTCAGGCAGCCGTTCGCAGTACGAAGCCGATTCGCCGGGTTCTGGATATCGGGTGTGGCGCCGGGAATAACACGTTGAAGTTGCGTGAAGTCGCTGGTTACGACTTCCAGGTCGATCTGCTCGATCTGAGCTTGCCGATGTTGCAACGTGCGACCGAACGAGTCACCGCTGTGAACGCAGCACCGGTCCGCACAATCCACGAGGACTTTCGTCAGGCCGACCTGGGACAAGAGACATACGATGTGATCCTGGCCGCAGCCGTTTTGCATCACTTACGTGATGACAATGACTGGATGACTGCTTTCAAGAAGCTGTTCGCAATCACAGCCCCCGGTGGCAGCGTCTGGATTACGGATCTGGTCTCTCACGAATCGGGACCTGTGCAGGAGATGATGTGGGCCGGGTACGGTGAGTATCTGACGTCGATCGGCGGCGAAGCCTACCGGGACAAGGTTTTTGCATACATCGACAAGGAAGATTCGCCGCGACCGGTGACGTATCAGTTGGACCTGCTGCGACAAGTCGGTTTCCATGACGTGGAACTGCTGCATAAAAATGGCTGTTTCGCGGCGTTCGGTGCCGTGAAGAAACGATGATGCAGGGCCGTTCGTTCCGTTCGGGAGGGTGAGGCTCCTGCCGAACCGTCTTCGGCCTCGCCCTCCCGTGTAAAATAGTAGATCGGCCACTGACAGGAACGGCACTCGAAGGGAGCTGGCCCTACCCTGCTTTGAAAAAAACAGTTGCCCAGAGAATTCCTTGACCGAACCTATCCAGTTTGCCGCCGTGCTCGTAAAATGAGTGATCTGCCACAACACCGTAATGATTTTTGACAGCACGGACGCGAACTTGGCTAAGAAGTCGACTCGAAAAACCCAGACCGCTTCACCGGACGAAAAAACGCCGGATTTACCTGTAGGCATTGACGTTACGGAAAGTGCCATCGAAGCGGGAACGCAGCAGATCGGACACTATGTCTGGGAGCACCTCGCCCGGCGGAAGCCTTCCATCTTCGAACGACGATGGTGGGACGAACGCATTCTCGGAGCGGCGATGGCTGATGAGTCGCTCAAAGTCCAGATGTTTCGCTTTGTTGACGTGCTGCCGCGACTGCGTACGCACCGTGAAGTGACCCGGCATCTGCAGGAATACTTCCTCGAAGTCCGCGAGCATCTCCCCTGGGCGGTCGAGATGGTTCGATTCGGAGTCGAGCACCTGTCGCCGGAATCGGTTTTGTCGCGAGCCTTGGCCTATAACGCGCGGGCCAACGCCACCCGGATGGCTCGACGGTTCATCGCCGGGACGAGCGTCGACGAAGTTTTGACTGCAGTCACAACGCTCCGAAAGCAAGGTTTCGCATTTACCCTCGACCTGCTGGGTGAAGCGGTCATCAGCGAGACCGAAGCTGAGGCGTATCAGCAATCGTATCTCGATTTAATCGACGGACTGGCCCCGGTGGTCAACGCCTGGCCGGAACACGAGCGAATCGATTCCGATCACGACGGTCCGCTTCCCCGCGTGAACGTTTCGATCAAGCTTTCGGCCCTCGTCAGCCATTTCCGACCTGCTGACGCCGCCGGAACAGCCGATGCAGTGAAGGCTCGCTTGCGACCACTGCTGCGGAAGGCCCGCGAGCAACATGCCTATGTGCATGTCGACATGGAACAGTATTCGTACAAAAACCTGACCCTCGACATCTTCAAGCAAACCTTGATGGAAGACGAATTCCGCGAGATGCGCGATGTCGGAATTGTCATTCAAGCCTATCTGGCTGATTCTGAGCGAGATCTGGCGGGGCTGCTGGAATGGTCCCGCAAACGAGGAACACCAGTCTGGGTGCGCCTGGTCAAAGGGGCCTATTGGGACTACGAAACGGTGGTTTCCGCCAGTCGTAACTGGCCAGTCCCGGTCTTCGAACAGAAGTGGCAATCGGACGACAGCTACGAACGCCTGACGAAAACTCTGCTGCAGAACCACACCCTGCTGCGGCCCGCATTCGGCAGCCACAACATGCGCAGCCTGGCTCATGCACTGGCCTGTGCCAAGGAACTGAAAGTTCCCGAAGGGGCCTTCGAACTGCAGATGTTGTACGGGATGGCCGAGGAGCAGGCGCGAGCTTTCAGTGAGATGGGGCATCGAGTCCGGATCTATACTCCGTTCGGACAATTGATGCCTGGGATGGCCTACCTGGTACGGCGATTACTGGAAAACACTTCGAACGATTCCTTCCTGCGACATAGCTACGACGAACACGTGAAGATCGAGGATCTGCTGATGAAACCGACCGATGTCGCCGCAAAAATTCCCGCACGGAAAAAGCCGGCGCCGCCTGAATTCCTCAATGAACCGACCGCTGATTTCAGCCAGGAATCGGTCCGCGAAAAGATGCTCGACGCCCTCGACAAGGTTCGCGACGAACTCGGTGAAGACTATGCGATCGTGATCGGCGGAAAGTCGATTCATGCGAGACCGATGATTGTTTCTCGTAACCCTTCCGATAAAACCCAGGTTGTCGGCCGGATTGCCTCCGCGAACACCGATGATGTCGAATCCGCGATCGAATCCGCCCGACGGGCGTTTCCACAGTGGTCGAAAACCGAAGTTCAATACCGTGCCGAGTATCTGCAACTGATCGCTCGCGAAATGCGCGAACGTCGATTTGAACTCGCCGCCTGGCAGGTCTTCGAATGCGGCAAGCCGTGGGCCGAAGCCGATGCGGACGTCTGCGAAGCGATCGATTTCTGCATGTACTACGCCCAGCAGATGGTGCAACTCGATCACCCGCAGCATTTCGATCTTCCCGGAGAAGAAAACAGCTACTTCTACCGTCCGCGCGGCGTTGTCGCCGTGATCGCCCCGTGGAATTTCCCGCTGGCAATCCTGACGGGTATGGCGGCCGCGGCATTGGTGTCGGGGAATACCGTGATCGTCAAGCCTGCTGAACAGGCCTCGATCGTCGGCGCGAAATTCATGGAAGTGATCCTTGCCGCAGGCCTGCCTGATGGTGTCGTCAACTTCCTGCCCGGAATCGGTGAAGAAGTTGGTCCGCTGCTGGTGGGAAGTCCTGACGTTGACGTGATCGCCTTTACTGGATCGCGACAGGTTGGCCTGACGATCAATGAACAGGCAGCGTCGATCCACGGATCCCAAGCCAGTGTCAAGCACGTTCTGGCCGAGATGGGTGGCAAGAATGCCATCATCGTCGACAACGATGCAGACCTTGACGAAGCGGTTGTCGGCGTGATGCAGAGTGCGTTCGGATATGCCGGACAAAAGTGTTCCGCATGCTCTCGCGTCATCGTCCTGGCCGATGCGTACGACGAATTCCTGACACGCCTGACCGAAGCGACTCGATCGCTGAAGGTTGGCCCCGCAGAACGCCCCGATTGTGACATCGGCCCCGTGATCGATGAAGAATCGGCCACGCGAATCCTGCGTTACATCGAGATGGCAACGGCGAACGAGGAAACTCAACTCGTACTGGGAAGCATCGATCCAAAGCTGTCCGCACAAGGTTACTTCATCGGCCCACACATCTTCGCCAATGTCGATCCGGATTCAGCACTGGCACAGGAAGAGATTTTTGGACCAGTCCTGGCTGTGTTCAAAGCTCGGGATATCGGCGAAGCACTGGCGATTGCGAATGGAACGGACTACGCACTGACCGGTGGCTGCTACAGTCGCAGCCCGGCGAATCTGAAGCGAGTTCGCAACGAATTCGCGGTCGGTAACCTGTACCTGAATCGCCCCATCACAGGTGCACTCGTCGGACGCCAGCCATTTGGTGGATTCAAACTGAGCGGGATCGGAAGCAAGGCGGGTGGCCCTGACTACCTGAAGCACTTCCTGATTCCCATCAACGTCACAGAGAACACTCTGCGACGCGGATTTGCTCCAAAGGCTGCAGAAGAAGCTCAGTCGTAAGGCACCAGCCTCAATCAATACGTGACCCCGGCTCGTAACATCACGGTTCCGCCCGGGTCGAGTGTGGCACGGTCGTTTGAGAATGAGACTTTCCGCATAAAGACATAGCCTGCTTCAATACGGCCAGACACAATTCCGGGTCCCTTCGTTTCGTAACCGACAAGGACTCGATTGTCTTTGTAAATGAACGTGTCTTGCAGCCCGTTCGTCTGTTGAATGGCCCAGGTGTTACCACCAAAGATTTCGCCACCGGCATAGACCCAGTGCTCGCGGGTTCCATTCACGGAAATCCGCTTCATCACTCGTGGACGCGGAATCAGGATTTCGACGCGGAAATCGTCGCGTGGAGTGTAGATGGCACCAGCGATTGGCATCGCCAGCAGGTTTTTACGGCCAAGGTAAAGTACCCCGGCAGAGAGTTTCCACTGCGAGTTTAGATCCTTGAGCAGTATCGCGCGTCCGGTGACTCGAAACCCTTCGCCCGCCGTACCATTCAAATCTGAGTAGATGCCTCCCCCGGCACCCAGGTCAACGGCCCACGTTTCCTTCAGCGGGATATACCATCGCAGTTCGGCCGAAAGACCGTACAGTCGACTGGGAACGTCGATCGCTGCGGGAGCATTCACAAATGTCGTTCCTGCCGACATCGCCAGCCGTAGTGGCGATCCCTTCACCAGTAGCGGAAACAGCAGCGTCGTTCGGGCATCAACATCCGAGATTCCAAACCCATCCACGGGCGCCAGCCAGGTCGCGGTGATTCCCGAGTCCATCAGTGGACTTCGGCGCGGTACTACAGGTGCTGTCGCCGTGCAGTCTTCGTCCTCGGCAAAGACCGCCGCGGGCGATCCGGGCATGTAGGGATTCGTCTGAAAGTCGGAATCCCAATCCTTCTCGATCGGTTCGTCGAGTGGTCCGGAGATTTGCGATTTCGCAGGAGTCAGAAAGGGGTCGCGCAGCGATTCATCGACAAACGCAGGATGCAAAGGCTCATCGCTCTGTCCAGACGCCAGCGGTACGACCGCCAACAGGATAGCCAGCGCAAGACAAGCCGAATTGCCCATGAGAGTGCGACCTGTAGTGTTTGAACCGGGAAAACGGGGTTTTCCGAAGTTTCGACATTTTCCAGCGGCGCCAACCACTATTGCGCGATCAAGCCGTACAGCTTGCCGCGCAGTCGAGCCGAAAATGTGCCTGAAGAGTTTGGCACGAGGCCTTCGACTCAACAACCGACTCCCACAAGCGAATACCGCACAGGCACTTACGGCAAGACCCAGCCAAGGAGTGGTAAAAAACCGTGTTGATTACTCGAGTTCCAGTTCTGCGATGGCAGCCGGATGATCTGACGCGTCGTTTTCAATCAATTGGCCAGATCGACTTCGAAACCCGCGTGCCAGGATCCAGTCGATCGGAAGGCGACCTCGGGAATCGGCCGGGGCATCCTTCAGCGGATTGACAACATCCGGTCGTGCGAGCAGGGATTTCAGTTGAGGGTCTTCGCGATCAGAATTCAAATCGCCGATCAGGATCGCCGGGGGCTGCAAGCCCGTAAACAGAGAGAGCACCGCTTGCAACTGCCGTTCGCGGTCCGTCTGGCTGTCGACATGTACGGACAACAACTGCACCGGTCGACCATGGAATTCGAATTGAACCAGGGTTGCGGTTCGAAATGCCTTACCTCGCAAACCGGCGAGGGGCAGTCGATGAATCTGATGGATGGGTACTCGCGTCAGTACCGCGTTTCCAAAATGATCATGCCACCAGCGACGCTCCGTCGGAACGAATGCGGACTGCATTCCCCATTTGATCCCCAGTTCGGAACTCTGATCACGAGCCAGCGATTCGTGCCATGTTCCACGAACTTCGTTCAGCCCCAGCAGGTCTGGAGGCGTCGGAAAGACGGCTGCCGTTCGTGCCAGATCGAACCGCCGATCGCGACCTCGTCCACTGTGAATATTAAACGTTGCGACTCGCAGAACATCCGAGGTTGATTCTGCCAACGGGGCGTCGCCGCGGAGTACGATCGGTTGACTGGGATCGGCCGGGACAGTTCGCGATCCATTCCAGATGACTGCGGCCAGCATCAGCGTGGCTATGAAGCCGCCTGACCAGCATTGCCGCAGCAGTCGACGCCAGAGCGATGGCACGGCGGGTGAGGGAGCGATTTCAGTATTCATCGAGGCTTTCAGATTCTGGCCGATTCCAGCGGTGCATGTTGTTGCGGTCGTCGAGAGACTGCATTTCGAATCGCGTCCAGAGCATCCGGGGTTCCATTCAATCGCCCGCACAAGTTTGCGGTGCTGGCCCGATAGTCATCCAGACGCGACAGGAATTTGCTCAGGTGGCCACTGGACAATGTTTCCAAGGTCGTCCAATCCCCTGCCCCCATCTGCTTCAGGAAACAGGCATTGATCTGCTGCTCATGATGCAGTTCCTCAGGAATCGCGAAGACAGGCTTGCCGAGAAAGAGCGATTCACCCAGCAGTTGGTTTCCAGCAGCACTGACCAGTGCCGCACAACTGGCGAGATCATTCACGAAATTCTGCTCGTTGATGGCGTGAAATGATACGCGACCCTGCCGCGGACGTTCACCAAGCCCATAAACCCGAACATCCATTCCCGCCCCGGACAGCATTTCCAGAATGCGAGGTGGCGTATTCGCTCGCAAGTAGGACAAAAGAAAATCCCCTTGTTGAGGGACCGCGGCAACGATGTCGCTGCGCAGCATCGGACCGACCTGTCGCACATGTCCGAAGCCGGACTTCAACGGTGGACTGTAAAAGGACGAAGCCACCGCTTCGTAATCTCCACGACCGTAATAGCAGCGGATCGACCAGCTCATCCACCACGCATAGCGCCGCAGCATCAAGGGCAAAGATCGCAGGTCGTAGGCGAGCAGAACGTGCTGATGATCGATACTCAACAGAGGGACGCCACACTTTCGAGCGGCCCGGGGCAACGACGGTTCAAAATCTGAAATACACAGGTCGGGCTGCTCAGCCTCGATCCGACGACGAAGCGCATCGACCAGTTGGGGAAGTTCGCGACGTGCGTAACTCAGTCCATACCCAATCGACTTGAACAAGTCGAGTTTGCCGCCGGTGTAATGGAATTTGATACCGGGGATCCGCATCAGCCGGACATTTTCGACAGACTGATCTTCGCCATATGACTTCACCAGGAAATCATAGGCTTCGTCCGGTGCGAACAGGACAAGTTCATTGTCATGCCGCAGATGCTCGACCAGTGTTCGGACTCGGACGGCATGCCCCCGTCCTTCGCCCGCCATGCTGTAGAAAATCTTCGCCATCGTTGATCTTCCTCCATGAGATCCAGGTCGAGTGCGAATGCCACCGCAATTCCGTCACGCTAATGGCTTCTTGCCGATAAACAAATAGTACGGTGCTCGAACGAATGGAAGATAGGGTACCTTGCCCCGGTGTTGTTGCAATGTCAATGTTTCGAACCGGCTTTGCAGATAGGGAATGTGATCGCCGTTCAGGAACACGTTGTCGTTGGCAAACCACGTTGGCCAGAATGTTCGCGTGGACCAGGCATGCTTAGTCAGACCATCTGCAGGCCACTTGCGGGCGACGAAGAAATCAACCACTCCCAGCATCCCGCCCGGCTTCAGCATGCGAAGAGCCTGATCCAAAGCCAGGAACCAGTCGGGAATCATCGTCAGCGAATACGAAAACGTGACGATATCGGCGGCCCCTTCCGGCGGTAGAAATTTCGTGGCGTCGACATGTACGGTCGAAACATTCTGCCAGCCGCGCGCCGCGATCCGCTGGTCTGCAACTTTAAGCAACGACGAACTCAAATCGACCAGGTAAGCCTTGGAGAAATCCTTCAGGCGCTCTCCCCAGTTCTCAGCGTTTTCACCGGTTCCCGCTCCCATGTCGACCCAGACACCACCTGGCACGGTCGGCATCGCAGCAAACAACTCTTCACGCCCATGGAGCAGTCGTTTGCGAAACGCATCGTATCCCGCGGCCTGACCGGAATAGAAGTTTTCGAGCCGTTCTTCGTGAGTCTTCCCGCGTCCCCCCGTAACAGCCATATGCCAGAGAATCTTGAGGTCGCTGAAGAATCCCCCCTTGGACGAGGCGGGGGGGGTCGCCGGATCTGCTTTGGTCACGAAGTCAGGTTCCTTTCACGCGGACAAACGACCAAGGACGGTCGTGAAATCTGGACAATCGCCTCGAATGCCATTGTTCGTACAGCAAAATTCTTGATTCATCATATCAACGGAGCACCATCGTCGGGAGTCGCGCACGTGATCTGCATCGAGCCGATATCAGATGGCCCAGACCTATTGCGAGACGGGGTATTCACAAATCGCCGCAAACGACCATCACCAGTACCGTTACATCTTGAATAATCGTTCGAATTTCACAGAGATTCGGCTCTTCGTGCATGCTCGGTTGAGAATCCGACGTCTTTCTACGAACATAGGGGAATTCCCGCAGCGGGCGTCACATCAGTGATGGCCAATGTGTGGCCGGATTTGCGAATTGGTAATCTCTGAATTCTTCTTCCACGGATTGACTGCAACATGGTTGTCGAGCGACTGAGCAAGACTTGGTTTAACCTCGTCCACGGGCGAAACATCGTTTACAACCAGTGCTGGGAAGATCCGCGACTGGACCGAGTGGCCCTCGAACTGACGCCTCAGGATCGAGTCCTCGTGATTACCTCTGCTGGCTGCAATGCCATCGATTACGCACTGGCAGGTGCAGGTCATGTCCATGCTGTGGATATGAACCCCAAGCAGAATCATCTGCTCGACCTGAAACTGGTCGGCGCGAAACATCTGGACTACGAAACATTCTTTCAATTGTTCGGTAAGGGAAACCTCCCCAACTGGATGTCGGTTTATCCAGAACGACTGCGGCCTCACCTTTCCCCTGAAGCCCGAGCCTTCTGGGATCGCAAGGGTGGGCTGTTTCGAGTGGGCCGGCGGAAATCGTTCTATTTCCGCTGTACCAGCGGAACGTTTGCATGGTTCGTGAATTACTACATCAACCGCGTCGCGAAGATGCGTGATGCCGTGAATGCCATGCTTGCCGCGGACAATGTCGAACAACAACGCAGCCTGTTCGAGCAGTATGATCTGGCTAAAAAGCTCTGGCGCCCAATGATCAAGTTCGCCATGAAGCGTGACGTCACACTGTCACTTCTCGGGGTACCACGAGCTCAGCGTCGACAGATTGACGAAGGATATCCCGGTGGAATCCTGCAGTTCGTTGTCGACCGTGTCGAAGCGGTCTTTACGAAGATCCCCTTCAAAGACAACTACGCATGGCGAGTCTACCTAACGGGCGAATACACCCCCGATGCCTGCCCCGAATATCTGAAGCCAGAAAACTTCGCGCGGCTGAAGGAAGGTGTCGCCGATCACGTCACTTCGCACACCAATACCGTGCAAGGCTTCCTCGAGAAGTCACAGCACCAGATTTCTCGTTTTATTCTTCTGGACCATATGGACTGGTTGTCCAAGGACCCGACGAAAAAGATTCTGACGGCCGAGTGGCAAGCCATCATGGACAAGGCGGCTCCGAATGCCCGAGTCCTCTGGCGCAGCGCGGGCCTCGACGGAACCTTCATCAATCCGATCGAAGTGAACGTTAATGGCCAGAAAAAGTCACTCGAACAGATCCTGCAATACAACCATCCTCTGGCCGTAGAACTCCACGCCAAGGATCGCGTCCATACCTATGGCAGTTTTTGTATCGCAGATGTCAGGAAATGAAGTGGCCAGCGGGCCGTTCACATGCCTAAAATCTAGCTCTCCCAGCAAACTTATCGGGCACTCAGTCGCAACGGACGATTGAGATACGTCGATTTCGCCCACGGAAATCGCGTTGATTCGTGAGTATCGCTGACTTTCTGCTTCGGCGGTAAACCGTTTGCTCAAGGGCTCACGCGGCCGGACCAACTGGTCGCAATCCGCTACCGATCCGCATCTGACAGGGAAATGACAACGTGTTAGACATGAAACTCGCCTTGGGATTTCGCGAAGGCGATGCTGACGTTCAGGCTGGCGAGCGGAAGGAACTGCTGCGTTACATTAATTTGAAACTTGCCGCAAACGGGTTGCCAACCGTCCATGCTGCCGGTGGAACGGAACTCGTTTCCCTCGCATCGGGTCTGTTGACCAATTTTCGCGAAAAGACCCGGTTGCTGGATGATCATCGATGTCCGATCGATCAACGCATCGAATCGTACTTGAATACACACTTTGCTGATCAGAACCTGACCGAGCCGCTACGAGTACCCGGACGGGCTATGGTGCTGGACCGTCACGGTCTGGCTCGTGAACTCTCTTTGCCAGCCGATGGCGACGAATTCGAAAACGAACTTCTTCATTCGTACCGCATCCGCAACGGCGTCCTTCACAATCCTCGTTCGGATCGTCGAACGACTGTCGGAACATTCCACGTCTGCGAAGGGGGACTGGCGATCCCCGGCGACAAGCGAGCGGTTCCGCGAAATACGTTTGTCGAATTATTCCGAGCAGCAATGAATCCTCCCAAGGATCTGATGCTGTTGCCGTTCACTGCGAATCAGGCAGAGAAGGCTCACTACTGGATGGCGATCATGCTGCGACCAGTCGTGCGGCCCGCTGTCCCCGGATACTGCGCCGAAAAGACGATGGAGGTGCGATTCTTCGCACCCGGTTCGCTCGTCAGCAACCTGGACTTTGTCGAATCCATCTTCGGAAATGCGGGTGATCCGTTCGTTCCGATCAACGATTCTGGTCTGGATGTCGAACACTGGTCGGGTCACACCGGCTGCGTCATCCTGGCACCTCAACTGACGAGCCTGACCAAGCGAGAAGTCGGACTTCCTCACATCAGCAAGGCAACTGATCGGCAGAAACGCGATCGGATGTGCTGGGAAAACGAGACCGAACTTTACAACGACGGCGATGCATTCAAGGTGACCTGCCGGACAGACGAAGGTGTGATCGTCACGATCATCGCTGACAACTATTTCGGCTACTGCAAGAAAGAAGTCAAAACTCAGATCAGCTACGCTGCCAACCTGATGGGTGGCGTCGAAGAGGAACATGCAGGGGGCGCATTGGTGTTCCCGAGTTGGAGCCTGGGAGAAGAGCTTCAGGTCAACAGCCGACGGTATAACGGGCGAACATTCGAAGATGTGGTTCGCGAATACGGTGCCTGGATCAACGTCAAGGCCGAGGGTTACGGGGTCGATACGAAATACCCGGATCTGATTTATATCCCCGAAGATGCTCGCGCCGACCTGCGGCAGCAGAATATCAGTTGGGTTCGCGACGGAAAGACGCTGGCGATCCCGCTGCTCCCGGGCAAGGTCTACATGGCTCCGTCCGGCTACAAAGTGCGCATGGAAAAGCATCCATCGGCACCGTCGTGGCGAATCATTGGAACCGCCGCCGAAGGAACCTTCTGTCATAAACCCTGTACCGTCAGCGGTGGTGGCAAGAGCGAAATCAGCAAGTCGCTCGTCGATTACATGCAGTACGGTTCCGTCTTCGTTGCCGACATTGAACGAGACCTGGATCTGGTCCAGCAGATCTTCGATTTCAAGTTCGACAACCGGTGGACCGCAGAAGCCAAACAGAAGCAGAACTATCAGCTCTATCCGAGTCGTTCGATTCTGAGCCCGAAGCGATCACTGGGAAGCGTCATCAAGCTGCTGACTCCTTCCGAAGAAGAATACACACCCGAATACAACGCGTGGCTGAAGTCGATTCCCGACCACATCTACGCACTGGTCTACGCGATCAAGCGATTCTATAACCCGGACTGGGGAAACGACTGGCGAAGGCATTTCAGCGTGAACTTCGTCAATGGCAGCCCCGGTCACGAATTCAAGCTGCATGATCGGCAGATCGTTGGAACGTACCTGCGAGTCGGCCTGTCGGGCGAACACGGCTGGCGCACATTCAAAGTCCGGCAGGACTTCGCCGCAGCATCTAAGGTACAGAACGAAGACGATATCAGCGCTTCGGTCGTCGTACCGTCACGACGGTTGAACGACCTGGCACCGACTCGTCCCTTGATCAACAATCAACGGCAGACCGAGTTGGAGCCGACTGCCATGAAGTTTGTCACGAATTGCGAGTACCGGTTGTTCCAGCGTCCTGATGATGCCATTCATCGCGGTTTCGACAAACAGGCCGAAGCCGACATGGCACGCAGCGATGTGAACTTCATTTCCAATTTCGAACCAATGTCGCGAGCCGATGTGGCCGACATGATGAACAAAGTGGTCGACTTCGACGCGTTCACCGCTCCGATGAAGCGACTGCTGGAATCGGTTCTGGAATCGGACACAGGTTACATCGTCTGCTCAGACAACCCTCGCCGAGTCGGTGGGATTCCATCCAAGAACCCTCGCTATCTGCAGGATCGCCCCGATGTGGTTCGGCCGATCGACCGGTATGTCGCCGAAATGGGAACGCGATTCTGGCGCAAGATTCCGGCTCATCAACCGGTCCACTTGCCTGTTAACGCGGTCCTGTCCGGGCGAAGGAACAATCCCGCCGAAAAAGCCAAGGGGATTCGCAGCCTGGCAGTTTACAACCCGATTCATTATCAGGAACTGCCCGAACTGTTCATGGACTACATCTGTTCGTTGACAGGTAAATCTCCCTCAACAACGGGTGCAGGAAGCGAAGGAGCCCTGACCAAGGGCCCCTTTAATGCGGTCATCCCAACGGCAGACATCAATACAGCGTTGGTCTCGATGATCCTGACCGACCTGCCTGGATACTCAACAGCCGCTGGACACGTTGGCCCATCAGCTCGTTTTGACCACGACATCAGCCTGCTGATCCCCGAAGTCTGGAGCCGAATGTCGCCCGATGAACGAGATCCACAGTTCCTGATTCGCGAACGCCTGCTGGAGCCGATCAAGAACTTCGAACTCAACGGTGAAACCATCCCTGCTTCACGATTGGGATACCGAATCACAGATCGCTTCATTCGCCGTTACTTCGGCCGTGTCTTCGACAATCCTGACAAGGTATTCGACCGAGCCATCCTGCAGCCGGAAACACAGGATCTGGAGTCATTTGCGGACGGAATCAAGTATATCGTCGAAGCCCAGCAGCGATCTGCGAAGCAGTATTTCGACGACGGTTCCATCGAACTTGCCTGCCCTCCCCTGCGAGCGTTGCTGTCGATCATGGCCTTCGGACACTACGAAGGAAAGACCGAACGTGACCCCGCCATTCGCCAGATGTTTACGAAAGAAGCACTGCTGGCGAGCGACTGGTACCGCGAACGGCTAGTGACTCAGCAGAAGCGGGATCTTCAACTATGGGAACGTCACCAGAAGTATCTGAACCAGTATCTCGTCGACCGTCCGAACGCTGAGCCTGCTGTACACGAAGCCATACACCACCGATTGCAGATCGTCACATCAGAACTGGATCGGATTCAGCAACCAGCATACGTCGACGAACTGTTCGGAACCCTGGGAGCTGAGCCGCGGATGTAGTTTGAAGCATCCAACAGAGAGACCCACAGTATCACGACGCAACGCTCGAAGCCTGATCACCGTCTGGGTCCATACGTCCGTTCCGGTACATGTCCAGCGCCGAGTTGCGTTTCCGGGCGTGAAATCACGACCTGAAATCACGGTAGCTCCTGTTACCCCGCTTTCTGTCCAAGACAAAAAAGCGGTGGCCCTGAGGTGACGAGCCGTGGCACGTTCGGCACTTGCTGCAATCGCGGTAAACGGGTTATCGTGTGGCCCTTCGGCTTGATGAATCACAACCCGTGATCTTTGATTCGGCCCAGATACAGGAAATCTTCCATGCCGAATGATGAACTGACGCGGCTTTCGGCGGTTGAATTGGCGTCGATGATTCGGACGCGGAAGGTGTCGTCTGTTGATGTCACAAAGGCCGTTCTGGATCGGATCGAACAGCATAATCCTGCGATCAATGCGTTTGTCACGAATCATCGAGAGGAAGCCATTTGTTCGGCGCAAAAGGCAGATGAAGCGTTGATGAGTGGCCAGCGAGTTGGTCCCTTGAATGGCGTTCCCTTCCATGTGAAGGACAACCTGTATGTTGCTGGTTCGCGGACAACGTTTGGCTCCCGATTGACCGAGACGAATGTTACTGCGGACGACTGTCCCGCTGTTGAACGACTCCGCAAGGCCGGGATGATTCTGGTTGGCCGGACGAACACTCCTGAACAAGGGTGGAAAGGAGTCACCGACAATCGTGTTTTCGGGATCACTCGAAATCCCTGGGATCTCAAGTTGACTCCGGGTGGTTCCAGTGGCGG
>CAXBSB010000021.1:0-52759 GCA_963977965.1 uncultured Schlesneria sp.
GTCAAATGTAGCTTGGCTGATGTTTTGAGAATGTGATCCCTGCCTACGACGTTTCTGGGATCGGCTTCATCGTTCCCGGAGTGTCCATCGCTTCCAGGCCGTTGGCGACAAGATTGATAATCACCTGCTGAATTTCAGGCGCGTTCACATCTACGAAATGCTGTCGCGATCGATCGAACTCAATCGTATGGTGCCCGAATCGACTCATGTGGCCGACCATGTCCAGAACTTCAGAGACGATCTTTGTCAGATCATGCCGCTGGCGTGACGCGAGGCCATTTCGGGAGAAGTCGAGAACTCGAGTTGTAATCTGCTGGCAGCGATTGGATTGTCGCTGAATCATTTCCAGATAGGTTTTGAGCAGTTCGCGATCATCTTCTGACTTGCCAAACTCATCACCCGCTTCTGCCAATCGACCTATCAGCGATTCGGCTGCCATGGCAATTGCTGACAACGGATTGTTGATTTCGTGGGCGATTCCCGTCGCAAGAAAGCCGATTCCAGCCAGTCGCTCATTTCGGAGCAGTTGCCGGCTGCGTTCTTCGACTTCACGATCGAGCTTGGCTTTATCCCCCTGGAATCGTTCGATCATCCGGTTAAAGACGTTAGCCAGATCGACCATTTCGTCGCGGCCTTTCAACTTCAACCGGTGGCTGTAGTCCCCATTGGCCACACGTGATGCCGCTTCGTGCAACTTGCGAATGGGAACGAAAATCCACGAATGACCGCATCGCACCAGGAAGATCAGCAGCACGACAATGCAGGGAACACAAGCACTGATCAGGATCAGTCGTGATTTGTAGAGAGCCGGGGCCTCGCGCAGAGTCGCTTCGGTGCCACGCTCTGGATTCGGGATTTCCTGAATGATCGCCTGGATTCGAGCGACATCGCGCAGCATGGATTCCAGAACACCACTGCGATTCTTCGCAAAGCTGAGTCGCCCGCGAGTTGTTTCCAGGCGTTTGAGCACATCCCGAATCTGATCTAACTTGAGGTGCATGACGTGTTTCGATTGAAACACGGCTTGCGGCAGATCGTCAGCACGTCGACGAAATTCGGCTAGTTCCTCACGGAACCGCTTTAACTGCTGATCCCACCGTTCTTTATCAAAGGCCAGATGCTGTTCATCATCTTCCCGCGTTCGCAAACCCAGGAGCGGGTCAAACAGTCCGGCTGCGATCACGGCAAGATCCGTGCGGTGTGGCTCGCGATTCATGCTGTAATCCAGATCCTGGATCACAGCACGGTACGAGAACAGACCCGTCAGGCCCGCGAACGCCAGGATAAACAGCATCAGGCACACTAAGCCTAGGCCGATGACCAACTTGCGGCGTATCGATCGCGTCAGAAACACTCGACATCCTTGTCGCGTTACTGGTAGTTGCGTGATGGGGGTTGCAAACATTACAAACTTGTTCGAGTTCACTCAACCCCGGTTCAAGATTCGCATCCTGAATCTTTTGATACCGGGATCGAGCGATTGAACGGCCGTCAAGTTTCGCGCACCCTTCTCGACACCGCCCCTTCCCGACGAGGTTCCGGCATCATGCAGCCCGCTTCCCTCCGCGTCCTGGCAATCCACGCTCATCCTGATGACATTGAACTTCAATGTGCGGGGACATTGTTGCGACTGAAACAACTCGGCTGTCAGATTTCCCTCGCCACGATGACTCCCGGCGACTGCGGCAGTGCGGAACTGGGCCCGGACGAAATCGCCGTCGTGCGGCGAGGGGAAGCCAGGCAGTCCGCCGACTTGATCGGGGCTGACTACACCTGCCTGGAATTCCGAGACCTAAGTATTGTCGTCGACAACGACAGTCGACGACGAGTCACCGAAGTCATCCGGCACACACGCCCCGACATTGTGATCACGGCCCCGCCTGTCGATTACATGAGCGATCACGAAATGACAAGCCGCCTGGTTCGCGATGCGTGTTTCAATGCCAGTTGCCCGAACTATGCAACTCGCCAATGGGACCCTGCCCCGGCGACTCAAAAGATTCCCTACTTGTACTACGTCGATCCGATTGAAGGAATCGACTACTACGGCAACGCGATTCCGGCCGATTTCATCATCGACGTTTCTTCAACGATGGAGAAGAAACTGGAAATGCTGGCCTGCCATGCGAGCCAGCGCGAATGGCTCAGACGTCAACACGGTCTGGACGAGTATCTTGATGGCTGCCGCCGCTGGTCCGCCGCCCGGGGCGCCAAGATCGGCCGAGAGTACGGCGAAGCTTTCACTCAGCACCGAGGCCATCCGTATCCGCACGATAACGTGCTGGCTGAGCTGCTGGCGTGAGTGGTGGAAGTGGTTATCAAATTGTCTTCATGCAAAGTAGCCTTCACCGCTCCGCGTGAAGCCAGCCGATCGCCCAACGAGGATTTTTGTTGAATTCGGTTTGATACAACGCTGAAATTGGCAATGCGTCGATTTCGGGGTACCTGTCAAACTGCAAACGGTTGCCTTCACGCGGAGCGGTGAAGACTACTTTTCGCGATTTCAGACGGCAACTTTCTGAAGGGGTTCAGGTTGTCATCTATGTTTTTCCTCAAATGGCCTCGCTCCGCGTGAAGCCAGCCGATCGCCCAACGAGGATTCTTGTTGAATTCGGTTTTATACAACGCTGAAATCGGTAAAGCGTCGATTTTGGGGTACCCGTCAAACTGCAAACGGTTGCCTTCACGCGGAGCGGTGAAGACTACTTTGTTAATTGGAGATCTTCCAATGTCGCTCTGGCCAATGCGGATGTTTGACCCTCAAGCGGGATTTGAAATCCTGGAGCGAAAGCTCCCGCATTGGTCGCAGGCTGGTACTGTCTGCTTCATCACATGGCGAACTCGAGATTCAATTCCCGCATCAGTTCTCAACCGCTGGTTCGGTGATCGCGATGCCTGGTTATTGAGACATGGAATTGATCCCAAAAATGCATCTTGGAAAGAGCAATTCCGAGAACTTGAACCGACACTTCAATCTGGATTCCTCAGGACGTTTTCTGAGCGATGGCATCGGAGTCTGGACTCATGTTACGGTGCCTGTGCCCTTCGGCGCCCTGAACTCTCGTCGATCGTTTTTGACAGCCTTTTGAAATTCGATGGCGACAGGTACGAGATGACAGATTTCGTTGTCATGCCCAATCACGTTCACCTGCTTGCTGCGTTTGCCAATGAAGACGGGATGTTGACACAATGTGAAGGCTGGAAGCATTATCAGGCGGTACAGATCAATCGCGTGCTCGGAACTTCGGGCCGTTTCTGGCAGCAGGACGGGTTTGACCATCTTGTTCGCTCAATCGAACAGTTCGAGGCACTGCGCCGCTACATCGCTGGCAATCCAAAAAAATCTCGCTTGCAAGAACGGCAGTTCCGACAGTACTCAAAAATCCTGTCGAAGGACTAGCCGGGCCAGTTCAATTGCAACACGTGAGACTCGATCCAGGAACGAAACAATTCTCCATCCGTCATCGGCGCTGCGACATTCCAACATGGATCGATTTGACGCCTGATCGCCTACATGGACTTGAATGTGCCAACAACCGAGTACCCATGCCTGACTGCGGATGACAAAGGCATTTGCCGGCACGATGGACCTGCGCGCCGAAGTTGTATTGCTTGGGATGAAGTCCATCGAGTCTCGGCTGGCAAACTTGATTGCATTTCGCACACGGTTTTAATCGTGACGCTCGATTGGGAGTTTGGGGAATTCTTCGAAATCATGGAGGGTTGGCCGGGCTTCACAGATGTCGCCAATGAAATCTCCCAGAGACTGCCCGGTATCGGCACTGACTGGTTGAAGTCTGCAATGGCGTTGCGTCCAACGGAAAGCAATTTGGATCTCTGGGAACGTAAGGCGCGGCCCATGGACGAACTGGGGTGGTTAACCCGACCAGTGGTATGTGACGGAATTGTAGTTGCGGACCCGCTGGAATCTGCCCGACTGACTGACGCAGACCTTCGATCAATTTGCTTTCGACTGCAGTTGATCTTCCACACGGTCGAAATGCGGATAGCTGAAGAACGGCTTATGCCGATCGACATATTCGACGACATGGACACACTGGATGGCATGATTCTCCATGGACAGCGTAGTCCGTCTGGGCACAGTAGCCCCCCAAAACTCTCTGAATGGATTGCTCTCATCCGCAGATTCGGAAGCTACTATCAGCTTGCCGGACATGGACCGATCGTTGTAGACCCAGCCATCTACGCCCAGCAGGCCGCACGTTATGGCGGTTCAATCGCACCAACTTGACCCGAAGCGGCTGGCAAATCAAAGTGTCCGCTATCGTTCCAAATCTAATTTGATCTGGGAGTGATGGAAAATATCATCACCGCTGGAAAGCTATCTGCAGGTCAGAGACTCGGATTTTGAGAAGGCGGTTTCAATACGAATTATGGGGCAGGAAGCATCCGTTGCGGTCGGTGGCGATTCGCAGACCAACCCCACGAAGCAATATACCCCTTGATTCCCGTAGGGACGCAAGGGGCCGCGAATGCACGCGATCAAATTGATTGCCCGGTCAGGACTCGAACCTGAACTAAGTGATCCAGAGTCACTCGTGCTACCATTACACCACCAGGCAGTGGTTTGTGGAATCTACCGGAACGGCCCCGTTTGCCACGGCTACGAGGGCGGTCGGAACTGCCACGGGTGGGAAGTATACTCGCCACGCAGGATTTGCCAATTCCGATTGGGTACATTTTTCTGACACTTTCTGCCATCCCTCGTTTTGGACGCAGAAGTGCATGCCGCTCTGAGAGATCTGGAAAAAGGGGAATGTTGTGTCAGAGAGTGATCCGTTGTTTTCCGTTCGCGACAAAGTCGTCATTGTTTCCGGGGGAAGTCGAGGAATTGGGCGTGCCCTGGCTGAGGGATTTGCCCGACGCGGCGCCAAGGTGATCATCACCGGACGCGATGAGACAACTCTGCAGGCGACGGCTGCCGAGATCTCTCAGGGGGCTCATCCGGTCGATTTCGTCACTTGCGATGTCGCCAAACCCGAAACGATTGGCCCGATGGTCGAAGCCGTCATCGCCAAGGCGGGACGGATCGACGTCTTGCTGAATGTTGCCGGAGTCAACATCCGCAAGAGAGTCGAAACCTATACCGAAGAGGAATACGACTACATCACCAACATCAATCTGAAGGGAGCGTTCCTCGTCTCACAGGCTGTCGGTCGCCAGATGATCGCTCAAGGAACCGGTGGAGCGATCGTCAACGTGGATTCATTGAATACGTTTGCTCCGCTTAAGGGTGTCTTGCCGTATGCGATGAGCAAGGCGGGGCTGGGGATGATGACTCGCGGAATGGGGAGCGAATGGGGTGACCACGGAATCCGGGTCAATGCGATCGCGCCCGGATTTGTGTTAACCGATTTGACTAACAAACTGTGGTCTGATCCGACAATGCAGGCCTGGGGCAAAGCGAATACGCCTCTACGACGCCTCGGCCAGCCTGAAGATATGGTCGGTGCAGCAATCTTCCTAGCGAGTGACGCATCGCGATTCATGACAGGCCAGGTCCTTTATGTCGATGGAGGAATCACCTGCGGCATCCAGTGGCCGATCCCGTTGTCGTAGTGCGATTCAACGCAGTTGTGTGGCACGCCCAGAGGCTTGGCGATGGGCGTGGTCTATCGATTGACCTTTGTGGCTTCTGCAAAGTCGGGAATACGGGTTTACCATAGAGGGCACAGGGGGAGCACAGAGGAGAACGGGTGACATTGTTGAGGCCATGCCCAGACCACCATGTCTAATGTGCGGCCTGGGCATGCACACGTTTACTTCAGAGTTATCAATGTCAAAAAGATCGATCACGTGGAAGAACACGGAAGGACTGACAAGGAGGTTGTCAGACTCGATAACCGTCGTTATAGTCCATGTTCCTTTCCCTCATTCAGTTTCTCATGGTCACACGGAGGTGGGCTGTGTCGCTCCACGAATTCGAATTGAACATCGGTGACGTCGTACAAATCGGCGAATACACAGTGACCGTTGTCGATTTGGAAAACGGCGAAGTTACTTTCCGGATTCAGGAACCTGCAACCGAAGAAACCGCTGAGGGGACTGCTGCGCCAACGCGCCCTCGGTGACTGCCCTTTTGCCACGGACTGTTGGCGGAATGGATGGTCGCTGATGTTCTCAGTGAAACAAATCGCTTCCCACTGGCCAACACTGCTGAGCCTGCTGGTGGCAACACTGGTCTGGTGTTGGCCCGCCAAACCGGTCTGGCATGTGGAAACCACTGATCAATTGCTGGGCTTTGCTCACGATAATCGATCGGTGCTGGCGTAAGTCGAACTCGTTCGGAGAACGAGATTCTGCACATCCCGCTTCAGGTCGTGGCCATCAAACTGGAGCGTCTACTTATGTCCGGCGCGGCAGAGGTCCGCATCAGCCAGCCATACCCGCAACGGCTTCACCACGGTTGGCTGCGAGCGGCCAGAGTTTGTCGAGGTGGGTGATTTCCAGGACTTCGCGGCAGTATTCCTGCAGTCCGGCAATCGCAAACTTCGCTCCGGGCTGGGTGTTCAACCGCTTCCAGACTCGAAACAGCACTTCAATGAATGACGAGCCGAAGAACTCGGTCGCAGCCATGTCGAGAACCATTTTTGGGGGATTGGCTTCGTGAGCGATCTCAATCAGTTGATTCCCGATGGCTTCCAGCCCCACTTCGTCCAGATGTCGCTGACCCGGTCCAAAGACGACCACAGTCACGTCACCCTCTTTCACAACACTCAATGGCCCGGTGGTACTCATCGACGCTACCTGCACCTAATCGAAAAAGGTTCCAGCGAAACTGATCCTGACGGCGGTTGCCCTGAAAACGGGCAGTTCCAACTCCGTCAGAACATTCCCCACGGTCGATCTTAACAAAAAATTGTGGCTGCGTCCCACTCTCACGTCGGCGGATTACCGCAAGAAAATCATTTTTGAGGGGCAGCCACCAGTTCCACTTTCATTGAAATCTGCCTGCCATCCCGTTCCACAATCACCGAAATCTGTTCCCCCGGCTTATGGCCGTCCAGAGCTCTGGCAACGTCGGTCGCAGCCCGAATTTTTCGGCCAGCGACCTCGATGAGCACGTCTCCGAGCTGAATATCGCCGTTTTCATCAATAAACGTCGGCTGAATTCCTGCGGCATCGGCTCCGGCTCCTTCCACGACATCGCGGACCAGAGCCCCTTGCTTCACTCCCAACCGGCGAGCCAGCGAATCCTCGAAAAAGCTTAATCCCATCACCCCTCGCTGAACCTGGCCATGCTGAATCAGTTCGGGCACAACCTGATTGACAATGTCGACCGGAACCGCAAAACCGACTCCATTCCAGACGCCTGACTGACTGGCAATCATCGTGTTGACGCCGATCATTCGCCCCGCACTGTCCAGCAGCGGCCCTCCTGAATTCCCGGGATTGATCGCAGCATCGGTCTGAATCACTCCTTCAATCGGACGTCCGCCAATCGACTTGATTTCGCGGCCCAGACCGCTGATAACACCAGTCGTCAGTGTTTGATCGAGGCCGAACGGGGAGCCGATCGCAAAAACCTTTTGCCCCACCTGCAGGCTGGCGGATTCTCCAATGTCGATCTTGCGCAACTGCGTGGCAGGAGCCTTGATTCGCAGTACGGCCAGATCCTTGTTGGCATCGTATCCGACGAGTGTTGCGTCCCAGGTAGAATTGTCGGCAAGAGTCACTCGGGCTGCTTGAGCCCCCCGGATTACATGGTAATTCGTAACGATGTGGCCAGCGTCGTCGTAGATGAACCCGGTTCCCGTCCCTTCGGGGATCTCCAGGATGTTCATACTGAATCGATCCCGGTGACGAGAAAGTGACGTGATATAGACAACGCTGGGTGATGCCTTCTGGAAGATTTCGATCGTCGACTTTTCGTCTCCTGCCAGTTCGCCACGCGGAGTGACAGCACGAGGCTGACCGGAATCGCGGTGTGACAGTCCGGGGAGCAAACCCGCATTGCGCAGCATCAAGACCGCGACGGCCACCAAGAGAAACGCGACTAACCACGAGGGAACTGTCGAACCGCTGGGCTCGTGCCCATCTGGCGAGCGATGTCGCGCCCCGATGGGGAGATTTGGAATGTTTGGCGGGTCATCCGAGCGAAAATCGTTCATGGCAGGCAATCCGCGACGTCTGAGAACCAGAGGCAATGCGGCCAGCACGTTCACGCTGTGCCATCATGACGCCCTGCGTTTCTGATACGTCTGGATTTTACTGCCGCAGACAATGAACGCCAATGATTTCATCAGCAGATACAGGGTTCGGGGTGCATTCGTTCCTTGGTGGTCACAGGAAGCCGTGCATGCGGGTGCAATGGTTTTGTAGTCCGCGAAAAAGCCGTGCGTTTTCGGCGTCCACGTAGGACGGACGATCTGTCCGTCTCGCTTTATTCGTTCTTTCGCTGGTCGCGGCCGGTTTAATGCACGACGGACAAGATTGACGCGCCCTACGAAATTCGCGGAATGTTGTCGTGGCGCGATTCGCACGGGGGGATGGTCTGGCAATTCGCGTCGCTCCACGAGCAAAGACAGTGTCAGAGTTCGTTACGAACCCCGACACTCGATGCGCGATATACAGAAACTTCAGAAGATCAGCCGAGTTCGGCGACTTTCTCTGCCAGTTGCTCGACCGACTTCAAGAATCGCTTGCGGATCTTCTCGGGGAGATTCTCGAACTGCTTCATGAAATTGGCGTTCATGGCACCGTGACAACGTTCGATGGCACTGGTCATGCGTTTGACCAGTTGCTCGGTTGTTGGCTCCTGACGTTCGGAAGTTTCGCGTGGCGGTGGCGTGGCAGCGTCTTCGCGGAAGGGGGCATAGTTCGAATTGCTGTTCGACGGAGTTCCGCCGGCCGCCAATGCCGCCGTCTGCATTCCTTCGCCAACCATCGATTCCGTTTCGCGAACGGGACTGACGTCAAAGGGAGCGGCTTCACTTGTCACGGTCAATTCGACAGGACCGAAGCCCATCGATTCGTCAGACGCCGCTTCGCTCAGGTCTTCGCCATGCTGTGCCCGTCGCCAGGCTCGCATTTCCGCGACTCCCGCCTGAACATCCTGAGCCCACTGCAGACATTCGGCAGCGTCATCCCAGTTGATCGCCGCGTAGAAGTGCGACCATTTCAGGCTCGGGTAGTTTCCGCAGACATCGCCAAACGTTTCCCAGACGCGACGGCGCTGGTAGACCTGGTCTGGGCTCAGACCGACGAGTGCTCCAAAATCGGCGTCCGTTCTTCCACGGGCAAATCGCTTTGTCCATTGGGCGGCACATTCGCCGACTTCCCAATTACAGTGGCTGAGCGCCAACTGGGCACGAGCAATCAGAGCGGATTCAGTATCTTCAGCAACGACAACGGCACTGGCCATGTTTCAACAATACCCTGGAGATGGAACATCGTGAACGCAGGAAACGTCCTCTGCGTGGAACGTCCCCTCCCTGGGTACGGACGTCGAATGGTAGCCTGCTGTCCTGTCCATTGCCACTGTCTGGGCAATCCGAATGGCAATTCCGGACCGCCGGACGACGCTCTCGAACGCCTGCGGAAGATGTGCGGGCCTTGATATCAACGGCGGACGATTGGACGATGGCAGGAGTCCTTCGAATTGACAAACCTGCGGAGTTCCCACATGTCGTTGCATCAATTCATTTTCAGGTGTTCAGCGGTCTTGTTGATCATGTCTGTGACGACAACGGCCAGCCTTGCGCAAGCTCCGACACCGCTCCCCAAAGAAAAGCGTGAGGCTCTCCAGTCCGCTGTCGTCGAACTCAATCATTCCCTGAAGTCGGCAGAAAATCGCGAACATGTTGCCGACGCTGCAATCTTTGCCAAGGGGTTGGAATGGGCGTTGCGCTACGACACCGATTTTACGACCGCTGATCTCGGACAGATGGACAAAGCCATCGAACGAACTCACCAGCGACTCAACGATCTGCCTCAAAAACAACCATGGAAGGATCGGCGAGGAAAAGTCGCACTCGGTTACCGTTCTCGCGTCGATGGTTCGTACCAACCCTATGGTCTGATTGTTCCCGCAGGCTACAAACCTGACACGCCGATGCGATTGGACGTGGTCCTGCACGGGAGCACTCGCCCCGTCGGAATGAGCGAGCTTCGATTCATCGCCCGGTTTGATGAAGGAGACGGCGCAAATGCCTCACCTCCAAATCAACCTTACCTGGAACTTCATCCCCTGGGTCGCGTAGAGAATTGTTACCGATGGGCTGGTGAGACGGATGTGTTCGAAGCGATCGACGATGTCTGTCGTCGCTATACAGTTGATCGTGACCGAATCGTGTTGCGAGGAATGTCCATGGGAGCATCTGGATCCTGGCATCTCGGCCTGAAGCATCCCGACCGGTTTGTTGCCCTGGGGCCTTATTGCGGCTATGTCGATACCCATCGATTTTCGGAAACTCCGCTGCCAAACTTCGTCAAAGTGGGGCAACTTCCCGAACATCAGGAACTTGGGCTGCATATGCTCGATTCCATCGACTACGCCGCGAATGCGGGAATCGTTCCTGCCATCGCCTGCATGGGTGAGAAAGACATTTTCTTTCAGGCTCATGTTCTGATGGGAGACGCCATGCGCCGCGAAGGCCTGGCGATGGTCAACCTGATCTCACCGGGGACCGGTCATGTGATCGATCCAGTGACGCACGCGGAGCAGATGCGACGCATTGGTGAGTTCGCCTCGAGTGGATTGAATCGAACTCCCGACAGCCTGAGGTTTGTGACTTGGACATTGAAGTACAGCGAATGCCACTGGCTGCAGGTTCTTGGCTTGAATCAACATTACAGTCGAGCCGAGTTTTCTGCCCGCAGGTCGGATGACGCCATTACGATTCAGTCACCGACGAACATCTCACGGTTCGCGATTCGTCGCGAGTGGCGAACGAGTCCATTCGATACCGATGGGTCGAGCACTTACAAGTTGGAAAAACTTCCGAAAACGGTCAGCATTGGCGATGTGAATATCGCGGTCGCTGAAGAGAGGCGATTGGCAAAGCGGCTGATTTTTTCGATGAAAAGCGGTCAATGGCAACTGGAAGCGGGGGACGAGATCGACACGAACCGGGTCAAGCGACCGGGGCTGCAAGGTCCGATCGACGATGCCTTCGCGACGCCATTTCTCTGTGTGCGAGGGACCGGGCAAAGCTGGAATCCTGCAGCACAGAAGTATGCGGCGGCAAGCTTGACGCGATTCCGCGAGGAGTGGCATCACTACTTTCGCGGCGAACTCCTAATCAAGGACGACACGGCCGTCACAGATGAGGATCTTCGGAATCGCAATCTGATTCTGTTTGGAGATCCCGGCAGCAATTCCTGGATCGCTCGAGTTTTACCTGGTCTGGATATCACATGGACGCCAGAAAAGCTGCGAGTTGGCGAGACGGAATATCCATCAGAGAATCAACTCCCGGCACTGATTTCACCCAATCCATTGCCCGGTGCCGTAGGGCGGTATGTGGTCTTGAACAGCGGCCACACGTTTCGAGAAGCAGAGCTGAACAAACTCAATTATCTGCTGTTTCCACGGTGGGGAGACTGGGCCGTCCTGAAGATTTCGGGCGCGACGGAACTGGCGGATGAAGAAGTCATCCGCGCTGGCTATTTCAACGAGGACTGGCGTTTCAATCGTCAACCGTGAGTGTTGATCGATCGCACGTACGACAGGTGATGAAAAAGAAATAACGCAGCATCAGCACAGGCCCCGAACGACCTCTGTTACGATGCTGCGAGCAATTTGGATATTGAGTCAGAAACTCTGCGAGAATGTCACACAGCCTCATCGGTTGAGCCTGGCTTGCTCAGGAATCGTCCGCCGCTCATGTACATTCCGTTTTCACAGGGAACACACCATTCGATCGCGACTCGATAGACATATTCGCGAGATTCGCTGGCCATCTTGACGGTGACTTCGCCGGGAGAAACGCTGCCGCGATGCAGCAAACCGATTCCGAACCGGCTGATTTCTCGCGTCATTGCCGAAACAGCATTGCCGCGCATCGTGGTCACTTCGGCAGGGACCGTCAATTCGATCCGCTCGTTGTTTCTCAAGTTGGTCCCGTCGACTTTTTCGATGCTTTCGAGAACCGCACGAAGATCGTGCAGACTGGGACGGCTCCAGGGATCTGGCGTTTTCATGTTATCTCCGGCGGGGATTACTTGCCGATTCGGGTTGTCCGGCGAAAACCGGATTTCCACGCCCGTTGGGATACGGCATCTCATGTCATGCGTGGCCAACGCTCCACAATGTGCGGTCGCGCGGCGGCGCTCTCCCCAAACCTACGTCATGATTTCTGGAAATGCAGACGTAAAAAGAGACAAGAAATCTTTTCCTGCTTACGTCGCACCGCGGCGGTACCAGAAGACGGCGGCAGCCGCGCAAACAGAGAAGAGTGTTGCGGCGATGTAAGTTCCCCAACCTGCGGGGCGATCGTCGCTGGAAATCTCGGGCGTCTTCAGACTCGTCTGAGGCGGCGAATTGATTTCCCGAAATGCTGAAATCGGGCGGCTTTCATCAAAATCAGCGGGGGGTGGGGAATCTTCATCGGTCGCACCCGGTGGCTTCAACCGATCGCCCGTCCAGGCAGGATTGACTCCGCCTTCGGGGGAATCAATGTCGGCGATCGCAACGGGGTTTGTAAACTCCGGCGGTTCGTCCGTGGGTTCCTGATTCGACTGCAGTTCCGTCGGTTCAACCGGTTCGGATTCTGCTGGGAAGGTTACGGATGAATTCGAATTCGCCTGGACGGGATTTCTGCTGATACTGACACTTCGATTGGCCTGAACGACCGCACCATCAGGTTCCTCTGTGGTGGCTCGATCTCCGTCCAGAGAAAGCTGGACAACGGAAGACTTTTTCGCAGTCCCTGTTCCATCCTGATCTGCAAGTTTTCGATCTCGACGGAACACCGCCAGTCCACTCCAGTCGCGACGCTGGCGATTCGCAATTTCTTGGTCTTTCGCTGCAAGTTGCTTGTCATCCAGAAGACTTTTCTCTTCTGTCGAAACAGGAGTCGCAGCAGTCTCTGTCGGCGCTGCATTGGCGTCTTCTTCGCCGCGAATATGGTCCTCGATCCGCTGGACCAGATCGACAGGACGTTCTTCTTCTGGTGAGAAATCCAAGCGAGCGGAGTCCCCGATTTCCTGAGCAATCTTAGCCGTGTGACGAGCTTCCCTCAGTTGACCGAGATCGAAAAGCCGGCGCGACTTTTCCAGCATCGATTCGACTCGCAAACGAACATCGTGGCCACCGTTGGCGATTCGAGAGGGAGTGTCAGCACGCTTGGCATCATCGTTGATCGCAGCCTGCAATCGTTCCAATTGTTCGGCGGAAGAGTCGGTGAATACGGACTGAGGAGAAGAAGTGACCAGCGGTTCCAGATCGGATGCGGAATCATTGAACTCAAGAGTTACCATGGCATCGTTTTTCGCATGAACCGACCCCTGGTTGGGTTTTGAAGTCTCGGTCGAATCAGCAACCTGAACGACCGCCTTCCCGGCAGTCTCTTCCGCGAACTGTTCTGCTTCAGGAGCTTTGGCAACGGCGGTCGCGGCATTGTTCGCAGAAACAGAAGGCTCGTTCTTCTCGGCGATTGCTGGAATCTCAATTCGCCCGGTCCAGCGCTGGGGAGCATGCCACAAATCTGTCATGGTCTTGCGTGAGTTATGGTGACAGCCCGTCAGCGAACTTGAAGCGAACAGCACAGTGAGCAGTAACCCACCGAACTGATCAATTCGCATCGACTTTCGAGAATGTTTGACCACAGGAGGGGAGCCAGCAAGGAAAGGTTTTCACAAAGAAGTGGCGATCCCGGTACGCACGCGCCCGTCATCTATATCGGTCGTATCGAGTTTGCGGGTTCAGCCATTTTTTCTGAAGTTCCGCTTTTTGAGTGGTTTTCGGATCAGCAAGGACATCTGGCAGTACCGCCCAAGCAATGGGCATTCATCGAGCTTGTGAGGTTGCCTGCCGACGAGAGGTGTCGGCCACTAGTGATCGTAACCCAATTTGCAGAAAAAACTTATAAACAAATTCGCAGACACGAAAAACGTGTGGCACGGCGTTTTCCTTTGAATGGACTCCGTTCGCTCATTCTTTTAGCGACCGTAGAGGGATATTGGGATGTGCCGGATTGCCCTGCTCGTTTTCTGCCTGTTTTCTATCCCGACGAACCTGCTTTTTGCGGATCCAACGGAATCCGTTGATTCCGCCGGATCCCATTCCATTCACGTCCGCAGTTCGAATGGCTGGAAGATTGTCGAATCCCGGAATTTTCGATGCTGGTGCCAACTGGCGGATGAGGAAGCGCGCAAACTGGCAGAAAGTTGCGAAGCCTGGCGATGTCGATTGCGTTCAACCTGGAATCCCGCCGCCGAAACAGCTCACTGGGCCGTTAAATGTGAACTTTTTATTCACCCGACCCGTGTGGCGTACAACGCAGCGCTGGGCCGCCCCGGTGACACTTCTGTTGGGTCGACAATCATGAACTTTGATCAGGGAATCACCGTCCGGCGGAGGATCGATGTTCGCGCTGACGCGAGCGACTGGTCGAATGCAGCCTTACCGCATGAGATGACGCACGTGATTCTGGGCGAACGATTCCAGGGGCAGGTCTTACCACGCTGGGCCGATGAAGGGATCGCGATGCTCAGTGAGTCATCGGACAAGCATCGTGAACGTTTGGAGAATCTTCAAAAAATCGTCACGACAAATGCCACCTGTCCGGTCGCGGATGTCCTGTCGTACACTCGTCTGCCAGCCCCTCATTTGCGTGATGCCTACTATGGCCAAAGCCTGGCACTGACGTCGCTGCTCATTCAGAAATCGACTCCTGCAAAGTTCGCAACCTTCATCGAAGAGTCGCAACGAAGCGGAATCGAGTCTGCATTGCAAAGTCAATATTCGATTCGCGACGTCGCTGAACTGCAGCGCGTATGGAATGCATGGACACGAGATCCTGAAAAGATGTCGTTCGTCTCGCTTCCCATACAGGTTGGTAATGTTCCCAAGATTGTGTCGACTGATATTCCCTGACAGATCGACGACAGGCCTGTCCATGCCAATCCTTAGATTACCGAAAGGGTCTTGTTCGCTTCGCGACACAGCGATAGCCTTCTCCTACGGGAAGTGATCACATCCGGGTGCTCAGTAACTGGAGGGACAAGAACATGGTCAAGACATTCGTAGTGGCGACGCTGGCGGTGATTGGGTTGGGGATTTCGTCTCAAAGTGTGTTCGCAGGGCATCGTTCACGCTGCTGTCAGCCGCAGCCGGCCTGTTGCGGTGCCGTATCTTGCTGCTCAACGGGAACACCTGCTGCAGCACCGACAACGGCTCAAGTTGGTTCGGGTTACCAGAGTTTCTCTTACGAACCCGGGGCGTCCGCAGCAACTCCGGTCGCGGCTCCAGTTTCGCAGGTCAGACCATCGAGCCGCAGCTTCTATGATCAGATTCGTGGTGATCGCAAAGCTCGTGGAATCTACTGATTGTACCTGTTGACGCGACCCAGGTTGGTCCGAGGACAGTGAATAGAGCCAATCTGGGGCACGCGGAATTCGATTACTGTGTACGGTAGCTGCACCCAGAAACTCCGAGAGAATCTGGAAAAATTCCATCCAGGATGGCAGTCCCGGGTGTTTTGAGTACGAATTGATCTCCGAAGGACTATCGGTTGCTGATACATCCTGCCTCCGGATAACTCCGCCTGGCCGAAACTGCTGCCGCAAGCTTCGTCGCGACGCAAGTAGATTGACGTTCGCTGACCTGGGCTACCGAATCTTGCAATTCACATCACGTCAAGTGTCGACGTGAATCGCCGAGGATCTTTGCACACAGTTGGCTTTGTTCGTCCAACCAGATTGCAGAATCGAAGTTGTACCGTTCCTGAAAAGAAACGGTCTCCGAAGACATCATGTAGCCGTAGTTCTGGTTCAAGACCAAACCGAGGACTGGGGTCGGTGACGACAAGTACGCTGAAATGATCTCTTTCAGGATGTCGTAATTGCGGTTTTCTTTCGATCCCCCATATTTCGTCGTCAGCATGCCGATTCGTGTTACGAGCGGATCTTCAACAAGGCCCTGCCCACTTTCTATTAACTTCAGTGTGCCCTCAGGGGGTGTGCCGAATGCCCAGTTTGAAGTGAAAGCTCTTATTGCCGCCAGGCAGCCCAATGTCGGTTGCCTACGCGGCGTAATTGCGTTGCCAGCGTGTACCAGTATTCCGCGCATTCTGGAAAGTCATCGCAAATTGCATTCAGTCTCGAAATTGCCTCTTCCAGATTGTTTTTCAAGAGAGGCTTGGTTTCGAGGAATCTCCTGCCAACGAGACCCGAATCTTCAACGTCGTGATCACCGCGTTGACCATCATTCAATGCCAGCCACTTGATGAAGATCTCTGTATTCGAGAAAGCAACTTGCAATCTCCATTCGTCATGCAACATGTCGCAGACAATAGGTTCTTGCTTTTCTCGACCATACGGCCAGTACAACCCGTAGTAATCACCGTTACCGAGATCAGCGTCCCAAACCGGTTGGAACCCAAGCGAAGGATAGGTTCCACCAGTTCCGATATCAGCGCCAGCAAGACTGAGTTGATCGATGTGAGGTGGAGTTTTCAAATCAATTGGCTTTCAGTTCTCGACGCGTACGAATGGACAACCTCAATGATTCTCGAGCGAGTACGGTATCGCACGAATATTTTTTTGGGAATTTGTCCTGTCCGTGAGTTTTTGCTGATTGTTGAGGCAGCATCGTTCTACTTCAGAGCGAGATGATCACGGTTCAGGGGATTTATGATGAGACAATTCTTGCTTGCTTATGCTCTTCTTGCCACCTGTACGATTCTGGGAGCGGTGGTGGAACCGACACAGGTTGTTGCCAGCGGCGGTACCGCTCCCGCCGGAACCTATGACGTTGGTGGGACAATCTACGCCATCAATTGGGAATACGGATACGTTATCATCGAAACCCAGAAAGGGTGTTACCAGGCTATCTATCCCGATGGCAATACCGTCGTCACCGTAAAAGGGGCACCGGCCACGCTGCTCAGTATGACGGTTGGAAATCGCATTCGGTCGAATAATTCACTCACGACCGGACATTCTCTGTACATTGATCTCCGTTGAGTTCCGATATGCCCGGGCCGCAATGTGGCCATTTCCGCTTCGACTGTGGGGCGGCGTAAGTAATCGGAAGGCTTTTTTGTTGCGTGGCGACACTGGTACTTGGGGCACGCTGTGCACGTCTGCTGCGTTGCGAAGGAAGTCGCACGAGTGGTCAGGACGATTCGTCGTGAATCGTCCCGCACGGTTGGTTGAATGTCACTGTGGAAAGCATAGATCAAGTGTCATGGGCCTACAGTGACGGCGTAAAGATCGTGTCGGCCACCGGTTTCGGATACGTAGACGATGCGATGGCTGTCTGGAAACCATTCAGGGTAGTCGTCCCGGTCCGGGGTGACGGTGATCCGACGAGGGTTGGAGCCATCCGAATCCATCACGTAGATTTCGGCATTTCCGTCACGGTGGCTGGTGAAGGCGATCCGTTTGCCATCCGGTGAAAATCGAGGTCGAATATCTTGGCCGGGACTGTTCGTCAGTCGGCGTACGGCGCTGCCGTCGCTGTTCATGGAATAGACTTCAAAGTCATCGTCTCGACTCGATGAAAATACAATCTGGCGACCGTCGCGTGAAAACGCAGGCCAGTTATTGATTCCGGTTGTTTCCGTCAACGGCTTGCGATCTTCGCCATTCAGTTGCGACGACCAGATCTGCTGCGAGCCACGTTCGGCGTACGAGAAAAGCAGTCGCGAATGGTCTGGTGCGATCGCCGGGCTGCGATAACCATTGAAGCCGCCTCCCGGAGCAATTTCATGGAGAGTCGTCCCCTGTCGATCACGAACGACGATACCGATACTCAAAACACCGCGTAGCTTGAGGTGCGCATAAACTTCGCCGTCGGCTGACCAGGCAGGTTCGAACTCAGCAGACGTCGGTTGTGAATGCAGATGCTCCGTCGTTCCGTCAGCGAGAACAAGCCGACGTAATTGAAACAATGTCGCATCCGCAAAGTCTGTGTAAACAAGTTCCTTATCGCCGTTCCGAAACACCGGGCTCGATTTTTGTCGTCCATCGTTTGTCAGCCGAACAGGTTCGTCTGCTACGGCGGGGGCGGCGATGAAACTGCATAACACGAGGACTGCTGATAGCAGTTCACGGTGATTGCGACCGACATGAACTTTGATGGCAGCCGGTTGACGGAGTGGGAAGTTAGAGCAGTGCATCGATGACCTTCCCGCCGCTGAGCACGTTCATTTCGGCGCGGGCCTGGGTGTCGATACCCGCCAGGTGCGCAATCGTGGTCCCAACCATCAAGGGAGAGACGAGATCGCCGAGCGGTGATTCGCCCAGTTTGTCGCTGGTTCCGATGACGCGCCCGGGATTCACACCTCCGCCAGCCCAGATCGAAAAATAACAGAGTGGCCAGTGGTCACGGGCCGCGTTCGGAGTGATCTTTGGTGTTCGACCAAATTCACCCATCATCACGACGAGTGTGTCCTTGATCAGCCCGCGATCGTAAAGGTCATCTAAAAGAGCCGAAAACGCGCGATCAAGAGTCGGGCAGTGCTGATCCTGCAGCAGTTCAAAATTGTAAATGTGTGTGTCCCAGCCGAGTTCGAAACCGGGATTCAGGGCTTCGGGATGGCGACTGTAGTTCAACTGGACATAGGGGACTCCGGCTTCGACCAGGCGCAGTGCCAGCAAGCTGCTTTGGCCAAACGTTGTGTACCCATACCTTGCACGAGTCTTTTCAGACTCTGACGTCAAATCGAAGGCTTTGCGAGCGACTGGATTCAGTAGCAGGTCGTATCCTGACTTCATGTTACGAGTCCAGCCGCGCTGCTGTTCGTTCTCAACCTGGCGTGTCGCGGTGTCGAGTTGGGTCAGCAATTGACGGCGGTCTTGAATGCGCAGTGGATTCAGATGGTCGAGCAGTTGCAGGGCCGGAAGTTTGATTTCACCCGATGCCGAGCACCCGACAAGAAACGGATCGACCGCTTGTGACAGTGTCCCGCCACCATACCCCTCAATGCGTCGCCCCGCATCGGCCAGCATTCCACTGGTGATTGAAAAGAACGGTGGTAAAGCCCCCTGGTTACCGCGGGCTTTCGCGACGATCGAACCGAAATTGGGCTGCACGGGGACTGGCAGTTCTGGAAAGCCAGTCAGGGCGACCGTCCCACCATCGGGATGTCCGGGAGCGGTTGTTGCGTGCGTACGAATTAACGAAAAGCGGTCGCTTCGGCTGGCGATCCGTGGCAGCAGTTCAGTGAAGTGGACTCCCGGGGTCCGTGTCGGAATGACGCTGAACGGCCCACGGTACTCAGCCGGGGCATCAGGCTTTGGATCACAGGTGTCCAGGTGGCTGGGGGCACCCCACAGGAAGACAAACAGCACCGATTTTGCTCGTGGTGCAGATGCGAACGCAGTACCCCCCAGTCCCATCGCTAATGGGACTGAACCGGCGAGTTGCAGGAATGATCGACGACTGAGTCCGCCGCACGTTTGCGTCTTAAAGGAACCGATGTTCAACATCACGGCCTCCGGACCAGTAAGGGGAGTTCCTCCAGGACAACTTGCAACGCCGAAGCAATATGTGCCGACATGGCCGCTTCTGCTGTTGCAGCGTCGCGATGTTCGAGCGCTGCCAGGATCTGCAGATGTTCCGTATGTCCATTAGCCAGATGCTGCGGACTGCGAGCAACGCGTGAACGGACGAAGCGGACCAGATTGTTGTACCGCTGAATCTCTCGCTGCAGTTTTGTGTTTCCACACGATTCCGCCACAGCACGATGCAGTTCTTCATCGAACTTCCGTTCGCCATTTCCCCACTCGGCATCGTTGCGTGGTGTGGCAGTCTCGGCGAGTTCTTTTAACTCGGCAAGGCGAGCGATCGAGATTTGAGTTGCAGCCAGGCGCGCTGCGGCGGCTTCCAGAATCTGCCGCACTTGATACGTCTCGACGACTTCGCTGGGCGAGATTTCGACGACGGTCGTTTGCCGGTTTCGCTGGTTAACAGCCAAACCTTCCGCAGCCAGACGACGTAGAGCTTCGCGGACGGGGGTTCGGCTGACGTGAAACTGCGCAGCCAAGTTCACTTCGTTCAGTTCCTCGCCTCCGGCATACTGCCCCGAAACCAGGGCTTCGACAATCTGCTGGTAGACGCGATCACCGAGCGAAACCTGTGGGGCCAGGCTCTTGAATTCAATTGTTCGAGACATCAATCGGGTGTCCGGATCAGTGTATCAATCAGAACCGATGCATACTGTATACACTTTCGGGGCGTGTTGTCGAGTCTGCTGCATGGTCAAAGGAAAAATGGGGATCTGATGATCGGGAGGACGAAATTCCTGCTGAGTCGCTTAGTAGGGCGCTGGCATCGACTTAGCGGCTCGGCGGGAGCCTCGCCCTCCCATCACGTTGAACCCCTTTTTTTACCTTCGACGAACCACGAAGGTGATTCAACGAATCACATTATTCCCATGCGTGTTCGGAGTTTTTCGATGCTTCTGTGAAAGCTGTTTGATCAAAAGGAGATACGGCTTTCGTGGCATTGAGCATCGAGGATTTTCCTGACATCGTTGAAAAGGAGTTTGGCGAGTTCCTTGAATCTCACGTCCAGCATGGTAGTCTCGGGTGCTTTTTGCGCGAATTGGCCCCGAGGGAGCAACGGCTGCTGATTCGTCCTGCCTCCGACTAACCCAGCTCCGCCGCAAGGACTGCCGCCGTGCCTCGTCGCGACGACCTCCACAAGATCCTGATTATTGGTTCCGGTCCGATTGTCATCGGCCAGGCTTGTGAATTTGATTACTCCGGGACTCAAGCCTGCAAAGCCCTTCGTGAAGAGGGCTATGAGGTCGTACTGGTCAATTCCAATCCGGCTACGATTATGACCGATCCCCAGATGGCGGATCGAACTTACATCGAGCCGATCACCTGGGAATACGTGGCGAAGATCATCGAGGTTGAACGCCCCGATGCCGTTCTTCCGACGCTCGGCGGCCAGACCGCTTTGAACATCGGTATGGACCTCGCCCGCCACGGTGTCCTCGAAAAATTCAACGTCGAAATGATCGGTGCCAAGGCGAGTGTGATTGCCAAGGCCGAAGAACGCGATTCGTTCAAACAGGCGATGATCAAGATCGGCCTGGAAGTCTGCAAGAGTCACATCGTCCACAATATGGACGAAGCTCGCGTCGCCCTGGAGCAAATCGGGCTGCCCATGATCATCCGCGCCAGTTTTACACTGGGTGGTGTCGGCGGCGGGATTGCCTATAACCGCGACGAATTTGAAGAAAAGGTCCGCAAGGGTCTGGAACTCTCCCCGGTCCATGAAGTGCTGCTCGAAGAAAGCATCATTGGCTGGAAAGAGTTCGAGATGGAAGTGATGCGTGACAAGGCGGATAACGTCGTCATCATCTGCGCCATCGAAAACTTCGATCCGATGGGGGTCCACACTGGTGATTCAATCACCGTTGCACCGGCTCAAACGCTGACCGACAAGGAATATCAGCGGATGCGCGATGCAACAATCGCCTGCATGCGCGAAATCGGTGTCGAAACTGGTGGATCAAACGTTCAGTTCGCTGTGAATCCTCGTAACGGCCGCATGGTCGTTGTCGAGATGAATCCGCGTGTCAGCCGTTCCAGTGCTCTGGCCTCCAAAGCGACCGGTTTCCCGATCGCCAAGATCGCGGCAAAGCTGGCGGTTGGCTACACGCTGGATGAAATTCCGAACGACATTACTCGCGAAACCCTGGCCTGCTTCGAACCGACGATCGATTACGTCGTCACCAAGATCCCTCGCTGGACCTTCGAAAAATTCCCCGAAGCCGATTCGGAATTGACCGTCCAGATGAAGTCCGTCGGCGAAACGATGGCTATCGGGCGTACCTTTAAAGAATCGATGCAGAAGGCGTTGCGTGGCCTGGAAATCGGCCATTTCGGACTAGGGGCCGGAAAGAAAGATCTGTTTGGGACAGACCAGCAGCCAACCAAGGACGAAATCGAAAGTAAACTTTCGCGACCGAACGAAAACCGGATCTTCTTCATCCGATATGCCCTGAAGGCTGGGATGTCTGTCGAGCAGATCCATGAACTGACCAACATCGATCCGTGGTTCCTCAACCAGTTGAATCAACTGGTCGAACTCGAATCCGAAATTCGCCAGATCGGTCGCCTGGAAGATGCACCCGTCGAATTGATTCGACGCGCCAAGCGATGTGGATATTCGGATCGCCAGTTGGCGTTCTGGTGGGATTCGACGGAAATCGACGTTCGCAGCCATCGAAAATCGCTTGGCATCGTGGCAACCTTCAAGCAAGTCGATACCTGTGCCGCGGAATTCGAAGCTCACACTCCGTACTACTACTCGACCTACGAATCCGAGGATGAAACTCCCGCCAAGGGAAGCAAAAAGCGAATTATCATTCTTGGGGGTGGTCCGAACCGGATCGGCCAGGGAATTGAATTCGATTATTGCTGCTGCCAGGCATCGTTCGCGCTGCGGGAACTGGGGATCGAGAGCATCATGGTCAACTCGAACCCGGAAACGGTTTCGACCGACTATGACACGTCGGACCTGTTGTTCTTCGAACCACTGACCACCGAAGATGTGCTGAATATCTGCGACCGGATGCAACCGGATGGAGTCATCGTGCAGTTCGGCGGGCAAACTCCGCTGAACCTGGCTCGAGGTCTGGAAGCTGCTGGCGTCAACATCATCGGGACCAGTCCCGATATGATCGACGCGGCCGAAGACCGCAAGCGATTCCAGGAAATTCTGGATCGACTGGGGCTGCGACAGCCACCGAACGGTACAGCAACCGACGCCCACGGGGCTCGACAGATCGCCAACGAAATCGGTTATCCGGTACTGGTTCGACCCAGCTATGTGCTCGGCGGTCGAGCGATGGAAATCTGTTACGACGATGCAATGATTACGCGGTACATGACCGATGCCGTCAATGCGTCGCCTGATCGGCCGATCCTCGTTGACAAGTTCCTGGAAGACGCGGTTGAAGTCGACGTCGATGCGGTTTCGGACGGAGAAATCACGCTTGTCGGCGGGGTCATGGAGCATATCGAAGAAGCGGGCGTGCACTCAGGTGACTCGGCCTGCGTCCTTCCTCCGTACAATCTGCCTGATTCCGTCGTGCAAGAGATCAAGCAAGCGACCTATGCACTGGCCAGGGCCTTGCAGGTTCGCGGGCTGATGAACATTCAGTTTGCAGTGAAACAGACCGATGGAGATCATCTGGTCTACATTCTGGAAGTGAACCCGCGAGCGAGTCGCACATCGCCGTTCGTTTCGAAGGCAACGAATGTTCCGTTGCCGAAGATTGCCGCCAAGATCATGGCGGGAGTGACTTTGACCGAACAGGGTGTGACTTCGGAAATTGTTCCGTCATACACCTCTGTCAAAGAGAGCGTGTTCCCGTTCAATCGATTCGTCGGGGTCGACATCATTCTCGGTCCTGAAATGAAATCGACCGGCGAAGTGATGGGGATTTCTGACAACTTCCCGATTGCGTTTGCGAAGAGTCAGATTGCAGCCGGTACCAAGCTGCCGCAGGCAGGTACGGTGTTCGTCAGCCTTGCTGGACGACACAAGCAGGCCATCGTTCCACAGATCCGCCAGTTGCAGGAGATGGGTTTCCACATCCTGTGTACCAGCGGCACAGCCCGCGTCTTCCGGGAATGCGGTCTGGAAGTGGAGACGGTGAAGAAACTCCAGGAAGGTCGACCGAACCTGCTGGACTACATGGCGAACAAGCAGATTGCGTTCATCTTCAATACTCCCAACGGCAAGGGGGCTCGGACGGACGAAGGTCGCATACGTGCGGCAGCCGTGATGAACGGTGTTTCGTGCGTCACCACCCTGCCCGGCTGCATCGCTGTCGTGCAGTCTCTGCAGGGGCTGAGAAAGCATCCGACTCCAGAAGTTCGAGCTCTGCAAGACTGGGTTGCTCAGGACGCAGTTGCGACCAGACCATAGTTTCTCGAAGGGGCTCTGATCGCGACCAAAGTCTGATTTCATTGATTGGCCGGGGTGAAGCGTTTACGCGGAACCCCGGCTTTTTTGTTGGTGTCGACAAACTGATCAGTGGTCGGCTAACTAACTAACGTGCTTCTTGTATCCGGAATCCGTGGATTCGAACTCCGTCGCCTTACGTAACGATGGATATCCTGAATCGATGATCGTCATGAATTGAGGCTTCAAACTCCGTAGAGCCATCGCTGTCAAACTCTTCGAGATTTGGATTTGGCGTGATGCTCGTCATAAGTCGGATGGTATCTTCAGGTGTCAATTTCGGTGCCTCCAACCAGACGAGATCACCTGTCGACATTTTCACCGTCAGTGGCTGGCCCACAACGACGATGGCTTCGTTCCGCTTGCAATTGGCCGCCGCCTGAAGAATTTTTGCATCGTAAAGGGAAACATTCGAATGCTCCATTCGTAGTCTAGACCAATTCTTCCGTCAGATCAGGTCCTTACGAAAGTTCACCAGATTTGCCAGCAAATCCAGCGGATTCCCTTTTGAAAAGGTTGCCCGGGAGACGTCGATTGCGTTAGTCTCGTGCTGTCGCCCAACGTGGTGATTCTAGTTCTCCCACAATTGATCCGCCAGAACTTTCCTTCGCACCGGTCGTGACGTGCGTTGTGATTTCCTTGACTGAGACCTTCATGAGCCGCATTGAACTGATTGCTACCGCTGCGTTTGGAATCGAATCGATTGTTGCCCGAGAACTGGCCGATCTGGGGTACCATGAACAGCGAGTCGAAGATGGCCGAGTCACGTTCTGGGGTGATGAACTGGCGATCTGTCGTTGCAATCTCTGGCTCCGGTCTGCAGATCGATTGCTGGTGAAGGTTGGCGGATTCCCCGCATATGACTTCGAAGCCTTGTTTCAGCAGGTCATGGCCCTGCCTTGGGCACAATGGTTGACCGCCGATGCCAAGTTTCCTGTGAGCGGCAAATCCGTCCGGTCAAAACTTCATAATGAGCCGAGTATCCAGGGGGTCACGAAAAAGGCGATCGTCGAAAGCCTTAAGAAGACTTACCAGCGACACTGGTTCAATGAAGATGGACCTGAATTCCCGATCGAAGTCGCCATTTTGAAGGACTGGGTGACGCTGAGTATCGATACTTCGGGAGCTGGGTTGCACAAACGTGGATATCGACCGGAATCAGGTGCAGCGCCGCTTCGTGAAACGACGGCTGCAGCACTGGTGCTGCTCAGCTTCTGGAACAAGGATCGCCCGTTTCTCGACCCGTTCTGTGGTTCTGGCACGATTCCCATTGAAGCGGCCATGATTGCCCGGGATAAGGCACCGGGTGCGAATCGCGGATTCCAATGTGAACAGTGGCCTCAAATCACGCGTGATCACTGGAAGCAGGCCCGGGACGAAGTTCGTGATCGACTGGCTAACAAGCCGAAGTTTTCGTTGCAGGCGAGTGACGTTGATGGCCGAGTCCTGAGGATTGCCAGCAAGAATGCGATGGAAGCAGGCGTCGGTGGAGACATCGAATTCAAGCAGATGGATGTGCTGGAACTGAAGACGACTCGAGAATACGGCTGCGTCATCACCAATCCTCCCTATGGGATCCGATTGGAGGATGACGAGTCGGCGGGCGCCATCTACGATGACATGGCAGATGCCTTTGAACCGCTGAAGACATGGTCCATCTATGTGCTGACGTCACATCCGGGCTTTGAACGCTTTTATCGACGAAAAGCCGATCGCCGCAGAAAGTTGTACAACGGTCGCCTGGAATGCCACTACTTTCAGTACATCGGTCCACGACCACCGGGTGAAATCCCTGAAGATCTACCCCTCGATAAGCCTGCAGACCGCGAAGCCGATGTCTGAACATCGAATTTCCCGTTTTTTGATGAATCCATCGGCGATTGCTTGTCTGAAACGGGCCAGAAACGGCGTTTGACCAAATGTTGCCGGAACTGCGGGTACAGCCGGAAATGAACCGTCGATTTCCGTTGTTTCACGCAGCCTCCGGGTCTCTCCTGTTGCAGAAAGAGGGGCAAAACGCCATAGTCTAGGCCTTGTGGAGGTGCGGGGAAAGTCCGTACCCATCTCGTTTCGTTCTTGCTGATTACAGAGTGTCCATGGCCAATCAACCTCCGCGTTCGGGATCGAAGGATAAGGATGACGATTCCTGGGGCAAGCTCGCCTCAGATTTATTCGGCATCCAGTTTGGTGGGGCTCCCGACGACGATGATTTTGATCTGACGGACGATGAACCTGTCAGTGCTCCAGCGACGCCCCCCAGTGGTTTGGCCGCTGTTGAGCCTGCAGCGGCTCCCGTCGAAGAAGAAGAGCCCAATCTGTCGTTCGACGAGCCGGATCTCTCGTTCCCGGAAGAGGATGAGGTTCCTGCACCGAAGCCAGCGCGAGCACCGAAGCCCGAAAGAGTCGAATCCCGGCCCAAGCCAGAAGTCGCCGCGGTTCCGGATGAAGAAGACGATGAGCCTGCTCCCGCTCGCGCTGACAAGCGCGACGATAACGAGAAGGACATCTGGGACTTGCTGGAGAGCTGGAACTGGGACGAACCAGCCCGTGAGACACCTCGCACCCGCTCCGACGAATCGCAGCCGACCAGTTCTCGATCGGGTGAAGGTCGTTCAGGTGGCCGCCGTGAGGATCGTGGTCCACGTCGTGAACGGTCACGTGATCGTAATGAATCGCGCGAAGAGCGACCCGCTCGCCAATCCGAACCGGAAGCGGCTGCTCCCGCCGACGAGGGGCGATCGAACCGGTCTCGTCGTGAAGATCGACCACGTCGTTCCGAATCGGAACGAGCACCGCGAACAGAACGTGCCTCGCAGGAACGTCCTGCTCCGGAACCAAGACCGGCTCAGGAATCTCGTGCTGCCGCCGAATCAACCGGTGATCGTCCACCGCGACGTGAACGAGGCGAACGCCGTGATCGTGGTGATCGGAACGAACGACGACCAGCCCGTACTCCAGAACGTGCATCGGACGAATTCGGGTCAGGGGTCGAAGATGCTCCTGCACCACGTCCAAAGCAGCCAGAGCGAACTCGGCCCCCGCGACGGGCTCCCGAACCCGTCCGAGCTCCCGTCGAAACGGATGAGTTTGAAGGCGATCTGTTTTCGGAACCGGAAGTTGACGAAACGGACGATGTCGCCGAAGCCGCTGACGTAACTGAATCTTCGGAAAACGATGAACGTCCCCGCCGCCGTCGACGCCGTCGACGTGGCCGCTCACGACGCGAAGAGGCTGTTCGCGAAACCAGCGATCTGGAAGAAACCGACGACAGCGAGTCACTCGATGCGCCCGTCGATTCCGACGATGGGTTTGGTGAGTCAGAACCAAGTGAAGCTGCTGACGAATCCTCGTCGGATGAAGGGGAACGCGAATCGCGTCGGCCTCGACGACGTCGTCGCCGGGTCCGCCGACGAGCGGAGGAACCTGTGACACTCGCAGAAGTTGCTCCAGAAGAGAGCGATGACGTCGAGGCACCAGCGGAAACCTCGTTCTCGGACGAAGTCTTTGAAGACGAAGACGAGGAAGAAGCTTTGGTTCCGGTCAGCTATGAGGGGATTCCATCGTGGGAAGAGGCTATCTCGTATCTGCAGAGACGACCGCGTGATTCGCGCCAGCGTGGCGATAATCCTTCGCGGGGCCGTGGTCCGCACCGACGGTGATCGTATCAGACTGATCTTTTCAGGGTGATCTGATAACGGTGATTTCATGACGGTCAGTACGGCGGCTCAAAAAACATGCCGACTGGTAACTCTCGGTTGCAAGGTCAACCAGTACGAGACTCAACTCGTACTGGAGACCTTGGAACAGAATGGCTTTCGCGAAGCGGCCGAGGATGAGCCAGCCGACTTGTGCGTGGTCAATACCTGTACCGTCACCAACAACGGCGATTCCCGCTCGCGACAGGTCATTCGACAACTGGCCAGGCAAAACCCAGGGACTCGTACGCTGGTGATGGGCTGCTATGCCACTCGAGATCCTCAGGCGGTCAGTACCCTTCCCTCTGTGTTTGAGGTTGTGACCAACAAACGCGAACTGCCGGATATCCTGGCTCGGCATGGCATTCACGATATGCCAACCGGAATCAGCCGGTTCGAAGGACGAAGGCGAGCCTACGTCAAAGTGCAGGATGGTTGCATCCTGAAATGCACGTATTGCATCATTCCTCAGGTTCGGCCGGGCCTGCGCAGTCGCTCACCAGACGACATTGAAGACGAAGTTCGCCGCTTGATAGACAACGGGCACCAGGAAATCATCCTGACCGGGATTCACGTCGGGCATTTCGGTGTGGATACCACGCGCGGACGTAGTGGCTTGCCACCGTTTCGCCTTTGGAATCTGTTTCGCCGGCTGGACAAGATTCCAGGCAACTGGCGGATGCGTTTGTCGAGCATCGAAGCCAATGAAATCGATGCCGATTTTATTGCAGCCGCCGCTGACTGCGAGCACCTTTGTCCGCAGTTCCACCCTGCCCTGCAAAGTGGATCGAATACCGTCTTGCAGCGAATGCGTCGCCGATACACGGTCGAGAGATTCCTGGATACGATCGAGCAGATGCGAAGTCGGCTGGTGAACCCGGCATTTACGACAGATGTGATTGTCGGCTTCCCCGGAGAAACCGATGCCGAATTCGAGGAGACGCTGGACGCGTGTCGCCAGGCCCGGTTCATGAAGATCCATATCTTTCCGTACAGTGTGCGACGCGGGACACCTGCGGCGAGTTTTCCGGACCAGATCCACGGAACCGTTCGTGAATCGCGAATGCAGATCCTCGAACGACTGGAGCGCGAGCTGGCTCGTGAGTATTATGCCACCTTGGTTGGGACAGACGTTGATGTGATGGTCGAGGGAACACTCGAACATCGCCCCGGGTGGGTTCAGGGAACAGATCGTCGGTATGTGCCGGTCGAGATTCCTGGTGAGCCTGTTGATGTCGGACGAATGATTCGTGGACGTGGGGTACGTGCGGTCAATCACTGTCTGGAAGCGGAACGGGAGGCAATGACGAAATGACTTCGCTCAGTGAATTCAAACCGGCTTTCATGACCGTCGAAGAGCGTGGTTCCGTCGTTGTTGCTCATATCTCGCGCCAGAATCTGTCCGAAGAAGAAAACATCGAAGAGTTGGGGCAGGAATTCACTCGGTTGGTGGAGTACTTCGGCTGTCGTCTGCTGGCGGTGGATATGCAGAGCGTCAACCTGATCACGAGTGCCGCACTGGGAAAGTTGATTTCATTGCATCGCAATCTGCATCGCCGTGATGGTCGCCTGGTGATTTGTGGCGTGCACGGGATGGTTGCAGATGTGTTGCAGACAGCCAGGCTGACTGACTATTTCACGATGGCAAAAAACGTCGATGATGCGGTGACTCTTCTGAGCAGTGCTGTTGTCTGACGCAATCTTGCGTTACAGGAAGGGTTGGTCGTGGGACTGCTGACGGTCATTGAAGGAATCGACGGATCGGGAAAAGGGACTCAGGCCGCTCGACTCATCGCATCCTTGCGAACTGCAGGTATTCGATGCGAACTCTTCAGTTTTCCCAGGTACCAGCAGACACAGTTCGGAGCAAAGATAGGTGATTTCCTGAATGGCCGCTTCGGCAGCCTCGATCAGGTCAGCCCCTTTCTGGTGTCGCTTCTGTTCGCTGGCGACCGATTCGAATCGAAGCGATTGCTGCTGAATGCGATTCGCAAGAATGACATTGTCATCTGTGATCGCTATGTGGCTTCAAACATTGCGCATCAGGCCGCCAAGGTGACGGGGTCCGAGCGTCAGGAGTTGATTGACTGGGTGATTCACGTCGAGCATCAGCTTTACGAGCTGCCGCATCCTGATCGCACAATCTTTCTCGATCTGCCTGTTTCAAAGGCGACGGAACTGATAGCCATGAAGGCTCAGCGAAGCTACACCGAACGTGCGGCGGATCTGCAGGAAGCCGATACGGAATACCTGCAGAAAGTTCACGACGTTTATGTTCAGCTATCGACGATTGAGGCTGGCTGGGTGCGAATCGACTGCCTGGATGGTGACAAGATCAAATCGGTAGACCTGATTGCCGAGTCCGTGTTGAGTGTCATTAAGAAAGACTTGCAGGGAGTGGCCCGGTGAGTGGTTTCGACGAACTGGTGCATTCTCGCAAGGCGTGGATCGCCGAGGTCCTGCAGCCTTGGTGTCGCACGGCTTCACTGATGGCCCTCAAGCAGGCAGAACTCGAATGGCCCGACATCGCGGGCAAAGTCGCTCCTGAAAAAACACTTTGGCCGTGGGCCTGGTCACGATTTCCCGAACTGGTCCACGAAACACTGGGGATCGAAGAGACACAAGAAGTCGAAGTGACACTCAAGTCCGGTCAAAAGGTCAAAGGCTACCCTGATGCCCGGGCGAGTCAGCAAGGTCGACTTGTCCTGTGGGGCAGCAAAACGCCCGATGACCCGCCAGAAGAACTCGGTCCATTTTCGATTGAAGCGATCACAGCGGTTCAACGACTGGGATAACCGCCTGAATTGGTGCAATCTGGTCACGGTTCGGTCAGGTTGGGAGCCCAGAGGGTTTGCTTGAGTTCCGGGGTTTCGCCCGAGGGCGGGAAGGTGGATTTTGCGGCTGTGCGAAGCTGCCTGGAGAGTTCTTCTACCGTTCTGGCGTGTTCAGGGATTGCGGCCAGATTCGTCAGTTCTTTCGGGTCAGAGTCATGGTCGTAGAGTTCTCGTCCTTTGCGACCCTCGTCCCACTCAGTGTAGCGCCAGCGGGCTGTTCGCAAGCTGTATCCAAAAAAGCGGTTTCCTTCAGATCCGACATTTGTTGTGACAGAGGCTCGCTGGGAACCTCCCCCTCGCATGACTTGTGTGATCGCCCAGCCACGGCCGATGGTTGCGGGTTCTTTTAACATCGGGACCAGGCTTTGTCCCTGGATATTCCCTGGGGCCTTGATGCCGCACAGTTCTGCAAGCGTTGGAAACAGGTCAATGTGTGAAACGGGCGACTTGGATACCGCGCCTTTTGAACTCACGCCTGGAGCAACAATCAGCAGTGGAACTCGGGAACTCTCTTCGAACAAACTCATCTTCTGCCACAAACCGTGTTCGCCCATGTGATAGCCGTGATCGCTGGTGAAAACGATGATCGTGTTCTCTGCCAGACCTAACCGATCGAGCGCCGAGACAACTCGACCGACCTGAGCATCCATGAAACTGATGCTCGCGAGATAGGCTTGTCGGCACTTGCGCCGAAGTTCGTCTGTCAGTTGTTCCTGCTCTTTCTTATGACTGCCGAGACCCGCTGCGGGGATGTCTGCCTGATCTTCTTTGACACCCTGTACCACAGGCATCTGGCTTTCCTGATACAGGTCGAAGTAGCTCTTGGGAGATACGTAGGGGGTATGCGGCCTGAAGAATCCGACGGACAGGAAAAAGGGACGATCTCGCCGTTTGGCACAACGTTCCAGTACCCATTCAGCGTCTTCGGCCATCAAGGCGTCTGTGTGATGCGCATCACTTTTGGGAGACGCATACCAACTGAGTGTTCCGCCGAACTGGCCAGGCAGCAGCGAGTAGATTTCAGACTCTTCTTCTAACCGGTCGACTCCAGCAGGATTCAGCTCCAGTTCCCACGAGGCAGGATCGTCGTGCCCGTTTGTCCCAATCGACTTGGGGACGTTGTAGTGATACAGCTTGCCGATCCGGGCGGCGAAGTAGCCGGCGTTACGAAAGACCTGCGGCATACTTTGCTGAGCCGGGATGGTCTGCCGAAAGATCTGGGCATTGGCCAGGATGCCCGTGCTGTTGGGATAGAGACCTGTTAAAAGAGCATTGCGGCTGGGACCACAGAGAGGAAAAGAACAATACGCCCGATCAAACCGAACTCCGCGCGCGGCCAGGCGATCGATGTTCGGTGTCTTGACGAGAGGATCGCCGTAACAGCCCAGCATGTTGTTCAGGTCATCTGAAATGATGAAGAGAACGTTTGGCCGCGCTGGTTCGGCGGCTCGCAGATCGATACCCACCACTACGGTTAAGAGAAACAGAACAGCCAGTTGCCAATTTCGAGCGATCGGCATGGGACGGATTCCTTGTCGACGGATTTGCGATCGATGTCTACGGTGATGCCCCGCAATCTCTGATGATACTTCGGAGAGGCGCGAGGTGCGAACCCGCGAGTCTCGCACGCAGTTTTGCGACCGATTTCAAGACGCGCGAAGACGTTGAACTGCGATCTCTTGAGTCATCCAGCAGACGTGGTCCAGACGATTGCCTCATGTCCAATTCGTAATCATCGAGCCTATCTCTGAATCAGGCAAAACGTCTAGAATCGAGGGAAGTGAACTCGCCGTACACGATTTGCTGGCGCTCCACGTCAGGAGAGAAAATCATGAATCGCATCGATTCGCTGCCGACACTCCTATGTGCTGTGCTGGGAATTCAGATATTCATGCAGAGCGACACGGCGACAGCGGCACCGGTCGTGAAATCGATTGCCCCGGGTGAAGTTCGCTCGGGTGATGTTCTTGAAGTCCAAGGGGCGGGCTTTAAGGGGACTCGTGAAGTCCTGTTTGTGTCGGGCATTGCTGTCAAACAGGCGAAGTTCAAGATTATGGCAGACGATCATCTGGAAGTGGTCTTTCCTGAATTCTATCTGGGAACAGGATCCGCTTCGATCATCGTTGTCGGGATGGACAGTGTTACTGTTGCCATGTCGAACAAGATGAAGACGGTCGATGTGAACTCAGGTTCGCGAGTTTCGGCACCGTTTCTCAATGTTCTGAAGGACGGAATTGTTCACCACGACAGTGCGGCGATCGCAGTCATTCAGGATGGCGGACTGGTGTCGAAATCCCATGGTTCGGCGGTCTGTTTTGTGAAAACGAACGGGACACTGGCTGAGTTTGGCGGAGCGATCATTTTTCACGAACCAGGAGCGATCTACGGTCCCAAGTTGCAGGCTATGAAGACTCCTCCGAAACTGGTCGCAGTTCACGAGATCACGATCAGTCCTGACGTTGATCCGGTGCTGATCAAAAAACCTGAGGTAACCCGGCCGGTCACTCGACAGCCCCCTTTTCTGGCATCGATTGCTCCTGCGATGGCGATGCCAGGGGACATTGTTGTGCTTTCCGGCCGCCATCTTGGCCACGTTACCAAAGTCTTATTTGTTGATATGGCCCGCGGACCGGTAGAAGCAGGATTCAAGGCCATTCATGATGACGTGCTGCGAGTCGAAGTTCCGCAGGGTGTGACCCGTCGACAGTTGGTCGTCGTCATGAATCCGACGGGAGCTGCGGTGAATATCACCGAGAATCCTCCACCCCCGTTTCAGACGTTTGACCGCCAGGCGGCTCATCAAGAGATGTTCAACAGCGCGTCGTTTTTGCTCGAGTACGTTCGCATGGGACAAATCGAAAGTTCCGGGGGAGGAAGCCGAATCTACGTTATCCCCAAAGGTGGAACAGTAGCTCACGCCGGTGGGGGCTGCTGCTTCTTTGTCCGTAACGGCGGCCGTCTATCAGCGGACGTTGGCGGAGGTTGCACGATTTTCCACGAGCCGGGAGCTATCGTACCAACGGCCGCTGTCAAGAATCTTCCGGCAGGTCTGACGAACCTCGAAGTCGGCAGGATCATTTTCAGCGAACAGCCATTACATCTCGACGTCGGCCATCGCTTCTAACGTGATGAATTCCTGCTTGAGTGACACTTCGGAATTTTGCATCAGCAGACGCCGCTCAGGCCTGATCGGCGGTGACGTAGTGCCGCGTAATAAAATCGTTCTGAATCCACAGCAGCTTCTGGAAAGCTCGTATCGTTCGTAGTGCGGTTGCGGCATCGAGAGGTTGCTGCGAGATTACGTCGGTCAGGCTGTCGGCGAGTAATCCCATCAGCGCGTTCATTTGAACCAGAGGGACATCGATCTCTTTGTTGCCAGCCTTGGGGGTATGAATTTTTCCGACCATGTCCAGATATTGAATCATCTTGCCATCGTATGATCGGCCCAACAGTTGCATGAAGTAACGGCTGAGGTGTTCCCGGCGGAACCGGATCTGAGGATCAGACAGAGTCAGATTGGCAACGGACATTGGCAGCGGTCCGTCGTAACCAGCCTGACGAGGAACAAAATGCCGTGCTGTTGCATCGTAGCTCAATAGCTTTTCGTAGGTCTTTTCGACCAGCACAGGAATCAATGGCCCCAGGAACGGAGCACTGGCTTGAATCAGGGCCGCGTCCTCAGCACCGAATCCCACGAACGCTGCGAGATATTCGTAGCGATACTGCAGGTCTGTCTCCAGTCGAGCTTCGTCGATGGTTTGCATGTCCCTGTTTGTCTTTCTGAATCGTTGTTTTGAATTGTTTTGACAGTGCAATTGACGTGCAGTCATAGGAAGACGTCAGCCAACCGTCAACTTCGGCACGGTAAGCAAGCAGTGCAATCGCCTTGTTCAATGTAGGTGGAGACCAACTCGCTTCGAGCGAACGCCCACCAAAAGATGTCGAGAATTCATGGTGGGGGGCGCGGCGAAGCGTCGCTGGTCCCGCCCTACTTTTGTATCTGCTCACGTCACGCCAAGGTCGATACCGTTTGCGACGATTCAAACCGTGGGCTAGCGCCCAGCGGCTGATGGCGCGACTCGAAATCGAGGTGGTTCCGAACAATATTCTTTAAACGACTTGTTTCCAAAATCACCCCGTCAGCCGGTACGCGCTAGCGTCCGGTTCAATCCGTGTACCACGTTCAAAGGTCTTGTGTTCAGCCCCATTTTAAAAATGCCGTTTACTCGGCAGTGGCAATTCGGCTTTTTCGTGGGCCTTCAGCCCGCAAACAGCCCACTCTTCATCCTGCCCAGTTGGGTAAACACGCCGGAGCAGCCACGTACTTGAGTACGTGGCTGCTCCGAATCACAAGCGGAAAACGTCAGATCGCCAGTTGCACCAGTTCCTGAGGTGGTTCGGCTTCAATCAGCTTCAGGTCAAACTTTTCCTGCAGAATCTTGAAGACATTGGGAGAAACGAACGCGGGTGGAACCGGGCCCAGGCGAATTCCTTTGACCCCCAGCGCGAACAGGCTCAGCAAGACCGCCACCGCTTTCTGTTCGAACCACGACAGGACGATCGACAGTGGCAGGTCATTGATGCCGCAGTTGAACGCCCCTGCCAAACCGAGTGCCACTTTGACGGCTCCATAGGCGTCGTTGCACTGGCCCATGTCCAGAAAACGCGGCAGTCCTGCCACGGTTCCATAATCGTGATTGCGGATGCGGTACTTGCCGCAGCCCAGTGTCAGGATGACGGACTCGTGCGGTGCTGCTTGAGCCAGCTTGGTGTAGTAGTTACGTCCCAGTTCAGCACCGTCACAACCGCCGATCAGGTAGAACCGCTTGATCTCACCCGACTTCACCGCGTCAACGATTTTATCCGCCAGGCTGAGGATGACACTGTGATGGAATCCGATTGTCGATTCCTTCACCTTGCGGTCCGGGAGAGCAGGCGAAGCCTTGGCCATGGCGATCAATTCAGAAAAGTCATTCGTCATGATCCGCTTGCCACCCGGCACAGCGGTGACTCGCGTCGTAAAGAGTCGGTCTTTGTACGATTCCGGGGGAATCAGAATGCAGTTCGTTGTGGCCAGGATGGGACCCGTGAATGCCGGGAATTCCCACTGCTGATTCTGCCATGGGCCTCCGTAGTGTCCTGCCAGATGGGCATGTCCCCGCAGTTTCGGGTAACTGTGAGCCGGAAGCATTTCCCCGTGAGTGTAGACGTTTACCCCCTGCCCCGCAGCCTGTTCGAGTAAGTCGGACAGGTCTGCCATGTCGTGCCCGGTGACAAGAATCCCCGGCCCCGCCTTGGTCCCTTCATAGACCGTGGTCGGTGTCGGAGCCCCAAATCGCTCGGTGTGACCTTCATCCAGCATCTGCATCACTCGAATGTTCTGCTTACCACATTCCAGAACCAGTTCGAACAGACTTCCCAGATCGAAATTGACGTTCGTGACGGTCGCAAACAACGCCTCTTCGATGAACGAGTTGACCGCTTCGTCTGTCTTGCCGAGTCGTCGTGCGTGGTGAGCGTACGCGGCCATCCCTTTGACTCCGTAAAGCAGGATTTCCTGCAGCGACTGGACGTCGGGATCCTTTCCGCAGACACCGATTTCGGTGCAACCGGTTCCATTCTGAGTTTGTTCACACTGGTTACAGAACATCTTGCAACTCCCTGAAAAAAGGTGACTCGGCACAAACCTTCGAGCCGGGCCTCGTACGACACATCCGCCAATCAAAATGCGACTAGTAGATCTAGTTGTCCAATATGACGGATGGTAGCAATTGATAAATGGGATGGCAAGGTCCAGAATTGTGAAAATGAGTTGGACTGGCGAGGCTCCTTCAGACCACAAACAACCGATGATTGGAAATTGGCGCACATCGAGTTAAGGCCTCGGCAGGCGTCTCGCAACCTTTCAGGTCGCGCGTATTGTTTTACTTCCGTTCACAGGGTTCAAGCTTTGCGTTGTCGCGAGTAAACGGGGCGTGTTGGGCGATTACTGCGACGATCCCCTTGCTCGTTGGTATCGAGTTTGCATATTGTGAAGAGTGTTCACCTTTGTTTATGAGATCTGTGAATCGACCTGCGGAGACCGTCTGTGCATTCCCCGACCCCGCGCGAAGTTCTGGCCTTGTGTCGAGAGAAGGAAGTTCGAGCCGTTGATTTACGGTTCATGGATTTTCCGGGGACTCAAAAACACTTCACAATTCCCGTTACTGCCTTGTCCGAGAAGAGTTTCGAGGACGGATTCGGGTTTGACGGCTCCTCCATTCGCGGGTGGCAGGCGATCAACGAAAGCGACATGCTCGTCGTTCCTGACCCCGGAACAGCGTTTGTTGATCCGTTTATGTCGCAAACTCTGGTGATGACCTGCAACATTCAGGATCCGATCACGCGTGAGGACTATGCCAAAGATCCGCGCAATGTTGCCCGCAAAGCCGAAAACTACATGAAGTCGACCGGACTGGCCGACTCGGCCCAGTTCGGCCCCGAAGCGGAATTCTTTGTGTTTGATGATGTTCGGTTCGATCAGAACGAGCACGAAGCCTACTACCACCTGGACAGCATCGAAGGGCAATGGAACCGCGGACGGACCGAGGCACGCGGAAATAATGGGCACAAGGTCCGATACAAGGAAGGATATTTCCCGCTTCCTCCGGTCGATACATTGCAGGATCTGCGAACTGAAATCATGCTGACTCTGCAGGATTGCGGAGTCGCCGTCGAAGCGCAGCACCACGAAGTCGCCACCGCAGGACAATGCGAAGTCGATATGCGGTACGCTCCCCTCGTCAAGACCGCCGACAACCTGTTGCTTTACAAGTACATCGTGAAAAACGTCGCCGCCCGCCACGGGAAGTCGGCGACTTTCATGCCCAAACCCCTCTGGAACGACAACGGATCGGGGCTGCACCTCCATTTTTCGCTCTGGAATGGAGCCACAAACCTTTTTGCGGGATCAGGTTACGCTGGATTATCCGAGACAGCACTGTTCGCCATTGGCGGCATCCTGCACCACACGGCATCCCTGATGGCGTTCTGCTGCCCCACGACAAACAGCTACAAACGACTGATTCCCGGTTTTGAAGCTCCGATCAATCTGACGTACAGCAGTCGCAATCGGTCGGCGGCAATCCGGATTCCGGTCCATACGCCGCGACCCGAAAACAAGCGGATTGAATTCCGTTGCCCTGACGCTTCGTCGAACGGGTATCTGGCCATGGCAGCCGTACTGATGGCAGCACTTGATGGGATTCAGCGACGAATTGACCCCGGTCGACCTCTCGACAAAGACCTTTACGATCTAGCCCCCGATGAATTAACCAATGTCCCCAAGACACCGGCTTCACTGGAAGAATCGTTGGCTGCACTGCGAAAAGACCATCAGTATCTGCTTCGTGGCGATGTCTTTACGGAAGACGTGATTGATACGTGGATCTGGTACAAAACCGAAAAAGAAGTTGACGCCCTGCGCCAGCGCCCGCATCCCTACGAATTCGCGATGTATTACGACATCTGATCGTGATCGCGATTCCCTCAGAGGGGAACATTTGTCACAATTCCGATGCGTTCTTCCGTGACGTGAGACTGTCAGGATTCCGTTGAGGCGTGTGATGTTTTCACTGATGGCGACTTCCAGTCAGAAATGCGATTCGTTTTTGCGTTCGCGGTTTCTAGTGATGGGCCTAGTGAGTCTCGTGTTGCTGACCGGAGTCTGCCGCGCAGACGAGCCCACCGCCGATCAGATACGTCACTTTGAAACATCAGTCCGACCGTTACTTGTCGAACACTGTTTCAAATGTCACAGCGCGGCGAAGCAATGGGGTTCACTACGGCTAGATTTGCGCGAGGCGTTGCTCAAGGGAGGCGACACCGGGGCAGCCATTGTTCCCGGTCAGCCCGAAAACAGCCTGCTGGTGAAAGCGATCCGGCACATCGACAACGACCTGAAGATGCCGCCTGCTCCCAAGGAGAAGTTGTCGGATCGCCAGATCGCAGACATCACCCTGTGGATCAAGCAAGGTGCCGTTTTCCCTGATACCAAGCCGAGTGTGGCTCGCAATCGCGATCCCGGTCACTGGGCCTTTCAACCACCCAAAGCGTATGCCGTGCCCGACGTTCAAAACGCCGCATGGCCACAGTCGGAACTCGATCGGTTCATCCTCGCTCGCCTCGAACAGGCTCAACTGGCACCTGCCGCCCAGGCCGACAAGCGAACGTTGTTGCGTCGCATCACGTTTGATCTGACCGGGTTGCCTCCCACGGCCGATGAGATCGCAGAATTTCTGGCGGACGATCGTCCCGATGCGGTTCCTCGCCTGGTCGATCGCCTGCTGGCATCACCTGCGTATGGTGAGCGATGGGGACGGCACTGGCTGGATGTCGCTCGCTATGCAGACTCGAACGGCCTCGATGAGAATGTTGCTCACGGCAATGCCTGGCGCTATCGCGATTACGTCGTCGAATCTCTGAATCGGGACACTCCCTTCGATCAATTCGTGGTGGAACAATTGGCGGGAGATCTGCTGACGAGTACTGATGCGAACGAACGAAACAAGCACTTGGTTGCCACCGGGTTTCTGGCAATCGGTCCCAAGGTTCTGGCCGAAGTCGACGAATTGAAAATGCAGATGGATATCGTCGACGAGCAGATCGACACGGTCGGTCGCGCGATCCTGGGACTGACACTCGGCTGCGCCCGTTGTCATGACCACAAGTTCGATCCGATCGATGCGTCGGACTATTACGGTCTGGCTGGCATCTTCAAAAGCACTAAAACGATGGAGCACTTCAAGAAGGTGGCAAAGTGGTATGAGAACCCTTTGAACACTCCTGAAAGTGCGGTCCAGAAGCAAGCTTTCGAAGAGCAACTCGCCCAGAAAAAAGCGGCCATTCAATCATTCATTGGTAAGGCTGACGCGACCGTCAAAGCATCTCTGCCGGAAGGGACTCCTGCACCACCGAAGCCCGAGTCTCTCTATCCCGAAGAAACCAAAGCGGAACTCAAAAAGCTGCGGGATGAACTGGCAAAGTTTGAGAAGACCGACCCCGAATTGCCGAGTGCCATGGGCGTCTCGGAAGACAAGGTCATTGATGTTGCGATTCACATTCGAGGTAACCCGCTGAAACTGGGTGAGGTTGTTCCAAGACGGATTCCGCGAGTCCTTCAGGCGTCCGTTCCCACTCAATTCGATGCGGCGCACAGTGGCCGCATGGAACTGGCGCGATCACTGGTGACTCCACAGCACCCGCTGACCAGCCGAGTTCTGGTGAATCGAGTCTGGCGTTGGCATTTCGGGCATGGTCTGGTTCGAACGCCCGACAACTTTGGATTGCTGGGGGAAGCACCGACCCATCCAGAACTGCTCGACTGGCTGTCTCGACGATTCACCGAACAGGGATGGTCACTCAAGAAACTGCATCGAATGATCGTCGTGTCGAGTGCCTTTCAACTCGACAGCATGGTGCCGCCAAGTCTCTTAGAAAAAGACCCCGAAAACCGCCTGTTCGGCCGTGCGAACACGCGGCGTTTGGAGGCCGAAGAAGTTCGGGATGCGTTAATCGCCGTCAGCGGTCGCCTCGATCAGACCATCGGCGGATCATTGTTGACCGTAAAGAATCGAGCCTACTTCTTCGATCATACGTCCAAGGACCTGACCGACTACAGCAGTTACCGCAGATCAATCTATCTGCCCGTAGTCCGCAACAATATCTATGACCTGTTCCAACTGCTGGACTACCCCGATGCTGCGATTCCGACGGGCGACCGAACCACAACGACAGTTGCGCCACAGGCCTTGATGATGCTCAACAGTGAATTTGTCACAAGAACCAGTGCCGATCTGGCTCAACGATTGCTGGCCATTTCGGGAACGGACGAAGCACGCATCCGCCAGATGTACATCTCTGCGTTTGGCCGTGAAGCGACGGTCGATGACGTCCGCGATTCACAAGCGTTTCTGGCTGCGGTCGAGAAGGGGCCGGGCGACATCGCAGCAGAGAAGCGTCGGCAGCGTGCCTGGGAATGTCTCTGCCAGGTCGTTCTCGCATCCAATGAGTTCATCTATCTGAAGTGAGTCACCCATGTCGATGAACGAAACCTCTTCAGGCTCATTCTCTTTTCCAACCGCCACGCGCCGGCAGATGTTGTCTCGAGCCGCCGTGGGATTTGGATCACTCGCCCTCGCATCCCTGATCAAGAGTGACGGAACCGCGCAAGGCGCCACTCCAGATCCCCTCGCCCCGCGGCTTCCTCATTTTCCTGCAAAGGCGAAGCGAGTCATCTTTCTGTTCATGAAGGGTGGCCCCTCACACCTCGACACCTTCGACCCCAAGCCACTGCTGACGCGCGACGACGGCAAGCCGTTGCCGTTTGCCAAGCCAAGAGTCCAGTTTGCTCCAACCGGTAACCTGCTCAAGTCCCCGTGGTCGTTCAAGCAATATGGTGAAAGCGGGACCTGGGTCAGTGAACTCTTTCCGCAACTGGCGCAGCGTGTCGATGACCTGTGCTTTGTCCATTCCGTCCACGGGACCAATCCGGCTCACGGGGGAGCGGTCCTGAAGCTGCATACCGGAAGCGACAACTTCGTCCGCCCGAGTATGGGATCATGGGTCAGTTACGGTCTGGGGACCGACAACAGCGACCTCCCTGCTTTCGTGACGATCTGCCCGACACTGGCTCATGGTGGTATCAACAACTGGGGTTCCGCATTCCTGCCGGCAACGTACCAGGGAACCCCATTAGGGAACGCCAGCGTTCCGTCCGACAAGGCTCAGGTGAAATTCATTGCGAATCCGCAGCTTCCCCGAGAGATCCAGCGGATGCAGTTGGACCAGTTGCGGAAGATGAATCGCGATCACCAGGCACACAGTGGACCGGAAGCATCTCTGGAGGCCCGGATCAACAGTTTTGAACTGGCGTTTCGGATGCAGGCCGAGATGCCGCGCGTGGAGGATTTGTCTCAGGAATCAGCAGCGACACAAAAGCTTTATGGCATGGACAATCCCGTGACAGCCAACTTTGGCCGAATGTGTTTGCTCGCACGACGATTTGCCGAGAACGGAGTTCGCTTCATCCAGGTGACTCACAGCGACAGTAAGGTACAGTGGGATCAGCATAGCGACTTGAAGAATGGCCATGAAAAGAACGCGAAGGAAGTCGATGGCCCGATCGCCGGGTTGCTGTATGACTTGAAAGAACGCGGGTTACTGGAAGACACCCTGGTCTGGTGGGGTGGCGAATTCGGCAGGACTCCGACCGTCGAAGGGAGCAACGGCCGCGACCACAATCCAGAAGGCTTTACGATGTGGCTGGCCGGTGGCGGCACCAAACCAGGCTACCACCACGGAGCGACTGACGATTACGGCTTTTACGCGGCACAGGACAAAGTCCACATCCACGACATGCATGCCACGATCCTGCACCTTCTGGGCCTGGATCATGAACGCCTGACCTACCGATACGCCGGCCGCGATTTCCGACTGACGGATATCGAAGGAAACGTCGTCAAAGAAATCGTTGGATAAGGTCGCCTTCGAAAGAAAGAGGTAGGGACAGCTCGTTGAATCGAGGTCCCCTCCGGACCGCACGAGCAAATTTCCCGCATCCGGCTCTCCGGTCAGTTGGTTCCGGCGGATTGAACAAAGCGGGTCGGAGCCTTATATATCGCGAAAAACAGAGCGGTCTGCGTGTGCCATCGGGGCCCTTCACCAGTTTGGCCCCCGATTGTTACCCGTGTCGAACCCCAAAATGCTGGTCCGCGAAGGTTACTTTCTTTGTCCTTTTGCCGATCGAACGACGTGTCCATTCTTATTGATAAAGTCGAGCTGCCACGTGCCATCACCGATGTGCTTGAAACGTCGCTTCAGGGCGTCGTCTGGAACGTCGAAATGACTAGGTCGAACAATGCTTTTGGGGGTATTGTCCGACGTGGCCAGATTGGCACCGCTGAGATCGTGCAGAATTTCAGGTGCGATTTTGTCTGACAGGACTTGGCAATCGCCATCTGCCAGTAAGACGATCCAACCGTTCCTGACCGGTGAGCCGTAGGCATCTGGCGGGTTCGTGGATTCGAGTGACAGATTGTTGAAGGGACACCCCCAGGGAACGAAACTGGAACGCAACTCACCCACCAGCATCATCCTCGACTTGGTCGGGATATCGTCAAGTTTCACGAAGCTGTTTGGACCGAGAACATGAGAATTGGCAGAGTAGTGTGCCGGGAAATATTCCCACGCGCCGACCGTCATCGGAATTCGGGGATTATGATAGGCGGTATAGGAACTCGCGAAGATCCCTGCATTCGCGGCAGAGTCCCATGGCTGGTTGAAGTCGATCCACATGTAGATCGGCGAACTGTCGATGTAGGGCAATGTGGAAGTCATCCATCCATGATGTGCACGACCGTCGGCGTGAAATGTGCCCCCAGGTGGCAGGCCTTGAAACGTGTCTGCGTAGTTGTAAAGAGCCAGGCCGATTTGCTTCAGATTGTTCCTGGACTGTGTTCGGCGAGCGGCGTCTCTGGCCTGCTGAATCGCGGGGATCAAAACGCAGGCGATCAGCAGCACCAAGCCAGCGATGACAACATATGGAAGCCGTCGCATCCATAGGGCGCCGGATTCGGTAGGCATGAGGCTTCTCCCTACGATCAGACGTGGCTCTGGAAGTCACTTTGGATCGCTATGAAGATTTGCGGAATTGATTTGCGACGTGCATTTTTCTTCATGTGGAATCCTGAGAAGAGCTTTTTGCGATCGAAATAAAGGCCGTGCGCGTCCGTCAACCGGGTTCAACCGACGTCATGTCTCGTTTCGAAGTTCCCCTCGAAGTTCCATCAACAGCTTGCCGAGCATGTTTTTGCCGGTGCCGTCACCACCATCGCCCCAGTACGCGTCGTTCCTGGTGTGCTCGACAAGGATCGAATCGCCGGTTCCGAGGAGTAAGTTTCGAAGAGAGTCGTGTTGAGTGAACTTGGCTCGAATGGCGCGTCGCATAACGTCGTCTTTGATCTGTTCCCAGTCTGGCCGGAAGGGCCGATTTCTGTCGCGTCCCATTTTTGCCGCAACCATCGGAGAGAGTTCACTGCGGATTAGTTCCTCGTGCTCAGTTCCCGCGAATTTCTGCGCCTGGAAATAATGCTCGGATGTCGGCCAGGTTTTCCCCTCGATATCAATCGGGAAGGCTGTGAAATTCGAGAATTCTCCGTAGGGTTCGTCGACGTAGTAAAATTTGATGACGTTGGACAAGTTGCAGACTCCGTAGACATGTCTCGCGTGGAATGACCGGCCAATTCATCGGACATGGTGGACTGCAGCGACGGTATTTGGCAAGGCCAGTTACTTGATAGCCTTCAACTTGACGACAGGCTATATTCCACCAACACAAGGCCTCGGACATCGTATCAGCCGGTTTCACATCAATTGTTCGTCGGCTTCACATGTGGGCAGTTGTTCGTCAATCTTCGTGAAGTGATTCTATGTTCGGGCTTCTTGTCTTCGTCACACTGGCCTGTGATTCGACTGATGGCTCTGCAGTCGCCCCTCAGTTGACGGTTAGTGACATTCTCAGCAACTGGGAATGCGCGTCTCATGAATTGAAGACGGCAAAACTGGAAATCACGCGTACGGTATATAACCTGGTTTTCATGGAAGAAAGGGTTTCAAGTGCCTAACTTCTGCTGCAGTCACCTGGTAAAGTCGCTCTGAGTCTGCCGCCAGCGGAAACCCTGACTCATACAAGCTTCCGTCACATTGGCATTAATGGTTAAACACGAATTCATTCGTCGCCAGAAGCGACCAGAGAAGCGAACGCAGTGCTTCCGGTTTGTCGGATTCGGAGTTTAGGAATTTCACGGAAACTTCCCGTTCCTCGTCTCGCGGTTGTCTTCCGAGTACCTGCAGGAATGCCTGCGTGACTTGTTCGTTGATTGCTTTGTCTGAACTGGCCAGACGTGTGGCAAATCCTGTATCGACAGTCAGCTTCCGTTGAATCTCGGTCGAATTGACCAGTTCGAGAGCCTGGTTCAGTGCTGGGGCGTCGACGCGTTCGCATTCACAGGCCGTCATTCGCGCCGGTCGGCCGAAAACGTCGAGAAAGTGTGCAGTGACGTTTTCATCAGGAAGTTCGATCGCGCGGGTTCCAGTTGGAAAACCATTGAATGGCGTGGGGGCTTCGAGGACCTGGCTGATCCCATCGAGTAATGTCTCGGCCGTCATACGGCGTGGGTAAAACCTGGCAAAAGTCTGGTTGTCACCCGCGTTTCCCTCCTGCGGCAGAGATTCAAGAGCATACGCATGACTAGTGGTGATGACTCGAATCAGGTGTTTCACGTCATACCCACTGGCGATGAAATCCTGTGAAAGGGCTTCGAGCAGTTCGGGATTGCTGGGGGGATTTGTGCTGCGTGCGTCGTCGATCGGGTGAATGATTCCGCGGCCGAGGAAATGAGCCCACATGCGATTGACCATGGTTCTTGCGAAGTACGGATTCTGAGGTGCTGTCATCCAGCGAGCGAGGCTGATCCGGGGATCGTCGAGTGGTCCGCTGTTGAAATCGGGGCCCCCGAGTGCTCGTGGAGACAGGATCTGGCCGTTTCGCGGGTCTCGAACTTCTCCGCGTTCCGCGAGGAAGATGATCTCGTCGGTAGGAACTTCCGCATCAGCGAATCCCCCTTTCCTGCCAACCCGCGCGAAAACGGCGGCCAGGCCGTAATAGTCTCGCTGACTCCAGGATTCAGTGGGATGATGATGGCATTGCGCACATTGAATCCGCACTCCCAGGAATGCCTGGGCGACCGATTCGACATATTCAGGAGACTTGCGAACCGTTCGGTACCAGATGGCAGGAGGGTTCAATTGCTGGGAACCGCTGGCTGTCAGGATTTCGGAAACGAACTGGTCATAAGGTTTGTTGGCTGCGATCGAATCGCGAATCCAGCCTGCAAACAGTGTTGTCCCGGCTCGTTGCTTGCTCGTTGAATACCCTGCTCCGCGATTCTGCAGGATATCAGCCCACTTCAACGCAAAGTAACTGGCGTACTCAGGGCGTTCGAGCAGCCGATCGACCAACCGGCTTCGCTTATCAGGCGATTTGTCCTCGACATAGGCGGTGATCTCGTCAGGCGTCGGAAGTGAACCGCAGACATCGATTGTCGCTCGGCGCAGAAAGGTTGAATCGTCGGTCACTGACGATGGAGTGATTCCCATTCGATCCCACTGTCGAATCAGCAATTGGTCGACGGTCGTCGGGGCACGTGGCCCCTTCAGAAAGACTTGCTGGGGAGTCGCCAGGGAGTGCTGAAGCTGCGGTAGTTTCTGCCGGGCGACTTTCAATTCTGATTCGTTTTCCAGATACGGAACGACTCCATGAAACGTATCGATCTGGTTTCCCAGTCGAGCCATGATGCTGACCAGTCCGTGAGCCTTTGCAACCGTGATTGTGCCATCATCTGCGACGGACGCGACCGCTGGCTCATTGGACTGGTAGACAACTCGAGCGGTGACATCACGGGTTGTTCCATCAGAGAGAAACGCCTTGACTCTCAGAGGAATGGTCGAATTCTTCTTCAGCACCATCTCACGAGGCGAGACCTCAATCCGTTCCAGACGCGGATCATCGGCACCGGGCGGTATGGCCCCCTGTGCGATCCAGTCACGCAGAATTCGATAATCTTCGCTCCGTTCGTCGAGTCGTCGGCCACCTCCATGTGGCATGCGTGCTGTCGCCTTCAGAAGCAATAGACTTTGTTCGGGTTGAGCGGGGAATAATCTGCGACCACGACCATCCTGAACGAGTGATTGGTAATCAATTTCAGGTTCAAACCCGAACAACGAAAGTTTAAAACCATTCTGTCCCGTGGCTTTGCCATGACAACCACCACTGTTGCAACTGAGTCGAGTCAGGATCGGTACGATGTCTGTTCCGAAGTAGACGGGTGACGCCGCCGGCTGCGCGATCGCGGACAGGTTCCACGAAAATGTTGCTGCCCATGCCGTGATGAAACAGAGCAGACCACGTCTGGATATCAATCCGGACCAATGGCAATGGGTTACTGAATCTGTCGAATCCATCGTTTCCATCATTTCTGTCATTCGTACAAGTTCACTCGACGATCTCAAGATTCAGCAGGCAACTCCCCTGGTAAATCGGCTCATCTTCGACCACTCCCACGGTCAGCAGTCGAAGGGACTTCATTCGTCCGAGGGGAGCGTTATCGTTGACGACGATCTGCAGGGTTCCTTTATCTGTCTGGCCGACAAACGTTTCACCGCGTCCTCGCAAGCCTTCAATATCTGTGACGTGTCCGGCCACCGCCAGTTCGGTATGCATCTTGCCGATGAAACCGAAGCGACGCTGAGAAGAATAGCCGATTTGAATGACATCGCCTCGCTTGGCCTGTGTAACGGCGAAGGGATCCACTTCAACAAGAAATGCTGCAGGCTCGACATTGATGGTCACTGGATCGCTGTAAGCGACAATCGGTTCGCTTTTCTGCCCAGATGGTATCGTTGTCTCAGCGCGAACTGTCAGCGTGTAATGTCCGATGGGAAGAGTTGAGGGAAGATAAAAACTCAGATAACCGTGCGAGTCATCGGCGGCAAGGAGTGAGGTCGGGGTGGCGATTGTCGCAGGAAGGCCCACCGCAGTAAGTTTCACAGGTGCCTTGTGACTCTGATCGCGTCGTTCCACTTGGACCGCGACATCGACGATACCACCGGGTGAATGTCTGACCTTGAGTTTTCCGTACAAGTGGTGATTCCAGGGTTGATGTCCGTCCGCAGTGATCTGGATCGGCGAATCGCCTGCAACCGCGAATGGGATCTGAGAACTCAATCGCCCCCAGGGAATTGTCGTTCCCGTCCGGACAACCGTTCCTGCTCGCACGTTTCTGGCTCCGATTTCAGGTGACTGGGCCTGGAGCCTCAATTCATCGATCAGTGAGGCCGTTGCCTGATTTACCGAGATTACGGCGACTCCTCGATCAACACCTGGACCGAGATAGACGTCAGGGCATTCGACACCAGCGGGCAGGTCGCGAGCTGATATGCGGATCTCCCCCTGGAAACCTCGCTGACGAAACGCCAGCAAGTCCACTATCTCACGCCCACCACGTCGAATATTCAGTGGTGCAGCATCGTTACGACGCGGTACGGCAACAACCTGGAAATCAGGCTCTTCCCGCCTGACACTCAAGCGATAGATACGTCTGGGATCTGCATTCAATCCGCCGATGGCATTTTGTACTGCGATCAGAAATCTGCCGTCTGCCGGAGCAACCCATCGACCAGCGGGGTCGAGATGACTCGTCGGCAATGTCCCCTCCGAAACGGATGTTGAGTCGGCGAAGGTTGCCAGAACCTGCTGTCCTGTCGGATCAAGAATCCTCAACTGAAGATCAATCGGAGATCGAATCCTCTGTGTGTAACCTTCCACATGTAACACGTCTCCTCGTCGTACCTGGACTGCGTACCAGTCCTGCTCAATTCCTCGAACGAGCTGACCGCTGACTTCACACGGAACCGGGATCTCCTGCGCGGCATCAGGCGAATGGTGGTTTGACTGAGCGATGACAACCGGCAGGTCGGTGATTCCGATCAGGGTGGGCGCTGGGGCTCCTGGAAACAGGTACGTCGTTGATTCAAGTATGGCAGATGCGGGATGCTGAGTTGCAGGGAGTGGCCAGGTCGGCTGTGCCTGATCGGCAGGGATGTTGACGTCAACACGCTCAAAGTCGTTTGAATTTGTCGTGGCCTTCGGGTCAGTGATGAGATTCCATCCGTAGAGTGCGACCGATGTTTTCTTTCCGCGTGGAATCACTGCTGGAATCGTAAATGCGACGCGCGGTCCGGTGTCGATTTCCAGTCGATAGAAGTGGTCGGGACCACCCGTCGCAGTGAGATCACTCAGGCGGACAAAGTACGAACCATCGACGGGAATCTGCAGGTCAATCAGCGGATCAACACCGAAGTAACCTCGATTGACCGCCAGTCTGCGGCCGGAGTCATCGAAAACTTCCAGAACGGCACGCAGTCGCGAGTCGATTCGTTCCGCCGAACATTCGACAACCACGCGGTCACCTTTTTTCGCTTCGAACCGGTAGCAATCTATATCTCCAGCTTTTGCGAGCCGTCCATTGCTTACAACACTCAATGGGGTTGCGATCAATGTTGCCAGCATGGCATCGTTTGGCTCGGTTTCCTGTTGCTCCCCGCGATTGCTGATGACAAATGAACGTACGGAAGAGATTCCGGATTCACCCACAGTCCACAGATCGTAGGTACCCGGCCGGGTTTCAGCGGGGATGGTCAGACGGTATCGAAGCGCGTCGAGCTTGTCGCAAACAACATTGGGTGCGGAAACCTTCAGCGATTTCGTCTTGTCCAGGTGAGAACCTGCTATCGCAACCTCGATCGACTGGCCTGCCTGCCCACCTGCTGGAAACACGGATTCCAGTAAGGGAACCTGTCCTTGTACAGATTGAGAAATCAATACCCACAGGCCTGCGACGATGACGATGTGTATTCCTGACCGCTTGTGATTTGGCATTTGCATCGTCGTAGAAATCCGTCAGTCAGTCTTCAAATCAGGCCGGGAATCGGTTCGCCATGGTAGACGTGGTGAGGGCGCTCAAGGCGATCCTTCCACACAAGAGTGCGAGGCAGACCGAGTGCCTGATAAATCGTCGCCGCCATGTTTTCTGGTCGTTGAGGATCCGCTGACGGGTAAGCGCCCAGAAGATCAGAAGCCCCGATGACCGTCCCGCCCTTAATGCCGCCACCTGCGAAAAAGACAGACTGGACCGCGCCCCAGTGATCTCGACCCGGAAGCTTGGAGATAGCTCCGTCGAACGTGAAGATCTTTGGAGTACGTCCAAACTCGCCCGCCATCACGATCATCGTGTCCTCGAGCAGACCCCGATCTTCCAAATCGTCCAGTAATGCCGAGACGGCTCGATCCGTCGGCGGCAGCAGAAAATCTCGCAGGTTTGGGAATGCCTTTTCGTGAGTGTCCCACGACTCGTCGTTTCCGAGATTGACCTGAACCAGACTGACTCCGGCTTCAATCAACTGCCTCGCCATCAGCAGGGACCATCCGAACGAATTGCGACCGTAACGATCCTGCAAGTCGGCGGGTGCGTTATGGACGTCGAGTGCTCGATGGACACCCCCACTGTTCAGCAACGTAATCGCGGCCTGGCGATGCCGGTCGAATTCGCTCACGTGAGCCGCTGAATCCAGTTGTCGCCGCTGCTGATCCAGGGTGCCGAGCAAATCGATCCGGCGATCGAATCGAGTCTGAATAACGCCCTGCTGCAGTTCCAGTCGAGGGGCCTGAAAAACGTAGTCGGGTGGATTTGTCGCGCCCTGCCAGCGTTGAAACCCGTACTGAGGGAACGCACCGTGAATGTATTTGGAATCCCGGAAGTTGCTCGCTTCGATGAACCAGGGGTCATGCTGCCATCCCATTTGACCGGCAAATTGGCCGGGAATGGTTCGCCCTGTGACGTGAATCAGTTTTTCTGGCAGCACCGCAGCCGGCGGGAGATTGTTGATGGGACGCACAACACCGTTAATCACCGACGCCATCGCCGGGTAATCGTGTATCGTCGGACGGTTGGAATCGAAGCCGGGAGGAGTTTCTGTCCGTCCCGTCAGCATCACGTGATGACCAATCGAATGTTCGTTGTACGGATGCGTCAACGAGCGAACCATCGCCCACTTATTGCTCCGACGGGCGAGCATCGGCAAGTGCTCGCTGATGTGGATTCCAGGAGTCTGGGTGGCAATCGGTGCGAATTCGCCGCGGATATTGTCAGGGGCGTCTGGCTTGGGATCGAAGCTTTCGTGCTGAGCCAAACCACCCGTCAGAAAAATGTAGATGACGGACTTATGCTTCGGGGCGATCGAACCGGTCTCTGCGGCCAGTGACCTCAATCCTGCCACATGATTCATCCCCAGCCCAAGCAGGCAGATACTTCCCGCCTGAACCGCTGTTCTGCGAGTAACAGAAGCGTGAACCAGTCGATGTCGCTGAGGCTCGAATGAAATCGGATCGGGCATCAATTCAATCCCGCACTGGTACACAGTCCATTTCGCCAGCGAGGAAAACGGTCAACGTCCGTGCCCCTCACGACAGACTGACATATTATCGACCATGGATGCGTTGATCCAACCCAATTTCGTCAATGTCTGCCATGAATTCGGAAAGGTTTCGCGATGCAGGTTTCTGTTCATCTACATCAACGCCAGATTGCTTTATCAAAAGAAAATCGCCCCGGTGACAGACCGGGGCGATTGACCGATTCAAACATTGTAAATCGCGGAAATCAGGCCGCGAGCTACTTCTGCGATTGCCGTTCGGGTGCAGCACCCATTCGACGCCCTGACGCCGCCTTTTGCGGACGACGGGCTGGTCGGTTACTTGAAGATCCTGCCTGCGGTGGCTTTCCGAACTGACGATTGCCAGACCCTGCGGGAGCACCAGGGCGTCGTTGTGGCCGACCGGGACGACGTGCTGGTGCCGATGAGGATGGCGCAGAACTCATCTGCAGGTGATAAGGATGATCGGTTCGAACAGGGATCTGTTTCTGAATCATCCTTTCAATTCCGCGTAAGGCTCCTCGTTCTTCCGCGTCACAGAATGTCAACGCGATACCTTGTGCACCAGCTCGAGCCGTCCGGCCGATTCGATGAACGTAGTTCTCGGGTTCAACAGGCAGATCGAAATTGATGACGTGCGAGATGTCGTCGATATCGATTCCGCGTGCGGCGATGTCAGTTGCCACGAGAACGCGGGTTCGTCCGTCCCGGAAACCGTACAGGGCTCGCTGACGGGCCGCCTGTGACTTATCACCGTGGATGGAATCGGTCGAAATTCCTACCGAATCCAGCCAGCGAGCGAGCTTGTCAGCCCCGTGTTTGGTTCGAGCAAACACAATCGCTCGTCGAACGTTTTTATCGGACAGCACGCTTTGCAGTAATGACTTCTTGTCCTCGCGAGCGACAAACAGCACGTGTTGTTCGATTCGTTCGGCGGTTGTTGACTGCGGAGCGACTTCGATCTTTACAGGATCTCGCAACAGCTTGCCGATCAGCGGGGTCAGTGCTGGTGGCATCGTCGCCGAAAAGAACAACGACTGGCGTTGTGCTGGCAGTGCCGCGATGATTTTTTCGATCGATGGCAAAAAGCCCATGTCCAGCATTCGATCGGCTTCGTCGAGGACGAATGTATCCAGTCCATCCAGTCGGACAGCCCCTTGGCTCATCAGATCCAGCAGACGGCCGGGAGTGGCGACGAGGATGTCGATCCCGCGGTTCAACATGCGAGTTTGAGGAAGCTGGCTGACGCCCCCGACAACGACGGCCTGTCGGAACTTAAGTCCACGTCCGTAGGTCGAAAAGCTTTCGTCGATCTGCTGAGCGAGCTCGCGAGTTGGTGCGAGGATCAATACGCGGGGCTTGCGAGCAACGACAGGTCGGCGCGTCTGTGCCAGCCGGTTCAGGATCGGGAGTGCAAATGCTGCGGTCTTGCCCGTTCCTGTTTGAGCACATCCGAGCAGGTCTCTGCCCTGCATCAGGTGAGGAATCGACTGAGCCTGAATCGGAGTCGGCTTGGTATAGTTTTCTTTTTCCAGAGTGATCTGGATTGGTTCCACAAAATCAAAATCAGCAAACGTGATCGTCAAATAAAAGTCCTAACAAGTCGGCCGACGGTATGTCGGCACAGAGAGTTCAAGTGTCTGGGCAATGGCCCAAACCAGCCAGAAATTCACAGCCACGAAAGGGAGACTGCCTTTCAAATCATGAGACCGCAATCGCGGCATGGCTGGTGCAACTTCATGGCACACCCCCCGCGATCAACACGGTTTATGAACCGCCAGAAGCCGCGAAAGCTGGTTCTGGCGACAAGACGCATTCAGAGTATCGTCTCGAATTCCGGAAGACGCTGCATGAGCGTTCCGGCACATCTTTCGGGCGATCAACGCGGCGGGAAGGTGACTAAAGCCCTTCCCCAACCGCGAATCGTTTTACATCAATCGCCTTGGGAGTCGAGATTACACTCAACTCAATTTCTTAGTAACGGCCGCCACCACCGCCGCCGTATCCACCACCACCTCCATAAC
>CAXBSB010000022.1:0-52390 GCA_963977965.1 uncultured Schlesneria sp.
CCCTGCGTCAGCACGGCGCCGGTTGTCAGGACTGAATTGCCTTGGACGAGAACGATGTCTGCCCCAGCCGTCTGCGCAGCGGCGACCGTCTGGAACGGAGTTGCAGTTGTTCCATCGCCACCCGGTGCAGCGCCGGACGAAACCTGTTGGATCTTGTACGCCGTGTGCGTCAGTGGATTGATGGCAATCAGATTTGCTTCCGTCATCACCGCCCGGTCCAGGATCACGTTGTAATTACGTTCGACGAATCGGAATGGGGACGGAGTGTTCTGTCGCCATTTGCTGGTCGGATGGGAACTACCCCAGGGAAACTGGATTGAACAGCCGAGCATGACATTGCTGCCGTAGAGCTTGTCATTGGTGTACAGCACCTGAGCTGTCACGGTGTTGTTAATGGCCGCTTCCACACGGGTCTTGAAACCGTTAATCCCGCCGCTTGGTCCGCCATCAAAATGGTAATACCCGGCAAACCCCCGAATCCGGTGCTTTTCCATAACAGGAAGTGAATAGCCTGCTTCGAAGTCGACTCCCTGCAAAGCCTTGCCCTGATCAATGAACCGACTGTAAAGCAGCTGATGGCCGACGATTTTTTCGCTTCCGGTCGTGATCCCATACGTCTGGGTCGACGAGAATGGCAGATAGATGTTCGAGCGGAGTTCGAAGCGATCCACCAGAGCTTCCAGACTCAGTCCAATCTGCTGAAACGATTTTCCGGACGTGGCATCGTTGTCATACCAGACGCTGGCACCGTACCAGGCATTCTGGTCATCTCGCAGATATCGGTACCCCAAGCCCAGATTCCCGCCAAACATGGAGTTGTTCGAGACAAAGCCTCGCAAGTCGCTGAAGACGAAGTGCTCATCCGTGAGGATGTACGGCATGGCTTCGATCGGCGAGATCGACTGATTGCGCCCGAACGTCTTGAAAGCAAGATGCCCCGCCTGACCAATGATCCCGGGACCATCGGCACTTGCTGGTGTTCGAGTCTGCATCGAAGCCTGTGTGCGGGTCGGCCGACGGAATCGGTCCGGCGGCTCGATATCTTCCTCCTCCTCTTCCTCAGCAAGCACCTGCTGCAATTCGTCCTTCATCTTTGCAGATTTGTCTTTTGCAAATGATTCCACCGACGTGGAATCAATGACGACAAGCAGCCCCGCCAGCAAAAACAGCTTCCACAACGACTGAAAATGGGTCGTGTGGACGCTCTGGTCCGAGTGAAAAGCAAGTCGTTTCATGGATGGAATTCCTTCCGTATGACACGATCTCGTCCCGTCAGAATTGAAGGGCGAAATCAGCTTTCAGGCAGGCCCGACAATGACCAGCGAAGAACGAATCACGACGGATTCAGACCACGCAGGTGCGACGAGTCCAGCCCAGGTTCGAATTGAATTGTGGATGTGATCTGGAGAGATGCGGCGGGAGTCTAGGAGAAGCGGGACAGATCGTCGAGACCGAAAACTGAAGTCTGAATTCGAATTCAGGCAGCAGCTTCACCCGGTAACAGCCCCCGGCAGCCTGAATTCGGCAGATTCTGCCGGTCCAATTCGCCTTAGCATGCAAAGAGCATCAAATATCCGGATTCAGGATATGGCGAGCCCAGAGATACGCGACGACATTCAGCACAATCGACGTGCACAGGAACAACTGCCCCAGCACGGTCGTGAACAGCCGTTCTGTGTTGACCGGATCGACGACGAAGTAATAGAGAGCCAGAATCGCGAACGGAACCAGAGCCATGTAAAGGGCCGATGTCCGGGCCTGAGCGGTGTCTGCAGTAACCTTGCGTTCCAGCCGCTGCATTTCCCGGACAGAGACGGCGATTCGTTCAACGGTCTCGTTCAGCTTTCCGCCGCTCTCGCGACTGGCCTGCATCGCTGCCGAAAACAAAGCAAAGTTTTCACTGCGCAGTCGCGCCCGTGCTTCATCCAGACATCGCTCAAGCGTCTTGCCCATCTGGTATTCCGCGATGATCTGTCCGAATTCCTGGCTGATCGGCTTCGGGCTTTGCTTGGCGAGGATTTCGAGTGACTGAGCCAGCGACAGGCCTGCCTTGATGGCACTGGCAAGCGATACCATCGAATCAGCCATCTGATCTTCAATCAGCTCACGCCGCTGTTCGGCCCAGACCTGTACCAGGTACCAGGGGACTGCCAGCAGCAGCAGTGAGAGGACAAAGCCAATCACCGGGACGTCAAAAACCAGTGACATGACCGCGAAATGTCCCAGAACAAACAGACACCAGGCGGCAATCGTCGGTCGAAGATGCTTGGGATAAATCCGCAGGCGTTTCAGCTTCTCACGCAACTTCGTTTCAACGCGATCAAGAGCCTGCCGATAGTACGGCTCACTCGACCACGCCAGCAGTGCAAGCGCAGCTCCGAACAACAACGAACTGATCAGAACATCGGGACTCATGTGAAACGATTCAGTCGAGCGAAAGGCAGGCTTGCGACATCAGCACGAAGTAATCACGTCATATCGTAATGCGAAGGAAGGGACAGGTCGAGGATCGACTTTGCGATTTCGGCACAGGGAACAGCCCTGTTCGCAATGACCGTCAGGGCGTTCGTCCTTCATCACCGTACAGAAATTCCAGTTTCAAGAGATTCTTTGAGATCAACGAGTCGACGAATGTTGGCAAATAGCCTGTCGGATGCAGAACCTGACCATCACGGAAATTGTAGATGTCACGCACGATCAGTGCTCCGCGATCGACGTCGTATCCGGCAATCTCGCTGATCTGTGATACCTTTCTCTTTCCGCCTGGCAAGCGGGTAATCTGCACCACGACGTCGATTGCACTGGCAATCTGACGATGAATGGAAATGACCGGCAGGTCGACGGCCATCAGGACCAGCACTTCCAGTCGCTTGATGACGTCATCGGTGTTGTTGGCATGGACGGTTGTCATCGAACCATCGTGACCGGTGTTCATTGCCTGCAGCATGTCGAGGGCTTCCGCACCACGACATTCCCCGACGATGATTCGATCGGGGCGCATTCGCAGGGCGTTCTTCACGAGATCACGAATCGAATACCCCCCCGCCCCTTCCACGTTGGCGGGTTTGCTTTCCAGTGTGACAACGTGATCCTGGTGCAGTTGCAATTCCGTCGTGTCTTCAATGGTGACAACACGTTCTTTAACCGGGATGAAGCTGGAAAGAATATTCAGCATTGTCGTCTTCCCGGTCCCGGTTCCACCACTCACCAGGATGTTCCTGTGATCAATAACGCAGGCTCGCAGAAACATCGCAGCGGACGACGTCAATGACCCTCGCTCGATCAGATCGTCCACTGTAAATCGATGGGCCGGGAACTTTCGAATCGTCAGGCAGGGACCCTTGATGGCGAGCGGAGGGATGATCGCATTGACACGGGAACCATCGGCAAGGCGAGCATCAACCAGCGGCTGACTCTTATCGATGCGGCGACCAACCTGTGCGACGATTCGCTCGACGATACTTTCGGTCACTTTGTCCGAAATAAAACGTCGCCCCGACAGTTCCAGAACCCCTTCCTTTTCCACGAAGATCTGATCGCTCTTCACGACCATGATTTCGCTGATCGTTGGAGCCCGCAACAAGTCCTGCAGTGGACCATACCCGAATACAGTGTCCTTCAAATCTTTTTTCAGCGATCGCAGGATGACGTATTTTCGCATTTCGCGATGCAGGTGAGGCCGTACCAGCGGAAAGATCTCCGCAAATGTCGCTTCGACTCGACTGATCCTGGCACTCAGATCGGGTTCATCTTCGATCTTCATTTTTTCGCGAGAGAAAATCAGCAGATTCTGAAGTTCGGCTTCTCGCTCGGGAACCAGGGTCGCAGGCAAATCGAACTCGTTGTATGTCAGGCGAGACAACAGATCGTGTCCCGCACCGCCCCCTTCAAGAATCAGCTGATTGATCAAAAGATCTCGCAGTGTCAGTCCGACGATCTCTTCGAGCAGCGGTTCGTTTTCCGGGCCGAACAGATTGAGTTCGCGACAGACGTCTTCAATATTGCGTTCCAGCAGGACGATCGTATCAGCATCGCCGGTCCGCTCATTTTCAATCTCATACAGATCGAGACGTTCGAGCAGCTTTCGATGGACTCGCTGATTCAGGTCTCCCATGATCGACCGCAGGTGTGCTTCCAGTTCCGTGCGGCTAATGGCCGAGACTTCGTCCGATTCAAAGGTCAGCGAATACGGCCAGATCCGAACGGTCTCACCCGCCTTGAACAGGATCGAATTGCCACCCAGGACTTCTTGATCACCAACGAGGCAACCGTTGACTCCGACGTTCTCCAGTTTGAGCTGCCCGTTTTCTCGTGACACGACCGCATGTCGCTTCGACACGAGCGGGCTGTTGAGCACGACCGTATTCGAGGGATCACGACCAATCCGAATCTCGGGTAACTCGGATTCAATGAGAATTCGTTTCGCTTCGTGGACCTTGTTGAACCAGATCTTCATGGGAACCACAGACCAAGTAATGGGCAGGATGGCAACAACACGCTCCGTGACTTTACCACGATCCCAACCTGTTCGACACTATCCTGAGACCTCATTCTGTCGTTCGCTCAATTCGATTTGTCTGGTTGACAGCAGCCAGTTCTGAATGGGACCATGATGGTCTGTAGATTGCTCTCGCGCGACTCGGAGACTGTTGATGGCGTACCGAAGATCGTTCCTCACACGAATCATTCTCTCGGCAATTCTCTGTGTTGTCGCTGTCCCGACGTACGCGGACGAACCCCATCCGTTCGTTGAATCGATCCTGCCATTGCTGGAATCGAAATGCCTGTCGTGCCATGGCCGTGAAAAGCAGGAAGGGGGGTTGAGGCTCGATTCTCTGTCTGCCGCAACAACGGGCGGAGATTCTGGCCCGGCAATCGTTCCAGGAAACATTGAAAAGAGCCTGTTCGTCAAGGCGATCTCGTTTAGCGATCCCGATCTGCAGATGCCACCTCGCCAGAAACTGGCCGATAAAGATATCGAACTGCTGACGAAATGGGTCAGGTCGGGAGCTGCATGGCCGGAACCTGTTGCCGTCCTGTTCGAAGACGAACCTCAATTTCTGACACACCTGACCAATGGAAATGGGAAGGGAAGGATCATTCGCGAAGACCGTTTCGCGGGAACGGCATCGCTTGGCATCACACCACTGCAGCGCGACGGCGTGAAGATCCCCGGCTGGAATTTCCTGATTCGGGAGCGGCCAAAACCTGGCGAGTACCGATTCTTGCGCCTGGCCTGGAAGAAGCGAGGCGACGGGAGCGTGATGGTGGAACTCGCTTCTAACGGCAATTGGCCTGACGCCAAAGTCGCGAAGGGACGGTATTTCGCCGGAACCAACTCCACAGGCTGGGCAGCGATCCCCGTTGCACCCGTCGCGCCCACGGATTGGACTGTCGTCACTGTCGACCTATGGAAAGATATCGGTGAATTCACGCTGACCGGGATCGCCCCCACGTGCGACCTCGGTCAGGAAGCATTCTTCGATTCCATCCTCCTTGGTCCCTCGATCGCCAGTCTTGATGCTTATCGACCAGGCGCAGGTTTACCTGCCGATGTCGAAACCGATCCTGTCGGCGATGCATTCACCGACAAACGAAACCCGATCCGCAAGATCTTTCGAGGCGAACGACTGGATCTCTGGTCACTCAAGAAGCCCGATCCTGAATCCCCCGCGATCGCAGCACGACGTCTCAATCCTGCGACCGATGCAACCTCGACCGCGATCAAGGGAAGTCAGGAGATTGACGCATTCATTCATGAACGAATCACCAAAGCCGGAATGAAGCCGTCGCCTGAGGCGGACAAGCGGACGCTGATCCGCCGCGTGACATTCGACCTGACAGGCTTACCCCCGACCCCTGCGGAAATCGATGCTTTCATTTCAGATCAATCGGCCAATGCCTACGAAACGGTGGTCAATCGACTGCTGGACTCCAAGGGGTATGGCGAACGGCAGGCGAGGTTATGGCTGGATGTTGTCAGGTACGCGGATACGAACGGATATGAACGTGACGAATTCCGTCCGCTCGCCTGGCAGTATCGCGACTACGTGATTCGCGCATTCAATCAGGACAAGCCGTTTGACCAGTTCATCCGTGAACAGATTGCCGGCGACGAATTGCTGGCCGCGCAGCGGAAGGCCGCCCATCCAGACGCTAAGATCACGGACGTCGAATTGCGTCCCAGGACACAAGATGAGGCCGATCAGTTAATCGCAACCGGCTTCCTGCGACTGGGACAATGGGACAGCACGGCTGCGATCTTTCAGGAAGAGGTACGTCTACGAGCGGAACAGATGGCCGATCTGACGAATACGACAGCCTCGGCCTTCCTGGGTCTGACGATTTCGTGCTGCCAGTGCCATGACCACAAATATGATCCATTTTCCCAGGCAGACCATTTTCGATTGCGCTCATTCTTCGCCGCGCTCACACCTCGCGATGACCTCGCAGTATCACTCGCCGAAGAACAGGCCGCGATGGACCAACATAACGCAGCACTCGACCGCGAGGTGGCGCCGCTGAAAGCCGAGCAGGAAAAACTGGATAAGGGAAATAAGGAACGACACGAGAAACTCAAAGTATCGATCAGCGCGATTGAAGCGCGGCGCCGTAAGCCGCGAATGGCCATGGGAGCGACCGATGCGAATGGAACAGCACCGGCCACTCACATCTTCTATCAGGGAGATTTTGGTTCACCCCGTGAAGAAGTCACACCGGGGTTTTTCTCGATCTTCACACCGGGTTCGGCCGCAATTGAATCTCCGACAGATCGCACCACCGGCCGTCGTCTGGCACTCGCAAACTGGATTGCCTCACCCGACAACCCCTGGACGGCGCGAGTTCTCGTCAATCGGATCTGGCAGCAGCATTTTGGGCAGGGACTGGTCGCAACCCCGAATGACTTCGGATTCAGTGGAGCCAGGCCAACGCATCCCGAACTGCTGGATTGGCTCGCAATCGAGTTTACGAAGTCGAACTGGTCCATCAAAACGCTTCACCGGATGATCGTTCTGTCGGGCACGTATCGGCAGTCCAGTGCCGCGCCCGCGAATCAGACGACAATCTCTGTTGATCCCGACAATCAACTACTGTGGCGGCAGAATGTCCGTCGCCTTGATGCCGAGACTCTTCGAGATAACTTGCTCGCTGTATCAGGCTTGCTGAAACCATTTCAAGAAGGCAAGCCTGTCTGGCCCCCTGTGCCTGATGAACTACTGAAAGCACAGCCAGCGATTCTGGAAGCAGAAAAGGGAGGAGATGGTGGTCGGATGCAGGGCTGGTATGCGGACCCGATCGAACAGACTGATGTCCGCAGTATTTTTCTCATTCGCAAACGCTGCCTGCCCGTTCCATTCCTGCAGGCGTTTGATCTTCCTGATACGACGATCTCATGCGCACGGCGGGACACTACGGTGGTTGCACCACAGGCACTGATGTTTCTCAACAGCCCTGAAGCCTTGCGCTATGCTGAGGCTCTGGCCGATCGCGTTTCTCCACCGAATGAAAAGCTCTCGCTGGCAGATACGACCAGGGCACATGCTGTCATCCAATCATTGTTTCGACAAGCACTGGGACGTCTTGCTGATGAGCAGGAAATGAAGCTCGCCACAGACTTGCTTGTTCGTCACGCTGACAAACATCGGCAGGCCGAACCTGATCAGGCAGAGCACCAAGCACTAGTCGACCTGTGCCGTGCAATTCTGAATCTGAACGAATTCGTCTATCTGGACTGACTCAATCTCGACTGGCACTATCTGGACTGAAATCGTGTTGAACTTTGAACAATCACGACGTGATTTTCTGTATCGCTCCGGTGGCGGCTTTGCCAGCGTGGCGTTGGGTGCCCTGCTGGCAGAAGAGTCGCGTGCAAATCAGCCACCGGCGCTCCCGATCGATCCTTTGAACCCGCTGGCGGAACGAGTGGCCCAGTTTGCACCGCGAGCGAAGTCGGTCATTTTCCTGTTTCAATACGGCGGTCCTTCCACATTTGATCTGTTGGACTACAAACCTGAACTGCTGAAGCTGAATGGCAAACCCGTCCCTGAATCATTCAAGCGACAACCTGACCGAGTGGGGGGCGTCTTCAATCATTGTAAAGATGAACTGATGGCCGGGCCGTGGAAATGGGCTCAGTATGGCGAAAGTGGCCACTGGGTTTCGGAACTGCTGCCTCACACCGCTCGGCACATCGATGACCTGTTCCAGATCCGCTCGATGTACAGCGAAAGCTCGAATCACGCTCCTGCAACATACCTGATGAATACTGGTGCGATCCTGGGAGGCAAACCAAGCCTTGGATCGTGGGTGACCTATGGACTTGGTTCCGCAAATCAGAACCTGCCGGGGTACGTCTTGCTGTACAAGGTTGGAGGACTCGGGGGCTCGGCCAATTGGAGCAATGCGTTCCTGCCTGCGGCATTTCAGGGGACTCAGTTCCGGCACGAAGGTTCGCCCGTTCTCAATCTGCAACCGCCTGCGTCATTGGCAGAGGTTCAGCGTTCGACACTCGATTTTGCTCAGACGCTGAACCGCAAGCATGCATCGCTGCGTCCTGGTGTCCTCGATCTCGATGGACGAATTGCATCGTATGAACTCGCATACCGCATGCAGTCTGCGGCCCTGGACATCGGCGAATTGTCGCTTGAGACGCAGGCGACCCAAGAGAACTACGGGCTGCTGGATACGAATAAGGACAAGGCATTATTTGGACGAATGTGTTTGCTGTCGCGCCGACTTGTCGAAAAAGGGGTTCGATTCGTTCAGTTGTATAACGCCGTCGACAAACTTGGCTGGGACGGTCACGACCATAACACCGAATTCCACAATCGGAATGCGGCTCAGACAGATCAGCCGATCGCCGCGTTACTCGCAGATCTCAAGCAACGCGGATTACTTGATTCCACGCTGGTCATCTGGGCTGGCGAGTTTGGTCGGACACCGATGAAACAGGGAAACGACGGTCGCAATCATAACCCGTATGGTTTCACGATCTGGATGGCGGGTGGTGGAGTTAATGGCGGCAAGAGTATCGGTGCCACGGATGAGATCGGCCTGAGAGCCATTGATGAGCCTCAATCGGTCAAGAATCTGCACGCCACGATTCTCACTGCATTAGGTCTGCATCCTGATTACCTGTACTTCGAACACAATGGCCGTCAGGAAAGACTGACAGGAGTCGCCCAGAGTTGGCGAACAATTCCTGGCGTGTTTTCGTAAGACGGAATTCCTCTGTGGGTTTCCGGACTGCCACCTCGGCCGTGATTTCGTTACGATCACGGCGGTTCCAAACTGTTTTGCCTATTTCGTCTGAAGATTTTCAATATGCCTCGAACCTCTTTCATTTGCTGCGTTGTTGTCCTGTTCGGTTCAACCCTTCTGGCCGATGACTGGCCGCAATGGATGGGACCATCGCGTGATGGTGTCTGGCGCGAAACAGGGATCGTCGAAACAATTCCGGCGGCGGGATTGAAGGTGAAATGGCGAGTTCCCGTCAGCCTGGGCTATTCTGGCCCGGCAGTTGTCGGTGATCGCGTCTTTGTGACTGATTACGTTCGCGAATCGGGAAACGTCTCAAACAGCCCAAGAGAACGCGCACAACTTTCAGGGCATGAACGAGTCCTATGCCTGAACGCTGCAGATGGGAAGCAGATCTGGGAACACCGCGATAAAGTGACCTACAAGATTTCTTATCCCTCGGGACCACGCGTGACCCCGACCGTTTCTGATGGAAAGGTGTACACGCTGGGTGCAGAAGGGCGACTTGTCTGCCTGGATGCTGCCAAGGGAACGCTCGTCTGGGCCAAGGAACTGAAGCAGGAGTACAAGACGGAAGCTCCACTCTGGGGCTTTTGTGGTGCGCCGCTCGTAGACGGTCAGAAGCTGATTTGCCTCGTCGGGGGAGCGGGCAGTGTTGCTGTTGCGTTCGACAAGGATACCGGCCGCGAACTCTGGAAAGGATTGTCTGCAAAGGAACCGGGCTATTGTCCACCATCCATCATTGAGGCCGCTGGAAAACGACAGTTGATCATCTGGAGTTCCGAATCGCTCAACAGTCTGAATCCAGAGACGGGTAGCGTGTACTGGATCCAGCCACTGAAGCCTGATTACGGCATGTCGATCATGACCCCTCGCAAACACGGGGATCTGCTGTTCGCCAGCGGAATCGGCGGTGTCAGTGCGACATTCAAATTGAATCAGGACAAGCCCGGCGCTGAGGTGGTCTGGCGAGGAACGAACAAGACATCCGTCTACGCGGCGAATACCACGCCACTGATTGACGGCGATGGCATTATCTACGGAGCCGATTGCATGTCGGGTCAGTTTCGCGCGGTAAAACTTGAAACAGGCGAACGGCTCTGGGACTCGTTTGCCCCGACGACAAATACGCGTCGCGGCAGTCATGGTACTGCGTTCATCGTCCGAAACGGTGACCGCTATTTCTTGTTCAGTGAGACCGGTGATCTGATCCTGGCGAAGTTAAGCGCCAAGAGTTACGACGAGATCGGCCGATTTCATGTCGTTGATCCGACGGGGGAATGCTTCGGACGCGAAGTCGTCTGGTCTCATCCTGCATTTGCGAACAAGTGCTGTTTTGCTCGCAATGACAAAGAGCTGGTCTGCGTGTCACTCGCCAAGTAAGTCGCCAGCTGCGGCGACCGCGTCACGTCCGTCATAATCGATACGATTGCTTCGCGGCAAGAAGCAAGACGGACGAATTCTGTCGAAAACGTAGCCGATCTAACCGGCATGTTGAGAAATCGAAACTATGTTCTGAGAGTCGTTTCGAATTCCCGTTGGCTCACTACGCCCTGTGGTTGACGCTAAACTTGGCACAAGGACTCTCAGCAATGGTGGCACTCAAAGCATTGGTCGTTGATGACTCTGGCGTGATGCGCAAGATGGTCATGAAGGGACTGACGGATTCCAAGCTTGCAGACTTCGAGTTTGTCGAAGCAACGGACGGTCAGGATGCCCTGTCAAAATTCGATCCGAAAGTAGTCGATATCGGATTCGTTGACTGGAACATGCCGAACATGACCGGGATCGAATTCGTTCGCGAAATCCGGAATTTGTACGGAGGCGGAATGGCCGGCTGTCCGCTTGTCATGGTCACCAGCGAAAAGACCATGGGAAAGATTGAAGAAGCTCTGGACGAAGCCGGTGCTGATGCATTCATCTGCAAGCCGTTCACTGTCGAAGAACTTCAGAGCAAGCTGAAGAAAGTGGTCGAACGTGCAGGTGTCCGTCGCGTTCGTCGCGAACGGGCTCAGAAGCCTCAAGCACAGGCCAGCGGCGGATTCCTCGCCAAGCTGTTCAGCTGATTACGACTTCTCGCGAACAGGCTGTACCGGCCTTGTTGTCGCGTAGAAGTTTGATTCCGCCGGAAGACATGCGGTGGAGGCTCAAATGTGAGTCATGGCGACTGTCTGTTTCAATGTGGCGTCGGATTTCCTTCCCTTCTTTTCCGCAGCAGGCCTTAGTGACATGAGTTCCACAGAGACAGGTGATTTTGCAGGGGTCATCGCCGATTCGGTCAAAACATCCGTGGGTGTAACCTTTGAGTCGATCTTCGGGCAGCCACCAGCCATCGTCGAATCCGAACCTTCGGCCGAGCCTTGTGCACGAGTGGCCAGCGTCATCTCGTTCTTCGGGACACAGCCATGGTCTCTGACACTGATCGTTCCAGAACAGACCGCAGTCGCGATGGCGCTCAAATTCACGGGCTTCGAAGTTCCGTTCGACAGTGCTGACATGGGCGACGTTGTCGGTGAACTGACAAACGTCCTGGCAGGACAAGTCGTTGCCGACCTGTTGCGACGAAGCATTCAGGCACAGATGTCGTTGCCTACGGTTGCCCGTGGTAACGATGTTGAGATGTTGCGAGGCAAGGGAGCCGCAACCCGGCACTTGGGATACACCTCGCCCCAAGGCCACTTCTGGTTTGAAGTCTGCACGGCATCGAATGTTCAACGACTGTGCCGAACGCCAGGTACAGCAGCGTAACTTGCCTGACCGGGGGCAGTCCGAAAACTTCCCCGTTCTGGCGATCGTCGATTCGTTGCTACTTGGCCTTCTTCGCTTATGGCTCGCTACTTGGTCTTCTTCGCTTTCGGCTCACAGTGCTTGAGCGCGATCAAGACATATGCGGTTCCCAGATCGGGATTCCCTTCGTACCAGCGGTCGTTCTTGTTCAACCAGGCGCCGTTGTCCTGTTGAAGTTTGAACAGGTGCTCGGCCAGTTCCTTCCGCCAATCGTGTTCCTTGCCCTGTGCATCCTTGATGGTATCGAGGTCCATCGTGGAAAGTGCCTTGGCAAACATCTGATGATAATAGAGAACCCCTTGCTGACCGAGGCCTGGGTTTTCTTCAACAGAATAGAACTTCGTGATCCACTCGATCGCGGCCTTCACTCGTGGATCTTCCGGAGTCAATCCGGCGTAGATCATGCTCTTCAATCCGGCATAGGTCATGCTGCCGTACGATCGCAGACCGCCATTGGCCGTATTGCCAGCCTGTGAGTTTCCACCGGCTGCCGGTGTGTAATAGAAACCGCCATCGTTGACCAGCGTCGCGAATTTGGTGGTGTTGTGTTCCGTTTCCAGATTCTGACAACGAGACAAGAAGACGAGCGCCTTCTGAACGGCGGGATCATCCTTTTTCGCGCCGGCAGCCTTCAAAGCATCCAGGAAGAAGACCGTGTTTGAAAGATCGGGGCGATCACCAGTCTTGCCGTATCCGGCACCACCAAACTTCGGGTCGGTCCTGTCTGCCGATTCGGAGTCGTCCCATTGCAGCTTGCGCAGGTACTTGTCGGCCTTGGCGATGGCTTCGGTGTACTTACCATCCTTGTTGGCTTCATTCAATGCCAACAGGGTGATCGAGGTTTCGTAATTGCCGTGATGACTTTTCGGGGAATAAATCCCACCATCAGGCTGGCTGAATGAAAGCAGATGCTTCAATCCCTTGTCGACGGCAGGATCACTCGCCGGAACGCCACTCAGCAGCAGTGAATAAATGACCAAGCCGGAAATCCCTGGAGATTCTGGCGACGTCCAGCTTCCCCCGCTCCCCTGACTGGTTTTCAGAAAGTTAATCCCTTGTTCCCGTGCCTTGGCAAGTTCATCAGGTTTCGGGCCGACTGTCTGACCGCTTGAAACCCTCGCCATCGCGACCGATGCCGAAATCAGCATCACTAACCAAACTCGTGAAGTCCACTGCGACATGCTGCACCTGAGTGAAAAAGTATCGGACGTGATAGTCACAGGATACGAAGGTCGACTGAGTTTGTTAAGGAGTCTGACCTGACGACATCCCATCGCCTGCCCGGAATGCAACTCGCATGCCGCAGACCTTATCACCGACGTTATTGAGGTCGCACCCTCCATGGCCGCACAGCCTGTCGTTTTTTTCGACACGCGAGTCGATTCAAGCGACGCCCGTGGCTCGTCAAGGAGCGGGAGGGTGAAGCGGTGAGGCTCCAGCCGAACCGTCTTCGAATCGGGAAGCGTCATCGCGGCTCGGCGGGAGCCTCGCCGCCTCGCACTCCCGTTTTGGCTACCGAAATCACATCAGTAACGCGGGCAGGATCGACCGCTTCGCCTTGGCAAGCTTCAGGACCGCCATCGATTTTCCCTCCAGCGGATAGGGTTCACCGGCGTGCATCCGCTCGACGAGTGTATCCGTCGACGTATCAAGGACCGGGTGCCAGTATTCGTTTGTCCCATGTGGCGGAAGCTGGAAGGGGATTGCTTCGTTGTGCGAATTGAACAAGATCAGAAGCGTGTCACCGGTAATATGCTTCCCGCGGTCATCGATCTCGTCCAGCATTTGCCCTTCCAGCCGCATCCCCAGGCAGCGGGTGTAATGCTTGTTCCAATCGTGGCTGGTCATCTCGACTCCCATCGGAGTCAACCAGATCACATCTCGGACAGCTTCGCCGCGAATCGGTCGTCCCTGAAAGAAATGCCGACGCTGAAGAACCGGTTGCTCGCGCCACAACTGGATCACGCGTTTCACAAACTCGAAGAACGATTCTTCGCGCTCGGTCAGTCGCCAGCGAAGCCAACTCAGGGGCGAGTCCTGACAATAGGCGTTATTGTTGCCCCCTTGTGACTGACTGAATTCATCGCCGGCGCGGATCATCGCGACACCCTGCGACAGCAGCAGCGTTGCCATGAAATTGCGTTTCTGGCGTTCTCGCAGAGTCAACACGGCTGGATCGTTCGTTGGCCCTTCGACTCCGCAGTTCCAACTGATGTTGTGATTATCGCCGTCCTCGTTGTTCTGACCATTTGCCTCGTTGTGCTTGTCGTTGTAACTCACCAGATCCTGCAGGGTGAAGCCATCATGCGATGTGACAAAATTGATGCTGGCGTACGGACGGCGACCGTTGTGCTGATAGAGGTCGCTGCTGCCACAAAGCCGCGTTGCGAATTCACTGGCGGTATGCCCGTCTCCTCGCCAGAAGCGACGGATGCAATCGCGATACTTCCCGTTCCATTCTGTCCAGAGCACAGGGAAGTTTCCGACCTGGTAACCTCCCGGGCCGACATCCCAAGGCTCAGCGATCAGCTTGACCTGCGATAACACCGGATCCTGATGAATGATATCCAGGAATGAGCCGAAGCGGTCAAATTCATGATGATCACGACCCAGGGCAGCAGCCAGATCGAACCGGAATCCATCGACGTGCATTTCCTGCACCCAGTAGCGCAAGCTGTCCATCACCAGTTGCAGGACGCGCGGATGCTGCATGTTGAGCGTATTGCCACAGCCCGTGAAATCCATGTAGTGCCGATGATCATTATGGACCTGTCGGTAATACGATGCGTTGTCGAGTCCTTTCAGCGACAAGGTCGGACCGAGATGGTTCCCTTCGCACGTATGGTTGTAGACAACATCCAGAATGACTTCGAAACCGTTGCGGTGCAGTGTTCTCACCATCCGCTTGAACTCGTTTACCGAGGCCTGCGGGGTCTTGTCTGTTGCAAACCGCAGGTCTGGAGCAAAGAACCCCAGCGTGTTGTAGCCCCAGTAATTCGTGCGGTTGCGATCAACCAGGAACCGCTCGTCGACATGATGATGAACCGGCAGCAGTTCGATCGAAGTCACTCCCAGTGACCGCAGATGGCGTAACGAACCTTCGCTGGCCAGACCTTCGTAAGTTCCTTTCGATTCTTTGGCAACCCAGGGGCTCTTGTACGAGAATCCTTTGACGTGAACTTCGTAAAGGACAGTCTTGTGCCAGGGAATCCGCGGTGGCTCGTCCCCCATCCATCGGAACGAGGAACTGACGACAGCACCCAGCGGAGCCGTTGCTGCGTTGTCCGTTTCGTCAAAACTGATGTCCGCAGCGGGGTCGTTGATCTTGTAACCGAATGCTGCGTCATTCCAGACCAGATCCCGACCGATCGCCCTGGCATAGGGATCGAGCAGGACTTTGTTCACATTGAAGCGATGTCCGCGATGAGGATGATAGGGGCCGTGAGCTCGATAGCCGTACAACTGCCCGGGGCGGATGTCCGGCATATACCCGTGCCAGACCTGATCAGTCCTTTCCGGCAGCGGTATCCGATGAGACTCACGGAATGAACTGGCTGAATCAAACAGACAAAGATCGATCTGGGTGGCGTGCTCCGAAAAGACCGCGAAGTTGACCCCTTTACCGTCCCAGGTGGCTCCCAAGGGCGAAGACCGGCCCGGCCAGATTCGCATCGTGACTGACTCCTCGTGAAATTCGTTCCTGTCAGGAACCCATGCGAATAGTGCCTCTGAGCGGGAGGCATACTCGGAAGATCTCGTTCATGTTATCTTCACCCACCAATTCGTTACAGTATATCAAACTGCGGGATACCCCAGATCGTTGAAACCCGAAGAGGGGGGATGGTGGTAACAGATCCTGACAGTTCTGATGCTTGTATGCTGGATTCATGGAAAATTGCTATGCGAAGTTTTGCTCGATTGACCGCCCGATCTGCTCTGGTCGCCCTGACGACGGTTTGTCTGTTCACCTTCCAATCCGTCGCTGCGCTGGGAGCAAATGACGACACATCAACCTCGACGGATTACCCTCTGGTCGTCATTAACTCGGCCAGTGTTCAGCGGTTGCGAGATAATTCAAAGATCATGTTCGAACTGGCAGAACGACCTGAAATGGTCGATGTCGTCGACAAATGGACCACGACAACCCTGAAGGATCTGAAGGGGATCGACCAGACCCGTCCGTTCGGAATGATGCTGTATCTCCCTCCGTCGTTCATCGGTGCTCCGATCGGAATTACGTACATCCCGATCACAAACCTTGACGACGCCCTGCAGACCTTGGCTTACGACACAGGGAAAATCACCTCTGTTGATGGAAAACGAGGCTACAACAACATTCGTTACACCGAAAGTTTCCAGATTCGCACGCGTCACATCGGCGGATACTTGTTCATGGTCGGGCCAGATGGTGACGAAACGACGATGGACAAGAATTTCCCTGATCCCGTCAAACTGAACAGTCGCCTGTCGACTCAATACGACGTAGCGATCTCGCTGCAGATCAAGAACATCCCTCCCACGATGAAGTCGCTGTTCCTGGAATTCCTCAAGACATCGTCGCAAGCTGAATTGCAGCAGCGAGATGGTGAACCCGAGTCTGCTTATCGACTTCGCCGCGCGAATGGTGACAGTTGGCTGGAACTGATGGATCACGTTGTAACACAAGGGGAAGAGTTCACCATCGGGGGGCGAATGGACCCTGAAACTCGCAAGGGAAACATCGATTTCGAAATCGCTGGAACTTCTGACAGCAAACTGGCCAAGTTCTTCCAGGACATGGCCGGGAAACGAACCTATTTCGGCAACCTGCTGACAAATCCATCGACATTTACGATGTCTGCCTCGTGGTTACTCAGTGATAAGCAGCGTCCGCTGATGACCAGTTTTTTCGAAGCGGCCAAGAAGGACATTAACTCGGCTGCAGAAAAGAACAACCTGGAAGGTGTCAACAAAGTCATTGACCCCATTTTCAAGGCATTCATGGCTTCTTCGGATGCGGGACATGTTGATCTGGTCGCTCAACTGGTGGGAACAGAACCGGGCAAGTTCGCTCTGATTGCCGGGTCAAAACTGACCGCCACACGAAGCCTTCCCAAGAACATCACCGATCTGTTGCAGTACATCAAAGACAACTCAAACGGTGACGAAAACGTCGCGAAGCTGGAAATCGAATCTGGCGAAATCGATTCGTTCCCCGTCCATCGATTCCCCGTGAATCCACCCGATAAGCCGGGGCAGCGGATGTTCGGCGAACAAGCCCATCTTTATTTCTACGCCTCACCTCAGGCACTCTGGTTCGCGTTTGGTGGGGACTCGGCACTGGATGCGTTGCGCGAATCAGTCGCTCAGGTGGCGCTGCCTCAGGACCCTCAGCAGAATCGCAGCCGAGTTCCATTCCTGTTTGTGACTCATGCCAACAACTGGCTAAGTGTCGCCAGTGACGAAAATCCCAATGCGGCGCTATTCAACGAGCAGGCCCGGGCTGCGTTCAAAACCGATCATGATTCGATGCAGGTGATCGTGCGGCCAACCGACAGCGGCGTCCGCCTGCGTGCCGAATTCGAAGAGGGCTATATCGCTCTGATGGGGCGCGGGATCGGTAAGGGAATCGATTCAGGAGTCTTCAACCGCCCCCGCCCACAACGACGCGGCCCGCGAGGCCAGCGCGTGAACGAAGCAGGTCCGGGCCAATAAGCACCCGGTCGTGTGGCACGCCCTGAGGTCTTCCGAAGGGCGTGGCGCTCGACAGAACCGCCATCAAACATGCACTTGTCAAACGTCAGGCGGTATGCCCACAGAGATTCACTGTGGAATTGTCGCGTTCTCAGCAGACCATTCTCACGGCAACGAGATGGATTCCAGCGACTCGAATGACCACGTACTTCGGAAGACGTCAGAGCCTGCCACACAAACCGGGTGAATGCGCCCCCCCGCACTCAGTACGAGCGATGAACCCGCAGTCCGACTCCAGGGATCACCAGTTGCAGTGGTGGATACGCGTACCCCAGTCCTCCATAAACGTACGGAACTCCGTACCCGCTCGGATAGTGGTGATACACGTTGGTTGAGCCGCGGTGAATGACCGTTGGGCGCATCTTGCCGAACAGGAATTCCACGGCCGTATCGTGGCGATAGCTGGGGTTGGCATCGTATTCCGCCCGGTTGAACGGGATTGAGCGGTAGATTTCGGAATACATCTGGGACAGATAACGAGGATCAACTGTCCCGGCAGGAGGCATCACCGTCGGTGTTGTCTCACAACATTCTGACGATTCGCCGGGGGAGATTGCTGGCAATCCCAGGCTGGCAACTGGTGCTGCTGGCTGGGGAGAAAGTTTGGCGACCGGGTCTGGTCCGGGGAGCGGTACCGGTTTGGCTGGGGCGGGTTCCTGCGTTAGAAGCAGAGCCGCCATTTCAATCGCGCCGCGATGAACCTGGGATTTGACGACAGGTGCCGGGGGAGCGAGTGGAATTGCGGCCGGGGCCGGGGGCGGGACGACTTCTGCCTGACGCTGAACTTCCGGCCGAATGACAATCTTCCAGCCGTCAAAATCCTGAACGATCGGTTCGGCAGCAGACCCAACCGAGACCGACAGACACGCCACCGCAGCCACTGTTTTCCAGCAATTCATCCGTACCAGCATGACAGAAGTCCTTGTGATCAATCCGGCATTTTTCTGAATGCGTGTGAATAACCACACACGCTTCACTCGCTCGACGACTTCCACGCTAAAGAGGTGGCTGGACCGCTGTCAATTCGCGATTTTGAATGAGCCGCAGATTTCCGTCGACGGTATCGATTCTGACGGTACTCGCAATTTCACTCGCAAAAGTGATGCAGAAAGATCCCCGTGGCAACGGCGACGTTCAATGAATCCGTCCCCAGTCGCATCGGGATCGTCAGACGACGATGACAAAGTCCCTGCCAGTGACTGTCCAGGCCGTCTGCCTCGTTCCCGAAAAGCAATCCCGTGCGTGGACCGCGTGTCGCCTTCGATAATGGCGAAGCCGTTTCATCAAGGACCGTCGCGATCAGTTCGACACCCCATTCCTCGCGTAGTCGTACCACATCCCGCTCCAGATTGGCCGACTCAATGATCGGCAGCCGAAAGGCAGTACCCATGGAGACTCGCAGTACCCGACGGGAAAAGGGATCACAGCAACTGCGGCCCAGCAGCAATCCATCAATTCCAAAGGCACTGCCGATCCGGATGATCGCTCCCAGGTTTTCCGGATTATCGCAATTCGGACAGATGACGACGGTCAGGGATGATCTGTCACGAGGGATCGTTTCGTCGATGGTCCGGGCTGGCTTGCGACGTCCGCATGCGAGGACTCCGACATGAAAGTTGAAACCCGTCAGTTGCTCACCAACGGATTGAGGAATCACGTACAACGGAATATGGGAAGGAATCTTCGGACCCCATTCTTCCTCGCGGCGTTCCGCGATCAGGACCGATTCCGTTTCGTACTCACTGGCCAGCAGGCGTTCGACCAGGCGAGTCCCCTCGGCGATGAAAAGATGTCCATCGCGCAGCAGGTTACTCGCCTTCAGGTGTCGATACATCTGCACACGAGGATCGTCGAGCGAATCAATTGCGATTCGAGGCATTGTCCTCGGGCCTTTCTGCCACGTTGTCGATCGCTCCGTCACGTGACAGCACGATGACGTTGCCACCCCCATGTATTGAAGCGACTGATGGATCGTACATCGACGACGCCTGAATCGGTGGCCAGTCAAACCGGCCGACCGTCGTCACGCGGACCGCGTAACGGAAGAATTGCTCATGGCGATGGACCGTCGTAAACAAGACGGCTCGATCATCCAGGAATTCAATATGGTCCGCTCGCCCGACACCCGGCGCATCGGGTGTTGCCGATGTCGCCAACCGCGGGTTCTCGATTTCCAGTCCTCCTGGCAGAGCATCAACGATTGCGACGTTGGGTATCGAATTGCCAGCGTTTGTCGAAATCTGAATCTCAACCGTCACAAGATCGCCGACTCGCAGTGTCGCCGGGTCAACATCTTTTCCAGTTCGGTCCAGCCATTTTCGTCGTACTTTTAATTGACGATCGTAGGCGGCGACGTTGCGTTCTGTCCTCAACCCTTCCGTTGTTCGCACGACATAGAATTCGCCGCTTCCCTCCGTCGTGATGGTCATTGCCTCTTGATCACCGGACCGCCTGTCATGCAGAGGCGACTTGTGGCTGAACGGCTTTTTCTCGGTTCCCAATTGGACTGTACCTGCGAAGTCATTCTTTGGCGGAGCGATGGCTCGATAGCGAGACAACGCTGTGACAGCCGATGCGTTCTCGAGAGTGTTCATCCAAAGCTGGTTCTTGCGAGTCGATTGAATTCGATCAACCAGACCGGGAATCATGGCGTGTTGCGGATCCAGTTCTACCAGTACCTGAAGCAGGCTGGCATCCTGTCGAATTTGAGATGTGATCCGGCCCGCCGAATTTGCAACGGCAGTCAATCGGAATGTCTCAGGGGGCAGAACTCCAAGAGCTCGATCTTTGCGACCCAGCCGAATCCAGGCCGCTGCCAGATGACTGCGTCCTTCGGCATCGAGGAATTCGATCCGATCAGAGAGTCGTGACATCCAGCCGTGTTTCGGTTTGTCGATCGACGCGAGAATCCGGCAAATGAAGGCTCGACTGTTATCATCGATTTCAATGCCTCCCTGACCATCCAGAGCACTCTCCAGGTATTTCCCCAGCTCGGAAAGAAACTGTGGATCAATCGGTCGTCCGGCATCGCGTGCGGCCACGACAGCCCCCGCAGCGTAGGCCGAGATCCACGCTTCCGTCGGTCCTCCATTCCAGTAGCCGATTCCGCCATTGCGGTTCTGCATCGACCACAGCCGAACAATTCCTGCGTCAATCAGTTGTGAAACAAACTTCTTGCGAGAAGCATCGCCATCGGGATTCTGTTCGGATTCCATCCAGCTCAATGCCGCGACCAGTGCATACACTCGGCTGGAAGTCTGCTCGCCGCATCCATAGGGATAGTCAATCAGCGAATCGACCGCAGGGCTTAAGTCCATGGAAGGCAGCCCGCTGATAGCCAGTGACACGCGAGTCGATCCCGGTTGAAAACCTGCCGCAGGCTTTAGCGTGACAGGTTCACCAACCTTGTGCCGTTCGACAATGGTTTCACTATCCAGCGGAGTGGCCGATCGAATCGGCAGGCTCGACTCCGAGAATGCTGCGAGTGATGTGGCATCAGGTGCGGTCGCCGTTGCGTCAATGCGTACGGTGGCAGTCCCCAGCCCAAGTCCCGTCACATTCAGCCATTGGATGGTTGATGAATTTCCGGGAACTTTGACCGTCACGGGTTCCATGCCGTCAGCCTCGGCCATCTTGACGCTGACCGGGCCATCGACCACTTTTGTCAGATGGATATTGAGTGGATCATTCGTGGTATTGAAAACTTTGACGGGAACGCGGAACTGGTCGTTTGGCGCCGCGCAGCGTGGCCACGTTGTTTCGACAAGCAATGGCGACGTGACGGTCACTCGCTGTTCGATTGAGCCATACCGATCACCGTGAACAGCGACGGCCATCAGTCGCAAACCCCCGGTGAACTGGGGAATTGGCATGTCGATGACCAGCGAACCATCGTCCCCGACGGTTTGAATCGCTCGCCAGACAACTGTTGGAGCTTTGCGTGGAGTATCCTCGGGACCACGGCGATTCGCATCAACTTCATTCTCTTCATCGTCGCCTTGATCGGCTCCGATTCGAGTCATATTGGCGGGACGCAGATGGTCTGGCAGCAAGCTGCTGTAAATATCCGACGAACTGACTCCCAGTTTTCGAGGCGAATGAAAGAATTCCAGCGGTTTGGGCGTGGCGTAGCGAGTTGTCAGCAGGATCCCCTCGTCAACGGCCCACAAATGCACGACGGGGGCTGATGCACTGCCCGACTGAATCTGGCCGGGTGCAGGATCTTGTCCTCGTTGTTCAGCGGCCCATTCGACCTGAGCTCGTACTTTCAAAAGTGATCCTGGCAACACGCTGGTTAACGCTTCCAGTTTGATCGGCAGCGCATGGGAATCGCGGTCGATCACAAGTCGAGCCAGTCCATAGGCGCGATGAGGCAACCAGTCGGCTCGTTTGGGATCGATTGCTCGAATCGCTGTCGCTGTCACATAGGCCCCCCCTCGCAACTCCGCAGGAATCGGGACTTCGATCAATTGCGAGTTCGCTTCCAGCAACAGGGTCTGCTGGTGGTAAACGTGATCCCCTTCCAGTGTCAGCAGCAACCGACCCGCGAATGGAGATCGCACAAGAACTCGGGCAATTTCTCCTGGATGGTATTTTGCTCGATCCAGCACAAGGTCGATCTGTTCGGGTTGCTGCAGCGGAACATCAATCCGGTCGGACCGGTTTGTCGCGGCATAGAATTCGACTTGTGTGGCCGAGCGTGATTCTGGATCAACCAGCCGCAAACGGTAGCGTCCCGGATTCGGGCAAGTCAGTTCGACCGATCCTTCAGAGATACCGTCAGCGATGTCTGGCGATTCGATCTCGATCAGCCGTTCAATCGTCTTCCAGACAGGACGCCCGTTGACCTGTTCGATTGCACTGTCGTAGTCAACACGAACTAGCGAAAGTTCCAGCGGCCGAGGCGCAGCAGTTTCGTCGTTGGCATCAAGCATTGCCCAGTCAATTTTGGTCGGCTCACCGACGACCACCACGCGGTTTTCAGGCAGTTTCACCCCCAAATGAATCCCTGCAGTATCTGCTTCCACCAATGTTGTCGTTGAAACAGACCGACCACCAATTTCTGTAACGGTCGCGGTGACGTTGGCAGACCACAGACCAGTGCGAGGGTCCTGTGGTTGCTCGATTGTCAGACTCGATTGCCCGGCTTGGTCGAGAATCCCGCTGACTTCGTTGATCGAGATCTGGTTCCGACCGCTGAAATCACCGAACTGGTATCCCGGATGTGTTTTGGATGTGAATGGCTTTCGTGACCATGTCCCGTTCGCGGTGGCATTCAGTTCAGATGCAGGTTGCCCGAACAGGTAGCGAGCCGATGCTTGAACGACAGGATTCTCCTGAACGAATCGTGGCTTTGTCGATTCTGCTTTCACAGCAATCCGGACCGGAACAAACGTCTCGATCTGAGCCGTCGTGGTGCCAAGGATCTCGCGAGAGCCGGGGATCGAGACATCAAACCGATAGATCCCTGTCTGCCCAGTTGCACTCGATGGAAATTCCACCTGGAATGTGCCCTGCGATTCCGGCCCCGGCTGACATGGCAAGTCAGCAATTGCGCGACCGTCCGGGCGAGTCACTTTGACGGTCAAAGGGAATGGAGGCGGCCGATGCCCCAGACGATCTCGCAGGATTCCTGTCAGGTGAACGGTGTCACCGGGACGATAAACGCCTCGCTCGGCATACAGCATGGCTTCGTAGTTGTTTGGCCAGGGGCGGCCCGATTGATCAACGGAGTCATTCATCCAGGCGTGCTGGTCTGGCAACAGGTAATTCAGATCTCCATCGCGTTCTGCCGTCAGCAACCAGGCCTGACCATCAGGATGATTGTCAGGAATGTTCAACGTTGCGATCCCGTTGGCATCACTGGTGGTCTGAGCAAGTACCTGATTGTTGTAGGATCGGGCCGTGACAGTCACACCTGACAATGGCGTTGCCGTCCGTAACGACAAGACCCAGACAAGCCATTGATTCCGACCTCGTTTAGCGGTTAGTCCCAAGTCCGAGATCGCAACGGTCGCGGTGTCGCGGTTCCAGTATTGGTTCGTGTCGGCGACGGATATCCGATACAGACCGGTTCGAGGTTTCGTGTTCGAGGGAGCTGATGGATCTTGGACCGAATGGTCCTTGCTTGTTCCCAACAGTTGTCGCAAGTCCAGTCCGATGGTTTGAGGTTCGTCTTTCGTCAGATCAAGGCTGCGGACGCGTTCTTGAACGAGGCTTCTCATTGTCGCGGTATCATTTCGACCCTGCAGGAAGCTCGCCAGATTGTTGGCATGCAGTCGTGAGGCACTCAGGCGAACCCCGTCGATGTTCACACACTTCAGGTCGAGAGTCAGGTTGCCATCAGGAATCAGAATCCCCTGCCCTGCGGTGATTTCGAGGTCTGCGGGTCGATGTGGGATTTTGATGGTTTCTGGAGAGATCTTTCCTAGCGTCTGACCGTTGTGAGCCAGCAGGGTTGGCGGAAGTGTCAGCGAATACTGTTGGCCGCACAGGAACTTGCCACGCAGGACGATGCCGGGGCCATACGCATAACGACTGGCTCCATCATGATTCGGTGTGAACTCAATGCGAAAGTCATCGACCGCTGGGGTGACTTTCACTTTGGGACGTTCTTGATCAGCTGACAGACCTGCGGAAAAATAGAGTTGAACAGTTGCATCACCGTCGAACGCCCCAATGTGGGCGTGACTGTTGACGAATGTGAAATTCTTCGGCAGCGCGACTTCACGAACTGTGTTTTGGCCTAACGGCAGTTCTGCCCCAGCACCTGCCAGAGTTGCGTCGAGAACAACCTTCAATGAGCCGGACGAGTTTGCAAACGAAATCCTCTTCGTTCGCACGACCATTTTCGTCGAAGTCTCTTTTGTCAGGACTTCAGATTCGAATGGAATCGCTTTTTCGTCGCTATCGAATGGGCTGAATTCCGCACTTCGAACACGAGTGATTCCCGCTCCAACAGGGAACCGGGCATCTGTCACCAGCATTGCTCGGATGAGTTCGGCTGGAACGACAGGCTGATTGAACTGCAACTCCATAGTGGCCCACTCCTGGTCACTGCTCTGCAATGTCAGGCGAGTCCATTCGAGTGACCGTGATTGGAATTGGAATGTGCGTGAGGCGGCATCAAGTCCAGCGGGAAACTGCGAATTGAAATCGACAGCAGCGGTGAGTTCGAACTTACGGCCAGGAGGCAGCGGATGGTCGAGGACGAACGCCAGGCGGTCTGTTGAGGTCCAGCGCCAATGCCCTGCGACTTTTGGCTGAATATGGAACGGTGACCGTTCCAGAGGGCGATTGAGTTCGGCCTCCGACACCATCGGTCGGTCAAATACGGCCAGCAATCTCTCGGCGGAATCAAAGCTCGCTGAGGAAGTCCGGTCAAAGCCGGGAACGACGTTTTCGGGAACCAGTGCACTCGCCTCGTTCGAAACAGGTAGCCAGTCGACGATACGTGCCAGAGTTGCGTTTTTGGATGACTCGACCGCTGCAGCGACAGGAACCTGTTTGGCCGTTTGGGCTGCAGATTCGTTCGATGTACCTGTCAATTGAGCGTCAGCCGCAGGCTTTGCAGTCGGTTTCGCGGCGGGTTGCGGGGTCACATCCAGTGTGACCAGCCGCGATCCACGCGGGTCCCAGGCGTGACGAATCCAGACCAGTCCGCCAGCATTCAACGTCAGAAACAAACCTGCCACCAGCCAAAAGCGGCTCGATCCCTGCTGCAACATGTCATCCTTCCCTGGATTTCGACAATGCTATTTCCGCTTCCCGTTAAACGGATGCCACAGTCGTTGAGCATTCGTATCTACACATCGCAGAATGCTCAGTCGTGGTTTTCGGCCCAAAGGGCCAGTAGTTCATCCAGCCAGGGCCCTTCGGCCCTGGAATCGATCCCACCAAAATAATCATGAGGCCTGAAGGGCCGGTCGTTCCTTTCGACGAGTCCAAACTCCAATGGAACGTTCGGCCTTTCAGGCCTCAAGTCCTGGTTTTACATCGCTTCCCAGGGCCGAAGGGCCCTGGCTGGATGAACTGCTGGCCCACTTGGGCCGTAAAAAGCCTCTCACCCTACACCCTGTGAAACAGGGTAAATCTGGGTGATTCGGTAAACAATCTCCTGACACCCCACTGGAAACTGGCCCTCGAATGAAGCATCCTGTAGCAGAATCTGCCGATTTCCGGAACAGGAATTGTCACTGGTCATGTCTGACACTTCGACATCCCAATCCTCGCTGGTAGTCCGCGAATGCCTGCTGAAAGCCCGGGCGGGGGACACTGCCGCGCGAGATCGCCTGTTTGCCGCCTGCCGCAGTTACCTTGGTCTGATCGCTCGAGCCAACGTGCAGCCCTGGTTACGAACCAAGGTCGATGCATCAGATCTGGTTCAGCAGACGATGCTCGACGCTCATCGCGATTTTCACAGATTTCGGGGCGAGAGCGATCAGGAATGGCTCGCCTGGCTGCGGCAGATTCTGAACCATAACGCCTGCGATGCCGCCCGCCATTACGGGACGGCGGACAAGCGAGCGGTCCGGCACGAGGTTTCACTGGCCGGAAATTCCACCGATTCGACTCCGGGATGGGATCTTCCGTCTCCCGATCAAAGTCCGAGTCAACTCGCAATTCATAACGAGAACGAACTGCGTCTGGCCGAAGCGATCGATCAGCTTCCCGAGGACTATCGCGAAGTGATCATCCTGCGGAACCTGCAGCGACTTCCCTTTGACGAAGTGGCGGAGCAGATGGGGCGAACTCGCCCCGCAGCCCAGATGCTCTGGGCCAGAGCTCTCGAGAAGCTTAAATCGCTCCTTGAAAACCAAGGCGAGTAAGTTCACAGGACACGGACGAGCCGATTGCCGTGAATGGGCAATCGGCTTTTTCAAAGGAGGGACCAGTTCGCTTCGAGTACCCGCCCACCATCAGGAAGCGTTCAGAATTGATGGTGGCCTGGGAATCTTAATCTGGTCAGCTTAACCCATCCTGTTTTCAACTTGCGTCCCTGCGCCTTTGCGTCTCTGCGTTATTGAATTCGTCAGTATTTACGCGTAAGAAGTTAACGCAAAGATGCAAAGGCGCAAGGACGCAGAGAAGAGCAACCGCTGGTCCCACGCTACATCCTGCCCAGCGTCAAATAGACGTTGGCCTTGAATGACATACGCGGTTCGCTGCCGTAGAGGCGCTGCCTCTGGTATGCTGCCTTCGTTGAATTTCGAGTGCGGGATCGTGATTCTCGCCGCGAAGAGTTCAAACCCGCCCATTCGAGGAGATGTCACGTTGCCGACTTTGCAGGAATCTCAACTGGTTCAGTTTTCTACCGCCTTGTTTCAGGCTGCCGGTGTTGATGCTGCCGCATCCAAAATTGTTGCTGAGAGCCTGGTTCAAGCCAACTTGCGCGGACATGATTCTCACGGTGTGATGCGAGTCCCGTTTTACATTGGCAAAGTTCAGGATGGCTCGCTGAACCCCGCAGCTCAATTGTCCATCGAAAAGGAATCTCCCTGTTCCATCATGGCCGATGGTGGCTGGGGGCTGGGACAGGTACTGGCTCAAGACTTGATGCGGCGACTGATTGCCAAGTGCGAAACGTCAGCGATTGCCTGCGGAACCCTTCGCCGGGCGGCTCATATCGGCCGACTCGGTGAGTACGCAGAAATGGCTGCAGCACGCGGTTTTACCTCAATGATCGTCGCCAACACGCACGGTTCGGGACAGCGAGTTGCCCCTGTGGGAGGCAAGCGACCTCGCCTGGGTACAAACCCGATCTGCCTGGGGATGCCTGGCGGAGCGAATGGTCCGTTCATCTTCGACATCGGGACCAGTGCCACCGCTGAAGGTAAAGTACGTGTCAAGAAAATCGCTGGCCAGCCGATTCCTGCCGGATGGGTTCTTGATCCCGATGGAAAGCCGACTACAGACCCGAATCAGCTTTATGGTGATCCGCCAGGTACAATCCTGCCACTCGGCGGCGATCAGGCCTACAAGGGATTTGGACTGGCCTACATGATCGATATGCTGGCGGGTGGACTATCCGGCGGACAATGTCCGTTCCCAAGTCCACCTCCACCGATGGGCAACTGCTGCGTCTTCTGGGTGATCAATCCCGAATTCTTCGGTGGTTCAGCACATCTGCAGAGCGAAGTGGGCAAGCTGGAAACGTACGTTCGAGGAGTCCCGACAATTGATGGCGTGAAGGAAGTCTTCCTGCCAGGCGATCCGGAACGCCGTACCATGGCCGATCGTCAGGCCAAGGGGATCCCGCTGGACGATGGGAACTGGAAGGCACTCGTCGAACTCGCCGGAAAACTGGGTGTTCCGGTTCCAGCAATTTAGTGCGAGTCGCACTTTTTGGTCGCGTCGTCGCACGGGTGAGACGCTGCAGTTTGTTGCTCGCGAGACGCCACACTTAAACGGTAACAGGCTGCGGACTATTTTGGACTCGCCTCGGCATCGTAAAGCGGTCCGGTGATACGGATCGGGCGAATGTCGAGGCGAATGTTCAAAATAGTGAAATCGTCTCCGCCATACGCTTCGGTGTACCAGGCGAGGCTTTCCAGATCGCGGGTGAATTTAAATTCAAAGCCATCGACAGGCTGCTTCCTGGCTTCGAGTCCGTCGAAGGCCAGCCCGATTGCGGTGCCATGGACACTCTCCATCATCTTTCCCATCAGATCGACGACCGTCGTATTGCTGAGAATGTCATTGCAGAAGAGTGGCCGAGTCAGGTGGGGCTGATAGTCGGGTGATTTGGGATCGAGGATTTCGTCTTCGAGCTTTTCATCCGCAGGAGTGACCTTTTTAGACTTCAGGTCATACCGATCACCTCGATCAAGATACGTCAGCCGGACATTCTTCAGGTTGAATTTTCCCAGCTTGGGATCATGTTCTGCTTTCGACAGGTCCAGGACCAGTGCTCCCTTGTACCCGATCACCTGAACATCTTTTCCATTACGGACGATGACCGCTGAGTTTTCATCCACACCGATGCCGAACTTAAAGCCTTGATCGTGCATGGCAACCAGTGTTCTGGCAAATCTGCCACGAACAAGCAGGTGCTGATCGACAAACCATTCCCCGTCGAGGAATCCGAGTCCTCTGTCAATTTCTTTGCCAAATCGGACACCGTACAGGAGCGTATCCAGAACCGATTCGGCGTCGCGATACATGATGCGACTCATCACTGCCGCTCCGGCACTGGTTCCAGCGATCACGCCCCCTTTACGGTAGACATCCCAGATGGCGTTGAGCATCGGGGTATTCTGGCCTTCGGGTGTGTAAAGCGCTTTGACGATCAGATCCTGTTCGCCACCGATCAGAAAGACCCCAGTCGCCTCGCGCACCTGTTCAACGAGTTCCGGGTCTGCCACGGCATCCTGAGGCGAGACGGGGATTTTTCGCCAGGCCACAGGGACCAGAAACGCATCAGCCCCCGCTTTATTGAGTGCCGAGATCACCCAGCCCCCCTTTTTGACCGGGTCTCCGCTGGCTGTGGGAAAAACCGCAATCCGGCAACCGGGCCCGCCTGCGAGTTCGACGATCTGTTCCCAGTACTCGCGATGATCGAATCGCTCTGATCCGCCAATAATGACGAGGGACCCGATGGGAGCTGCTTCCTCGGCAGGCGTTTCGTCAGCTTGAGCGACGGTGGACATCACTATGGCCCCCATCAACATCAAGCCCGAAGACAACCATCGCCACATAAATTGCATCCTTGAAGGAACTGCCCATCCAGCTCCGTTGGGAGGGTACGGATTTTATGCACGAGACGGCCCAAATCCGCAAGGGCAGAACCGGAAGTAGACTTCGTACGTGGACCAATAGCTCCTGTAAATCGGCGTTAGCCGATGGGCATGGCGCAAATGACGGGTATGATGGGCCGGAAATCGGCCGCGTATCCAGTTTCCGGCATCTGTAGCAGACGCATCACTTTCGTCAGAACTGCTGTCCGCCATAGCTGATTTGCATTCTGTCGGCTAGAATCTGCGGTCCGCGCCACGGGTCTCGTCAGGTCACGTGAAACGCATTTGCAGACAGAGAAGTTGGGCTGAGGATCAGGACAGCATGGTGGATCGAGCATTACGTGTCGGGTTGGTCGGTGCTGGCGAAAATACGCGACGGCGGCACATTCCCGGTTTACGCGCCGTGGCCGGCGTCGAAATTGTTGGCGTTGCCAATCGAACGGCGGAATCGACGGAAAGGGTTGCTCGAGACTTCGGCATTGAAGTTCGCTATCACGACTGGAAGTCGCTAGTCGCAGACAAGTCTTTGGACGCAGTCGTCATCGGGACCTGGCCAAATCTGCACTGCGAAGTGACATGCGCGGCGCTGGCGGCTGGCAAACATGTCCTGTGCGAAGCACGCATGGCCCGTGATCTTGCCGAAGCACGACAGATGAAGGAGGCCGCCGAAGCCCATCCGAATCAGGTTGCGATGCTCGTTCCCAGTCCGTTTGGCCTGGAATGCGATCCTGAAGTCGGTGGCCTGCTGTACGGAAACCTGATTGGCGACCTGCGAGAAATCGTCGTCGTTGGTGCCGACGATCAGTTTCACGACTATTCGAAGTTCCTTCACTGGCGACAGGATTCCACTATCAGCGGAATCAATGTCCTGACGCTGGGGATTCTTCACGAAACCGTGTCACGGTGGGTACCTCAACCGACGCGAGTATTCGCGCAAACGCAGACCTTTGAACCTGTGCGGCCCAACCCGAATGGTCCGGGGGATTTGAAAGTCACCGTTCCCGATAGTGTGCAGGTGTTGACTCAGTACGCCAACGGCGCCCGGGGGATCTATCACTTCAGCGGCACGACTCTGCTGGGGCCAGGCAAGCAAATCGTGCTCTACGGCAGCCTGGGAACAATCAAGATCCTGTTCGGCGAACACGATCGAATTTACTACGGTCGCACGCTCGACAAAGAATTTCGCGAGATCCAGATTCCCGCCGAAAAAATGGGGGGATGGCGCGTTGAAGCGGAATTCATCGGAGCGATCCGTGGTGAAGAGGCGGTCAAGCGAAACGATTTTGCGACGGGATTGAAATACATGGAATTCACAGATGCGGTCGTACGCAGTGCTCAAACCGACTCGCCTGTGATGCTGTCCCAATAACGGCACTTTAGCCACTGGTACTCGTCAACGCGGTTTTTCGTATCTGGTTCGTCAGGGACTGGGCTATTACATTGTTGAATCTGCTAGTGATGTAGGGTGGGACTAGCGGCGCTTCGCAGCGCGGGCCCACCAGCATTTCTGAATTGAAAGAGGACGCGTTGGAAGCCTCGTCCCCACCACCTTCGAAGCGATCCTGGCTGCGGCGGTCGCTGAACCGACTGGAAGTGGATCGAGCGGTCTTCTACGCCATTGCCACTCGTGCCTGGCAATTCATCGCCGGGCCAATCTCGATCCTGATGATCGTGGCCTTCTTCTCGAAGGAATTGCAGGGTTACTTTTACACCTGTGCCCAGTTGATGGGGATGCAATCCCTCGTCGAACTGGGAATGCATGCCGTGATCATCAATGTTTCCAGCCATGAATGGTCGCGGTTACGCCTGGATCCTGAAGGCTTCATTGTTGGTGATGAAGAAGCATTAAATCGTCTGGCGGGGCTGAATCATTTCGTCGCCCGCTGGTACGGATTCGTCGCACTCGTGTTCTTTATCGTCTGCGGATTTGGTGGTGCCCTGTTCCTGAATCAGCGACCATCAGCAGAAGTCGCGTGGGTCACTCCCTGGTTCTGCATGGTCGCTCTCAATGCACTGCTGCTGTGGGCCTGGGCGTATTCCGCCATGCTGGAAGGTTGCAACCAGATGATCGTGGTCAACCGGGTGCGATTGCTGCAGTTCATGACAGGCAGCTTTGCCGTCTGGGCCAGCATGGCAGCCGGGTTCGGACTTTGGGCCGCTGTGGTGTCAGTCGCGGTCCGACTGGTCTGGGATGTCTGGATGATCGCGATCCGTTACCGACGATTCTGGCAGTCCCTGGCGAAACGAACGGGCGATGCCATTTCATGGCGAGACGATATCTGGCCATTGCAGTGGAAGATGGGCGTGTTTGGAATTGCGGGCTTCCTGGCTTTCAGTCTGTTCACCCCCGTGATGTTTCAGTTCCATGGATCTGTGGTCGCAGGCCAGATGGGGATGACATGGACGATCCTGATCGCTCTGGAATCCGCCGCATATGCCTGGGTTCAGGTGCGAGCCCCCCTGTTCGGAATGCTGGCGTCGCGTCGTGAATGGGATGAAATGGATCGGATCTTTTACCGGCTGACGGCAATCTCGTGGGGATTTTACCTGCTGGGAGCGGCAGCGGTTTGCACAGGTGTCTGGGTGCTGAACGAACTTCCCTACGAGGTGACTCAACGTCTGGCATCACGTATGTTGCCTCTGATGCCGACGACAGTTTTCGCCGCAGCATTTCTGATTCTGCATCTTCCCCGGTGTCAGACAATTTACATTCGCGCCCACAAACAAGACCCCTTCCTGCTGGCGGGAATCGTTTCCCATTCGACGATTGCCATTCTGGTGATTGGACTGGGATACCTTTACGGACCTTTGGGAGCCGGCTGGGGATTACTGGTCGTCGTCGCAACGGTAAATCTTCCGTGGTGGTCCTGGATCTGGCTCCGATGCCGGCATGAATGGCACCAACAACCATGAAACCAGGTGGATTTGACCTCGCAGGAGTGTCACCTTGAATGAGTATCCTTCATAGAGTGACATGCCATGAAGAGTGATTTACCACGAAGCACGCGAAGAGCACGAAGGGGATTGAAGGATGGATTTCATCATTCGGTTGTTGAAAATGATTTTTATTTCGGAATCTATCGCAGTTACACAGACATCTGGAATCAGTCTTTCAACTTCATGCTCTTCGCGTGCTTCGTGGTAACTCACTCTTCGAAAAACGCGATTCGGAAAGAATCAATAACGCGAAGTCGCGGAAGAATGGCCTTGCGGTCGACTTGAATGGCATCAACAACTGTGAAACCAGGTAAGTCCAGAATCTCCGCGTTGATAGCTCTCTGCGATCATCACATTGCTGGTGAGTATTCCCCATACGCTTGACGAAGACATTTAGGCAGGATCGCGAAATGAGCGCGTTCGATGAGATTTGCCGCGACGGACGTCAAGATGTGCAATCCTCACCGCTCGGATCTCTGTCATTGTTTTGTCGCTACAAGTTATGGAAGTGGATGGATACGCAGTTTACCGACAGTGCGCGTACTCGCCGAGTATTGTTGAACGTGAATTCTATAAAACAGGCAGCATTGCCAAAGTGGCAATCATTGTTCAGCGACCGCAGCGGCGAACTGAACCGCTACATTTCAGTGTGCCACAAGTTTGTCATGGGGCATTTCTCTTCGGATGACGTGAGTACATTCCTTTTCAATGACCCAGAAGATCTCGAATCCATCGGCAGTCACGATGGCTCACCTCTGTCATTCGATCGGGCTCTCGCAGAGTTGACGCTCCTGGCTGCTCGTGCAGCAACGGAGTTGGGAGCGACCGATGAACCTTGCCTTCGGGACGATCCGCCACGACCCGGGACTGTGTTTGCGGGCGACCCGTTCGAGTACGACGGGCACTATATCTGTTCGATCATCGCTGCTCACGGATCAGAATGGGAGGGTGCCTCCCAAGTCGAAATGCGAAGGCAATATTGGCTCACTTGGATTAATGAGCTACTGCCGGTTGTCTGCGGTGACATCGTTGACGCGAAGGAAACGGTATTTTCAGGATTCGACCTCGCAGGAATGTCACCTTGAATGAGTATCCTTCAGAGAGTGCAATGCCACGAAGAGTGAATTACCACGAAGCACGCGAAGTGCACGAAGGGGATTGAAGAATGGATTTCTTACTTCAGTTGTTGAAAATGATTTTTGTGTCGGAATCTACCCCAGTTACGTACATGTCTGGAATCTTTCTCCCACCTTCGTGCTCTTCGCGTGCTTCGTGGTAATTCGCTCTTCGAAATACGCGATTCGGAAAGAAGCAATAACGCGAAGTCGTGGGAAGGGACATCCATGTTGGGTGGCCTGCAAACAAGAGCCCTTCCTCCTTGATCTGGCTCCGATGGCGGCATGAATGGCACCAACAACCATGAAACAAAGGAAGCCCAGAAGCGCCGCGTTGGTAGTGAGTTCTGCCATTGTCACATTGCTGATGGCGGCCATCGTACTGAGTCGTCTTCCAGCACCTGACGAAGAGACGTCGTGGATCTCGAATCATCTCCCTGCAGCAGAAATCAGACGGGTCCGTCATCTGGCGACGCAGATTTCTCGACTGTCGGGGCGGCAAGGTCAGGACACAGAAAAGAGCGAGCTACGTGATGCGGTACGTCGTCTTTCGATCCGTGAAGCGGCGGCCCTTGGTCTGTTGCTGCTTCGAACCGAAAACGAGATGGATATTGCTTCGTGGATTCGGCTGGCGACCGAACGCGAACAGAGAGCCACTGTTCAACTGAAGAGGCTCTTGACGCGATTCATTGCGCCAGACAAGTCGTATCCCATAGTGACAACAATCCGCGGCACGACGCGACTGCGATCCATCTGCGGCGACGAGATGTTGTCAGAAGTCACGGCTGTCAAGTTTCAGAATGTTGATGATTCGGGACTTCCGATTCCATCGAATCTGGTGGACGATGATTTGCAATTGCTCCTCGATCTTCCTGGGATCGAACGGATCTGGATTGAATCGGCTTCCATTACGGATCAAGGCGTCGCACGGCTCGCCTCGTTGCGACGACTGCGTGAAATTCACCTGATTCATTGCTCGCAATTGACAGATCAGTCTTTGAAGCTTCTGGAGAGCCCGCGATTGAGATCCCTGAACCTGACGGGGAATTCACAGGTTTCCGATGCAGGGATTCGGTCCATCAAACGATGTTACAACCTGACAGAACTTGGTCTTGAGGGAACCCGGATCTCATCAGCATCACTTCCGTTCATTGCCAATTGCCGTCAACTGACAAGGCTGGATATTGGTCATACCAAAGTCTGTAAAAGACTTGATGAACTTCGTTCCCTGAGACACTTGGAACACCTGGGAGCTTCCGGGTTGGGAAGCGATGACCATCCTGAGCCATGGAAAAGCCTTCACTTTCTCTCCGTTTGTCGACGCCTCACTTCCATCGACCTTGAGGGAACAGTCTTGCATCAATTGGAATTGCGGGATCTTCCCGTTTTGAACCACCTGACTCTGGGCCACAGTCGTCTGAAAGAAATCGCCGTTTGCAATCTGCCTCAATTGAAACGACTGGACCTTCCCGCCTCATCACAGTCGGGTGATTCGTTTGAATTGAAAAAGGTGGAGATCCAGGGACTGTCAAACCTTCGTATCCTCACCGTCTGTGGAATGAACGAATCGGCATCGAACGAATTGGCGCGTGGACTGAGGGATTCGAAGAATCTCATGAGTCTAAAACTCGTCAGGAGTGTTTTGACAGACAAGCTGGCTGACGTGATCGGGCAGCTTCACCAGTTGGATTCGCTCGATATCAGTGATTCTCCGATGACTACCCGACAGCGCGAATCGATTCTGAAGGCAGAGCGCCTTCGAAAACTGAAATGTCCAGGCGACCGGTTGGGACTCGAAGATTGGCAAGCCCTCGGTCGGTCACACCTGACTGATCTCACTCTTTCCAATCTGCGACTTGGAGACCACAGGTTGTCACTGCCATTGCCGTCGCTGCAGGTTCTTAAACTCGTGGATTGTTCCATTGGCCGACTGAACTTAAAGGAACTTCCGGTTCTTGCAGAAATCGATATTCACCTCGGAACAATTGACGACCTCACCATTGCAGAATGTCCGCACCTGCGAAGTTGCACTTTCATGAAAACGGAGGTCAACAACGTGCGAGTCGATTCCTGCGCACACATGAAAAACGTGGCGGGGCTGTTTGAATCCAAGTTTGGAACGATAACGTTAATTGACCTTCCACAACTCGATCGGATCGTTGTTCAGGAGCGCTCCTCGGTTCATGAGTTGAATCTGCGCGGGTTACCGAGAATGACATCGGCGTCGTTCTGGCTTGGCGAGATCTCTGCGAGCGTGCTGGAAAGCCTGGTGGACATGCCGTCATTGAAGTCACTTGACGTGAGCAGTACGAAACTTGGCGATGACGCTGCAGTCGTCATCAGCAACATGACCGGGTTAGAGAAGCTTTCAGCAAGTCCACACTTCACGCGACATGGCATTGAGCGACTTCATAACCTTCCACATTTGAATGAACTGAATCTGTATCGCAGGAAGGACGCCGACTGGTTGCAAGAAGAGGTACCGCGTCTGCTGCCAAACGTCCGAAATTATTGCGTTTTTGCTTATGGAGTAAGTCATTGACACTGGTGGCACAACGACTGTCGTGTGGCCCACTCAGACGCATTGGGCGTGGTCAGTCGGTTGGATTACTTCGAGCATTGTGTGTTACCAATAGAGTATCCTTTAAGAGTGAAATGCCATGAAGGGTGAATCACCACGAAGCACGCGAAGAGCACGAAGGGGTTGAAGGATGGGCTTCTTAAGCCTGTCGTAGCAGTTCACTTGCAACACGTCCGTCGCGATCAGGAGCACGTTTCATGGATTGTGCCATAACATTGCTGGTGTTCAGTGTATTCGTCGCTGTGTGCATGACGGCACCTAGATACGTTGTGGCGGCGACTGGATGTACGCCGCTTGTCGCTGCATTTCTCACTCCATTTGTACTCGTTTTGTGTGTGTTCCTGCTTGGGTACGCGTGCGAAAAGTTCAGTCGACGTCCAAAGTAGATAGACAACTGACGGATCATCTCAGGTGCGACCCCGGTTGGCAGCCTTGAGCGTAATGGGATGACGTAGACAAGATGTCGTTTGACCCGCTCAGACGCATTGGACGTGGACTATGGATTGCGCAATCACATTAGTAGTACTTGTCGTATATGCCGCCGCGTGTATGACGACCGCGACATACATTGTGACGGCGACTGGATGCTCGCCGCTTGTCGCTGCGTTTCTCACTCCGCTCGTTCCTTATGTGTTGTTCTTCATTTTTGGAACGGTGTACGACAAATTCAACAGTCGTCCGAAGAGATAATCAACTCTGGCGGGTTAGCGGTCGCGAGACGCGACCTTTCCGCGTTGATCGCTATGACAGAATGTTTTGCGACCTTTCAGGTCGCATACACTGCACCATCCGTCTCCACAGCGCTGAAAGCCCGGAGCTTTGTTCTCGTGGGCCTTCAGCCCACAAACAGCCGATGATTGCGACATCGCCACCCAACCGAGAGACAACATCTGGGTAACATTGACTACACCCTACGTTGAAAAAGGCGATTGCCCTGCCAATTCCGGTCATCTAGACTCGCAGACGCCGCTGTGATTCCACAGCAAGTTGAGGGCAGCGGCAATCGGGAAAATTCTGGCGTTCGGCAGTATCAAGAAAAGATGGGATGGCATCATGGCGGAGGGTGAAAAGTCGCTGATATGGATTATTGTCATGGTCATGGCTTGTATCGCACTCTTCGGATGGGGGTTTCTGGCCGGTTCTTACGATGGAGCGCACTCTGGGAATATGAGTGAAATGACTGCCGAGGAACTGAAGGACCTTAAGCTACCATCGCCGCGCCGAGTTCGAGGCTTCTCAATTGGCACATTTATCGGAAATGCCATCGAGCAACTCCCCAATTGCGTCACGGTCGTTACGTGGCACTTGTCGAATCGAATCTGGTTGCCAGTCACGATCGTGGCTCTTGAAGTTGCCGTACTGATTGGCGGGGTCGTACTCAAGCGAGTGGAAAGTGCTCTCGAAACTCCAAGGAGTCGTCGGCGGTGATAGATAGCGAGCATGGGAGCGCGTAATGCATCCTGGCTCCGCCAGTACCGCCGATGTGGCTCGGTTGAAGTACGGTACGACCGATCGAGTAACCAGACCTGGCGCGCGGAACTGGTGGCTCAGTCGCTGGCGAGAGAATTCAACGAGTGGTACGCGGGGGTGGCCGTGGGGACACGCAGCGAATTGCTTGAACAACTCGCTTTGTACCAGCGACTCAAGACATCGAGCAGAATTGCACGGTCGATCGGTTTGCTGATGTAGTCACTGCAGCCTGCATCCAGACAAATCTGTCGGTCTTCAATCATGGCGTTTGCCGTAAGTGCAATGATTGGGCGGACATCTCCTTGTTGACGCAGACAACGAGTTGCTGAATAGCCATCCAGTTCCGGCATCTGCATGTCCATCAGAATCAGGTCAATCTGCGGGCCTTGCTCTGTTGAGGACTGCAGCAATTCCAGAGCCCGCTTTCCATTGTCCGCAATCACAATGGACGCTCCGGCACGCTGCAACAGAAACGCGATCAGGCGCTGGTTGTCAATTCCGTCCTCGGCCAGCAGAATTCGACAGCCATCTAACCTCGACAAGACTTTATGGCGTTGTTGCATCGGCATTGAATTGTGGTGTTCGGATGCTGACGGTCTGTTGTCATCACTGGCGATTGTGATGGATTCGTAGCGAATCGTCGCCACAAACGTGCTCCCCATGCCACGTTCACTCGTGGCACTCAATTCGCCGCCGAGAATTTCCGCAAGTCGTCGGCTGATCGTCAGTCCCAGGCCCGTTCCACCGAATTTTCGCGTTGTGCACGCGTCCAATTGTGTGAAGGGAAGAAAGAGGTCTTCCAGTCGGCCGGCATCAATCCCAATCCCTGTATCGATGACTTCAAAGCGAAGTTTGCACTGAGGGGTCTCAGGCCCTTCCGCGTGCACACGAATATAAACTGCTCCCGTTTCCGTAAACTTGATGGCGTTGCCAATCAGATTTATCAGGATTTGACGCAGGCGAGTTGGATCTGTCCCAACGTATTGGGGAACCTCCTTGCCAAATTCGACAGACATTTGCAGCGACTTTTCCACGGCACGAATCTGAAACGATGCCGCCACCTCCTGCACAAGCAAGCGAAGATCGCACGAGATGGTTTCTAACGTGATCCGTCCGGCTTCGATCTTTGACAGGTCGAGAATGTCGTTGATAATCGTCAACAGGTGCTCGCCATTGCGTCGAATTGCATGCAACGCTTCGTTTCGGTCGGTTGTATTCCAATTCAGTTCTGTCAGCAACAAGTCGGTACAGCCCAGAATGGCAGTCATCGGAGTTCGAATTTCGTGGCTCATGTTTGCCAGGAATTCGCTTTTTGAACGACTCGCCTGATGTACGAGTTCATTAGCCGCGCGAAGTTCTTCGGCCTGCCGTGAGACTCTGTTGCGCGATTCTTCGATTTCCTTTGCGTACTGGCGGATCTCTGCTTCGATCCGTTTCCGCTCGGTCACATCGCGAGAACAGGCAACAATCCTGGTCACGCATCCATCTGGATCAACGACAGGATTCGCTCGCGTCTCCAGCCATAGATAATGTCCATCGCGGTGTCGGCATCGCCATTCGATCGAGGTTTGTTCGCCATTCAAATTGCGTTGGCGAGCGTCTTCAACTTGTGGCAGATCCTCCGGATGGACTCGCGTTGAAAAATCGGTTTGTGCGATTTCTTCCGGACGATATCCAGTGATTCGATAGAACGACGGACTGATGTAACTGATCCGTCGGTCTGTCGTCGAAACACCGATAATGTCATCAATTGCATTCGTGACGATACTGAAGATCTCTTCGCTGGATCGCAACGATTCCTGCATCTGTTTGCGATCCGTGATATCCCTTGTGCAACCCAGCAGCAGGATGTTTCCATCGGCATCAGGAGGCAATTTCGTCCCTGTTGAGGCAAACCAGCGATAAGTGCCGTCCTTCTGAAGGATACGACATTCCACTTCCCGCGAGGTTCCATGCTCCAGCAATTGCAGCATATGCTCGAAACACCCCTGAATATCCTCGGGATGTACCAGAGGCGCAAACATTTCGCCAACCAGTTCCTCGGGAGTGTATCCCATCTCGCGTCCTGAGTTGGGAGAGAGATATTTTAGCTCCCCATCAGGTGTCACCATGAAGATGAACTCGTTCAGATGTTCGAATATCAGATTTGACTGATTTTCCCGGTCACGAAGTGAAAGTTCAGCCAGTTTTCGTTCCGTGATATCCTGAAACGTTCCGAACAATCGAGTCGTCTTGCCGTCAACGCGATCGGCCTCGCCCATCGCTCGAACCCACAAGTGACGTCCTCGAGCCGTTATGAACTGCAGCTCCAGATCGTATGGTGTTCCGTTCTTGATGGCTTGTTCGACGGCAGCTTCGATAACAGGTCTCGAATTGGGGTGATAAAAGTTGATGGCCTCTGTCAGCGTGGGACTTCGGCCTGGTTCCACTTCATGAATCGCGTAGACTTCTTTCGACCATGCTGGCTGCATGGTTTCTAAGTCGAGTTCCCATCCGCCGATCTTGGCGATTTGAGCTGCCCGTCGCAGGACGTTTATGGAATCACATGATTCCGGACTGCTGCAATTGTCCGAAACATCCGCGCATACCGCGATCAATCCCGTCACAGAACCGTCCACCGAGAACTGAGGTACAGCGGTCGCTGACAACTTTCGGTAACCACCGTCTGCCCGTTGAACCCGGAACGGCCAATGAAATGGCAGGTGCGACATCGCGAACTGCTGAAGATTTTCCTGCAGATTGAGCAAGTCGCTCGAATGAACGACGGACGATGTCAAATCGATCACATGACATTCGCCCGTCAATTCGCGCCAGGCTCGATTCCAATAGCGGGGCACGCCTTGGCCATCCGCATACCAGATGGGCATTTCACTTGCGTCAATCTTCGCCCTCAGCGCTGACGAGATGAACGATTCTGTATCCGGCGACAGAACCTGGCCCGACGTGAAGGAGTCATTGGACATCAGGAATTATCCAGAAATTAAAAGCAGATGCGTGTATTACCGAGCTGATCCGCCGCTGAGCACAATAATCGTCCGACATCGCAGCTCGATGAGTTGCAAGGGGTGCAGATTCGATCGAATCCCTTGCGAGTTGATCAAATGCCAAACTTGCTACTGTGCAACTCGCAATCCACAGTGATCGGCACGGTGCCTGTTGTCGAAACATGGAAATTTCTTGGCCACTTCAAGATTGTGCGATCAAAACTCTGTTCGGCTGCAGAGTTTTCCTTAAAGGCTGTAGATCGAATTCAAATGTCTGCCGCCACCAGATTCAGGTGCTCGCTGAATGGTGCTGTGTACCGAGAATTGGTGGGTTGAGACGTCCATGTCTTCGCCCCCCACCGTCGGGGCGACTGTTATAATCGCTACGATCGATAAACTGATGGGCCGTTTCGGCTGATGGCTGTACCGCAATCGATGTCTCGCTCGAGAATCACTCGTGCAGAAGCGAGACTTCTCATACTGCGATCTGTGCGTCACCGTTCATTGGAAGCATCCTGGCCTTCGGATGGCCGGGTGAGCGGATACAGTAATTGCAGCAGCAGGAAGATACCCAATGGTGCAAAGACAAGGGTCCGCAACAGGATCAGGATGGTTGGAGGCAATGGCAGCGTTGAGGCGATTGCCAGGTAAACCATGACCAGCATTAACGTCGCGATCAGGACACTGCAGCCAATGGCCGTCATTTGTGTCTTGAAGATTGCCCGCTCGGACATCGGCTCAAAATGAAGTTCGATTGTTCGTCGGCGAGCGACGGATCGTCCTGTTGCATCCACCGTTTCAAAGCCTCGGACCAGTTCCTGCCATTCCACAGGCCCCGCCGTTCCCGCATCCAGTTGACTCAGGAAACTGCGAATCGCTGCACCGCGATTTCCCAGCAGTCGCTCGCCGTTGGGATCCGTCAAAACCCATTCCTGTGACTGAACATCCAGTTCAATTGTGGCGATCCCTTGCTCGGCATGAATCGTTAATCGACTGCCAGATGTCTTGCTCGCCCGGACATCCCATGTCGCTTCGGGCAAGTTCTTACCAGCCAGTTTTACGCTTTGAGTCAACACTCCGGCGTCAGAGGCTCCTGTCCGCAAAGCGGTCACCTGATCGTAGTCCCCGACCAGCCATCTCAACAGATCAATGTCGGCCAGCAATGCACGATTGATATCAGCTTGAGTGACCAATGACGACTCGCTGACAATTTCACGCTGGAATTGCAGTAGCTGAACGCGTCCCAGGGATGAAGATCGAACCAGTTCGCGCGTTCGAATCAGGGCGGGATCGCAGCGATGCCAGAGCGCGGGGATGATCGACACATGATTGTCATCACGGATCAAACTCAGTTCATAGACAAACGTCGAACCTTGATCGATGCCGGGCAGGAACAGCAGTTTTTGACCGGCCGAAGCCAGTTGTTTGATTGCTTCGAGCATCGTCGAATCGCTGCCACCCACCAGGATGGTGTCGAAGCCTTTTCCCGCCAGCAGGTCTTCCCAATGTGGGGTCAGGCGGATGCCAGACCGGCCACGGAGGATTTCGGCACAGCGTGGTGACAGTGTCACGGCCAGGACAACTTCATGAGTCGGATCACTTGCGATCGCGTCCAGCCAGGGAACAACTGTCGCATCATCGCAAAGCAGGGCAAGTCGCATAGTGAGAGCGGATTCCGGGCGAGTTCAAATCTTCTTGGTAACGACTTCCAGACGCTGGCGAGCGTCGGGGGCATGCGTGGAATTGGGGAACTTCTCAAGCAGCAGTCGATACGTGGCAGCAGCTTCTTTCCACTGCTGCTGCTGTTCATCGCATTTGCCTGATTGCAGCAGCGCGGCTGCCTGCCATTCGGGGAACTTGTAGTTGGCAAATACGCGTTGATACGCCAGGAACGCGTCGGCCCACTTTTCTTGCAGGAAGAGTGTTTCACCGATCAGGAACTGGCTCTTGGCAGCGGTTTCGGTTTTGTCGGCAACAGGATCGGCGAGAACTCGTTCGAACGCTTTGCGAGCATCTTCAAATCGAGGCGGGGCCTGCTGCTTGTAGCCTCGACCGAGGACTTCTTCGGCCTGATAAAGGAACTGTGACTTCACAGGGCGCTGACGCAATTCCGCTACAGTGGCTTCGATCTCGTCATACTTCTTCTGACGGAACGAGATTTCGGCAGACAGTACCCAGACACGATCAAACCAGACCTGCGACTTCAGTTCTGGATTGTCTTGTTCCTTACGCAGTGCGGTCACTTTCTCGCGAGCCACTTCCAGTTCCAACTCGGTCGCTTTCACGTTTGCGAGGATTGCTTCGGCGATGCTGTATGTGGCATACCAGCGCTGCGGGCTGTTGGGATAGTCTGCCACCAGTTTGTTGGCGAGTGGAATCACGTCAGCCCAGCGCTGCTGTTCAACGGCCAGAACGAGCAACTGATAGACCGACCGCTCTTTGACTTCCGCATCACTCTTTTCTGACGCCAGGAGTTGCTCGAACGCCTTTCGAGCGTCATCGAACTTTTCAGCAATCAAATCGCTTTCCGCAAGACTCAGTCGGGCGTTGTCGGCCAGTTCGCTGTCCGGAGTTTCTGCAACGATTTTTCGAAATACGACGTCCGCCCGTTCGTACTGTCCAGCGTCATAGTTGAGTAGAGCCCATTCATTCAGCAACTGATCCAGCCGTTGTGGCTTGGGGAATCGCTTGACCAGTTCTTCGTATTCCGCGTCCGCTTCCTTGATACGTTTGGCCTTGCGGTACAGACGTGCACTTTGCAGTCCGGCTCGATACGAGTACAGCAACGGTGGCTGTAGTTCAGCGCCTGGTTCTGCAGGTTTGTCGCCGGGTACCTTGCGCAACAGGGCAGCAAACGACATGATCGCTTCGTCCACCTGTCCTGCTTCTTTCAACGCATCTGCACGGTAGTAGATGCTCTCGGGAACCAGCCGATGATTGGGAAACTGTTGCTCGATCCTGGCGTAGGTCTTTGCCGATTCAGGAAGTTTCTGCTTCAGTTGTGCCCAGGCGAGTCCGCGGATGGCAAACGGTTGCGAGTCCAGGCCATTCCAGAGCGGGATCAGTGCTTCATAATAGCGGGCTGCTGCAGGCCAGTCTTCGCTGGTATCGGCCAGTTCTGCCAACTGCTGCAGAGTGACTGCACGCAGCGGATGTTCGGGAAACTCCTGCTTCAGTCGTTCCACTGCCGCATCGACCTTGGCCGCATCTTTCCGGTGCGCTGCTGAAACTGCGAGGACTGAAACAGCCCGGGCCGACTGTCGTCCTTTAGCAACCAGCGTCAAATATTCCTGAGCCGACTTCTCGGCTTCGTCGTACTTCTTTTCGGCGAGCAGTGAATCGGCCTGAAGAACGAGTGCATCCACCAATTCAGACTTGGTTCCTTCCGTTCGAACAAGTTCGATCAGCGGAGCCAGCAGTTCCAGTGCGGTGGTGCTCTTGCCTTGAAGTTGTCGTGAGAACGCCAGGTAATATCGAGCCTGGTTACGAGTCAGCGGGATCGTGCTGTTCGTCATCACATTTTCGAATCGTTTGGCGGCCGCATCGTAATGAGCGGCGACTTCGGCAGGCGGCTTTTGATCTCGCAAACCGATCGCTGCACGCGCCAGTTCCAGCCGACCTGACAACAGTTCGACATGAAGTCGCAAACCACTTGACGGGAATTCTGTCGCGAATCGTGCCAGCAGGCGATCTGCCGTCGGGACATCACCAGCTTCGATGGACTGCTCGGCCAGGGCATGCACGCAATCGTCGGCGAATTCTCCCTTGGCCCACTTGTTCAGCACGGTCTCAAACAGTTGTCGAGCATCTGCGACATGTCCTAAATGACGTTCGCACAATGCCTGCTGGAACAGAATCGATTCGGACAACGGCTGTTCGCCTGCAATCGCAGCAGTGGCCTTCAGGACCTCGGCAGCTTTGGCGTACTGAGATTGTGATTTCAGACTCAATCCCTGCCAATAGCCTGCGGTGACTCGCTGTGATTTTTCTGCCGCGGCCGCTTCGAATTGTGTCGCCGCTTCGGCGAATTTGCCGGACTGAAAATACGCGTAGCCAGCGTTCAGTTGCGATGCGGGAACGAATCGGCTGTTGGGAAACTTTGTGACCAGTTCGGTATAGGCAACAGCCGCTTCAGGAAAACGCTTCCTTTCGAAGGCAAGGGCCGCGAGATGAAACTGGGAATCGGCAGCGCGTGGTCCTGCAGGGCGAGCGATCAATTCCTTGTATTGTGCGATCGCCTCGTCGTCCTTTTTCAACGCTTCCAGCGCACGTGCTCGACCAAACCGGGCATCGTCCACGAGTGGCCCTTCGGGAAACCGGTCGATCGCCTGCTGGAAATTGATCAATGCGGCGGAAGGATCGTTGGAGCGAAGCTGCGCATCTGCCAGGTAAGGGAGCGCATGATCGTGAAACGTATCCTTGGGAAAGTCTTTCAGATAGTTTTCCAGCTCGACCCGGGCGGCCGCAAAATCTTCCATCAGGTAGCTGCATTCGGCAACGCGATACCGGGCCTGAGGGACGTTGGTATTCTGCGGATAGTCTTTAACAAACGTTCGGAATTCGTCGCGAGCCGCTTTGTAGTCTTCCAGATTGACCAGGGTCAGCCCCAGGTAAAGCCGGGCGAGCGGCATCTTTTCGTGCTTGTCGTAGGTCTTGGTAAACGCTCGAAATCGCTGTGCAGCAGTCTCCCAGCGACTTTGTTTGTACAGGCCGACGGCGAGGTTGTATTCGTCGAGTCCCGCGTCAGCCCACACTCTCGCCGGGAAAAATGACGTCAGCGCGACAACCCACAGCAGGCACCCCAGCAGCCTTTTGCCACGGGCTGTCAGGTTCAGGGGCCAGCGAATCAAGCGGCACGAGGAAATCGACATATCTTCAATCCCGCATTGCCTATACTTCTCACCAACGCGTCTCCACAGGAGCTCTCAAACTCGCTGCGAACTGCATTGATAGTAGCCAGACCCGGCGCTGCAGGCAAATCGCCCAGATTGAAGAGATACAACTCTGCAGCGATCGATCAGATTTTTGACTTGTGACGATCTCGCAGAATTGGCGGTAGTCGACTGTTGCCAGGGGCTGGCGATTTGTTGGCAGGGGCCGCTGGCAATTCGAACGGATCTGCTTCAAGCGGGATCGGCCCCGTAATCTTAAGATCACGCAGCGCATCCAACAATGTCTGAACCTGCTGATGTACGACATACGACTCACGCACTGTCAGGGATTTCAGTCGGGCGGAAACGACCAAATGATATTTTGGATCTCCATTTTCAGGTTTACCCAGACCGCATTCCAGGGTCTGCAACAATTCGGTCGCGTCATCTTTTGTCGCACACAGGTCGGCGATGGGATAGATACGGGTTGTAATGTGATTTGCCAAAGCAGCCGTTGTCGTAATCTTAAGAACTTCGTCTTCAATAACCGTTGTCAGCCCGAGTGGCTCCAGGATCAGTTTCAGGCAACTTCTCAGTGAAACTCTTTTGACGGCCAGTGTAATTTTCTGATCGATGTCGAGCCCGCCTTCGGAGATGGCCCGCTTATCGAGCCAGATTTCGATGTCATACTGCTTTTTAAGTTGGTGCAGGGCATTTTCCAGTTCCACATCAATCAGATCGACATTTGCAGGAGCATCCAGAACTCGGGCAATTCTGGCCTCGGTCTCGGTCGCCAGTGGAAATGAATGAACCCGCGGCCCCGTTGCATTAGGCTTGGTAGGCTCACCACCGAATGAACCAAATTGGCCATACGACGCCGTCGTTGATAGAACGGCATAGCAGCTCAGAACCTGTAACGACATCCAGAGCGATCGAAGTTTCATCAGAGCCCCCTGCGATAGAGATGAGTTCGAAGTGTGCATTCGGAACGGGCAAGGCATTTTGTCATGCTACGGGGCAGCAAATCTAACTGTCAACAAGAATTGTGGCTGAGCATGGCTGAGCAAATGACGGAAATCGTGCAGGCGTCGAGTGTTCCGAACCGAAGAATACTGTAGTAGAGGTTTCGGTCGCGATTGGAAATAATGGTGCTCGATCGATGCAAACCGGAACACCAATTGACTCTGTCGGCTCGCGAGATACATTAATAATGGCAGATGTGGAAATCCGGGAGTTGAGTGAAGTGCGATTGCCAAGGAGCCGAATGAACGCGATCAGGCGTGGGCTGTCCGTGATGGGACGGTTGGCGCTGATTGTGTCGTTGTGGCATGCCCCTTTGCCGATCCTGCATGCTCACGGTGCAGATGCCGCCGAATCCGTTCCCGTCGCACTGGTCGACCACCTGGTCGAATTTCACCCGGATGTCACTCTGAATTCGGATGTTGATCTGGGATGGCATTGGCATCTTGTTCTACCGCCAGCCAGCCATCCCTGCGAACAGTCGCCTGATGGAAACTGTCCGCTCTGCCCTCACGACACGCCTGCCACACTGCCACAGGTTCAGACCTCGATGGCATCAGTGCAAGTGGTTGATGTCGGGTCGATCCTGAGTTGGCAGCTGGTGACTCAAGTCACCCTGAAGTTGTCCTGCTGGAACGAAGCGGATGCGCCGACTCAGTTCTTGGATACCTATCTCGGTTCCGTCTCTCTCGGAACACTTTTGCGCGTGGCCCGCTGCTGAGATTTCGCAGCGCTGAGTCCCCATGCTTAAAGTGCGCGGTTCCACAGAACCGCAGTTCAATCACACTTTTCTGCTTCGAAGTCGCTGGATCGTAGTTGCATCGTGTACGAGATTCCGCGGTCGAGCTCCCTGCAACGAACGAACAGATTTGCGACGAGTTTTGCCGAGCAAAAATACCCTCACCACCTTTGTGGTTTTCATGATGGGAATTCCGATGTTAATGAAACGATTGACCTCAATCGCCATGTTGCTGGTGGTCTGTGCCCTCGCCGCAGGGGGATACTACTGGATGCACCTTCCCCCGCGTGTCACAGCTGCCGAGCGACCTGCTGCAAAGCCTGATCGCGAAAACGTTCAATTGACCGAAGCAAAGATGGCCGAAGCGGCGATCACGATTGCTGCAGTTGAGCAGCATTCGATGCAGCCGATTCGGACCGTTCCCGGTCGGATCGAATACAACGAGACTCGTCACGTCGCGGTCAAATCACCATCGGATGGATTGACCCACAAGATCGCGGTCAAAGTTGGTGAACGGATCAAGGAAGGCCAGTTGCTGGCGGTCGTCAACAGCCCGGATCTCGGCGAGCGTCGGTCAGATGTGCTGCATCAGGAGGCTGAACTGCAACTGGCCCAGCGCGAGCGAGACTGGTGGCGACTGATTCAACAGAACCTGGACGAACTGCTGTCACAGCTTAAGCGACCGCAGGAAGTCGAAGTCTTGGAAAAGGAATTTCGAGACCGGGTACTCGGCGATTACCGGGATATCATTTCCGTGTATTCAAAATTCAGAACTGCTGAAGCAATCAATTCCAATTTGAAATCGGTCGCGAACGGCACAATCACTCAGCGTATGTTGCTCGAACAGGCGTCTGCTCGCGATGCCGCATCAGCGTCGTTTCAATCGGCCTGCGAACAAGCCACGTTTGATGTTCGTCAGAAAGTTGGAAAAGCAGAAGCCATGTACAATGACGCGTCGCGCCGCCTGGCGGTTGCCCGTCAGCGTCTGACGTGGCTGACAGGTCAGACACCCGAGCAGTTCGGCGACCTCAGCAACGAAGAGACATTGAGTATCTGGCCGGTTGTTGCACCATTTGCGGCGACGGTCGAAGAAATCGTCGTGGCAGCAACCGAACGAGTTCGCCAGGGTGAAGAACTGTTGCTGCTGGCGGATACATCCAAGCTATGGGTTCAAGCCGAAATCAGAGACAAGGACTGGTCAGCACTCAAGTTGACGGCCGGACAAAAGGTTCAAGTACAGTCCCCGGCTCTCCCCAATCAGTCACTCGAAGCAACCATTTCATTCATCGGCAGGGAAGTGAATCCTGAACTCCGAGCAATGCCGCTGGTCGCAGAAATTCAAAATGAAGACGGCTTACTGAAGCCTGGGATGTTTGTGCGAGTTCTCTTACCCGACGGGGCTGCTATAAAAACGACGGCCATCCCCGATTCGGCAGTTGTTCGCCATGAAGGTCGCGTGTTTGTGTTCGTGGAAACAGGCCCGCGCCAGTTTACTCCACGCGATATCACCCTGGGTCTGGCCGTCGATCCAATCGTGGAAGTGAAGTCGGGGCTGCAGGCGGGCGAACGGATTGCCGTCAGTGGAACATTCCTGCTGAAGTCGGAACTGTTACTGGAACCAGAAGACGAATGATCGCTCGGCGCGAATGCCTGCCGTTGCCAATTTGCAGATTTGCGACGGGGTGACCTCGCGGACTCATCGACCGAAGATCTGCTCATCAGTTTCTTGTATCGCAGCACCATCACAGCCTGTACCCAATCCTCACTCGAGGCATCATGCTTTCTCACCTGATTGAAATCTCTCTCAAGAACCGAATGCTGATCGTGTCCCTGGTCTTCATCATGGGAGGACTGGGGGCCTATGCGGCACTGTCGTTGCCGATTGATGCGGTTCCCGATCTCACAAACGTTCAGATTCAGATCGTCACTGACGCCGGGGCGCTGTCACCGCTCGAGGTCGAGCAATACGTCACCTATCCCGTCGAAATGACAATGAGCGGTTTGCCGAATGTCGAAGAAATTCGCAGCATTTCACGATTGGGGATTTCGCTGGTGACGGTCGTCTTTCATGAAGGGACCGACATTTATCGGGCGCGACAACTGGTTCAGGAACGATTGGCAGATGCCGGGGAGAAGATCCCGCCAGGATACGGGACACCGCGACTGAATCCTTTGACGACTGCCCTGGGTGAAATCCTGCAGTTTCAGGTACGAGGCGAAAACCTGACTTCGATGGAATTGCGGACGATTCTCGAATGGCAGATCTCGCCCCGACTGCGTCAGGTACCAGGCGTCACCGAAGTCAACTCGCACGGCGGCTATTACCGCTCGTATCAGATCCGCCCCGACCCGGATCGCCTCGCCAGCTTCAATGTCTCATTGTCCGAGATCTTTCAGGCGCTGGAGTCAAACAACTCAACAGCAGGCGGAGGTTATGTTGAGCATCACGATGAGCAGCGGTTCTTGCGTGGACAGGCACTGCTGACATCTGTCGACGACATCGGAAATGTTGTCGTCCGAGCAGCCAAGAATGGTTCGCCCGTACTTGTCCGGGATGTTGCCGATGTCAGTATGGAACCGATGACCCGCCAGGGTGCTGTGACGCGTGATGGCAAGGGAGAAGCGGTCACAGGTATGGTAATGATGTTGTTCGGAGCGAACTCGCGCGAAGTTGTCCATGCCGCGAAGGAACGACTGGAAGAAATCAATGCAACGTTGCCTCGCGGTGTCAGCGTTGAGGTGATCTACGATCGAGCGGAATTGATTGAGCGAACGTTGCACACTGTCGAAAAGAACCTTCTGGAAGGGGGCAGCCTGGTCATCATTGTGCTGCTGATCATGCTCGGCAGCCTGCGAGCCGGGATTGTGGTTGCACTAGCGATCCCGCTGTCGATGCTGTTTGCTGCAAACCTGATGTGGCTGACGGGAGTCAGTGCGAGCCTGATGAGTCTGGGTGCTATCGACTTTGGTCTGATCGTCGACAGTTCCGTCATCATGATTGAAAACTGTGTCCGGCGAATCTCATTGAATCGGGAAGGTCGACCGCATCTTGAGGTGATTCGTGATGCGGCGATCGAAGTTCGAAAGCCGACGATGTTCGGGGAACTGATCGTCGCCATTGTGTATGTTCCTTTGCTCGCCCTGCAGGGATCGGAAGGAAAGCTGTTCCGTCCGATGGCGTTGACCGTTCTTTTTGCACTGGCAGGTTCGCTGGTTCTGTCGTTGACGTTGATGCCGGCCCTGGCGTCGCTGGCACTTCCCAAGAAGATGGAAGATAAGGAAATCTGGCTGATCCGTGTTCTGCATCGGATCTATCACCCGATGGTTCACCGCGTGGTGGCTCATCCTGTGATTACAGCCGCAATTGCGTTCAGTGTTTTTGCCGCCAGCATTCCGATCGCATTGCAGCTTGGGGCCGAATTCATGCCCCGGCTGGATGAAGGTGACCTGCTGATCGAAATCAATCGGTTGCCGAGTGCCACGCTGGAAGACGCCATTCCAATGGGGGCTCAAGTCGAAAAGCTGATGCTGACTCTTCCGGAAGTTCGTACCGCCTTCTGCAAGACAGGTCGTCCCGAGATTGCCAACGACATCATGGGGGTTCAGCAGACAGACCTTTGGGTCCTGCTGAAACCTCCTCATGAATGGCCAAAACATAAGTCGCGAGAGGAACTGATCGATGAAATGAAAAAACTGCTGGGAGAAAACGTTCCCGGGATCATCTTTGGATTCACTCAACCGATCGAAATGCGTGTCGACGAATTGGTGGCCGGGGTGAAGGCTGACGTGGCGGTTTTGCTTTATGGCGAGGACCTGCCAAAGCTGGCTCATCTTGGCAAGAAGATCGAAAGCGTCATGCGATCAATTCCGGGGTCTGCGGATGTGAAGGCGGAACACCAGGCAGATCTGCCGACAGTACGGATTCAGGTCCGTCCTGATGCACTCGCTCGCTATGGGATCGACGCGGGGCGAGTGATGGAGACCGTTGCGGCATTGGGTGGAAAGCGAGCCGGACAGGTCTTTGATGGACGGATGCGGTTCCCGATTACGGTTCGCATCCCGTTGGAATGGCGTGCTGATGTGAATCGCATTGAACAGCTTCCAGTCTTCGCAGCCGACGGACGCCAGATTCCGCTGGGCGAACTTGCCAGCGTGATCGTCGAAGAATCGCCTCCCAGTGTCGAACACGAAGGGACTCGACGACGAACTTACATTCAGTCGAACGTTCGTGGACGGGATGTCGCATCATTCGTTCAAGAAGCGAAAGCGACACTCGCGAAGGAGGTTCCCTTGCCTGTCGGATACGAAATCAAATGGGGCGGGGACTTTGAGAATTTGCAATCTGCCAGCTTGCGGCTGGCATTGGTGACACCCGTCGTTCTGCTGTTGATCTTTCTGCTGTTACACACGACATTTCACTCAACAAGCCTGGCGGCATTGATCTTTACGGCAGTGCCGATCGCGGCCTCGGGTGGCGTGTTTGCGTTGGCGTTACGAGGCATGCCTTTCAGTATTTCGGCAGGTGTCGGCTTTATTGCCTTGTTCGGGGTCGCCGTTCTGAATGGCCTCGTGTGGGTCAGTGCCGCCGAGCACTTGCGCGAAGAAGGTCATTCGCCACGAGATGCCGCGGAAGAGGCAGCGATGGCACGGTTGAGACCGGTGTTGATGACCGCACTCGTCGCGAGCCTGGGATTTCTGCCCATGGCCCTCTCGACGACGGCAGGGGCTGAGCTTCAGAGGCCACTGGCATCCGTGGTGATCGGCGGCCTGATCACTTCGACATTGCTGACAACGCTGGTCTTGCCGACGATTTATCCGTGGTTCGCGCCTCGGAAAGTCGAAGAAGGAAAAGTCGAAGACGCGAAAATCGCGTCACCAGCGACGGCGTGACCGTCATTCAAGATCGAGGTTTCTGCAAGAGGCCTCGATCTTGATTTGGCTCCTGATGCAAGGCACGGCCGTGGAGAAGCGGGAGGGTGAGGCTCCCGCCGAACCGTCTTCGAATCAGGAAGCGTAATACCCAATCGCGGCTCGGCGGGAGCCTCGCCCTCCCGTTTTGTCTGTAAAACAGCAGGTCGGCCACAGACATCACCAGGATCTACGTATGCACCGTCACCCGCGGGGGGGGCACGACATTGGAGCCCTCGACGCAGTCCGCGA
>CAXBSB010000023.1:0-50960 GCA_963977965.1 uncultured Schlesneria sp.
TTCAAGCAGAAGACGGCATACGAGATTCCGAAACGTGACTGGAGTTCAGACGTGTGCTCTTCCGATCTGCATGGATTTCGCCGTCGACGACGAAATCCATGCAGCAATGTTTAATGACACTGGTTCGTGGAGAATCGGCGCAAAGGCCTATACGCGACTAAGCGCTGTCCTTGCAGTGCAGCACTTGTTTCCGTGGTCAATTCACGCGGCAGTTCCGGTCTTGTATCACAACCCGCACGCGGCGTTCCCATATTCTGGCGAGTTGGCGAAGTTTCAGCATGCGTCGCCTCCGTAAGAAGTCTCGCGTTACCGATAACTACACCGTTTTGGGATGCGTACCGGTCGTCAGCGTATTTTTGATTTCGCGCGAGGTGGAGGGCCCCGGGGGAATTCGGGGCCTATTCCGATCTTTCTTCGCCGCTCGGGTACATCCAGCCAACCACAACGGAATAATGGCGCCAATCGGCGGCAAGGATTCTTACTTTGACAATCTGACCACGGGAAACTTTATAATCGCCAGCCGGAAGCATCGCGTACGCCCCTGGAAGCAACTCGATCAAATATGCCGACTTATTGTTGCATCGATCTGCCGATTCCACGAGACGGACGACTCGTGCGTCGTAGCTGGCTCCGACGACAATCTTTCCTGTTTCCCATGGGTCTGGATGCAACGCTCGAATACTGGCTGCGATCTTTCCCGTGGCAGTGTCAATATTCAATATCTTGACCGTCACCAGGTCGCCAACCTCGGCAAATTGCAAACAAGAGTTGAACGAGGTGATCCAAGACGTTTCTGGGATCACGACCAGCATTTCATTCGAAGCGTTCCGACAGAAGACCCCAAACACTTGCGGAGACGTGACTTCTACGGTCACTGTAGCGCCGACTGCGAGCATCGGATTCGTTAGCTCCTCGTTGCCGCGAGCAGATCAGCCTACTCTTCGTTAGCACCACCCAGTGTCACGCTGATTTTGTATTTCTGCTGCAAGTGAGCGTGAGCGGTGCTGGCGTGCTGGTCTTTGGGGAATCTTTTGCAGACTTGCTGAAACGCCTGAATCGCGGGTTCGGTTTGGCCTGCTTCTTCACGCGTGTAGGCGACCTGCAGCATCGCCCAGGGGGCTGAGGCTTTGTCGGAAGCAACCTGGTTGTAAAGGATGATCGCTTCGTTCGGTTGCTTCAGCTTGCGATGACACCAGGCCATCTGCTTGTAGTTTTCTGGAAAGTTCTCGCACTGACGGAAGTGACCGATTGCTTCTTTGTACTGACCGGCATCGCGGTGAGTGTTGGCTACTTCCCAGCGCCAGCGACCGGCGTTGGCGACGTCTTCACGTACCAGTTCTTCGTAGACGGCGATCGCTTCAGGCCACTTATGAGCCCCGCGGTGAGTCATTGCCAGCTCTGGCTTCCAGCGAACTTTTCGCTCGGGATCCTGGCCCAGAAGTTGGGTGTACGTCTGTACCGCCAGTGGCCAGTTCTGCTGTTCGCGATAGCTGTAACCAACCAGACTCAAGCCTTCGCCCTTGTCTGCATAACGACGGTACGTTTCGCGGGCCTTTTCGTAGTTCATCTTCGACTTGTACCAGGCGGCGAGTCGACCGAGGGCTTCGTCATCTGTATTGAAGGCTTTGACGATGGCGTCGTACGCCGCAGGAACCTGATCGTCGCGTTGAGCGAGTGCCGTCAGATCGGCGATTCCGAACAAGACCTGTCTGGCAATGGTTTTTGCTTCGGGGGTCGACTGGTCCGTTGGAGACGCCGATTTCAACCAGGCGATTGACTGGTCGGCCAGTTTCAATGCCTTGGCTTTCGAGGCTTCCTGGCCGATCAGTTCTGACAGCGGTGTCCGGACATAAGCAACGACGTGTGACGGCATCTGGGCCGCGTTGTACGTGGTGGCCAGGGCTTTCACTCCATCATCGAACGCTCCTTCACGGAACGAGTGAGTCGCCAGTTGCTGCGAAGCCTGAACACAAGTGCCGTTGGAATCTCGCGTCCGCTTGATGTCAAACGTCAGTTTTTTCCACAATTCGACTTTGGTGGCCGTATCGTTTTCGGCTGTGGCCATGTCGATCAGGTCGTGGATGGCATAGACACCGACCAGATGCGCCGGGTGTTTTGCGACGACGTTCTTCAGTGCCACCTTTGCTTCGCGTGTGCGACCGATTTCTTTCTGGGTTCGGCCGATGTAATACGCAGCGGCGATTGCCTGCGGCGAATCGGGCCAGTAATCGATAACCGTCTGAAACCCTTCCTTGATCGCCGTGTTCTGTTTGCGCAGCTTCACCTGAGCGAGGGCCCATTTCAATTGGGCAAACGGAGCTCCCGTGCTCTTTTCATAGAGCTCCATGAATTTTTCGTATTCCGCCGCTGCCGTGTTCCAGTTCTGTTCGCGCCAGTACTTCTCGGCAATCTGCAATTGATAGCGTTCGACTTCCCGTAACTGCTTCCAGCCATCCAGTGGGAGTTCATCGAGTTCGTCCGCAGAAGCATTCGCGGAATAAATCGACAGCGTCAGGACCAGAGCGACAGCGCGGAACACGCGTTTGAGTTGGTCGTGCGTCATTTGTTTTTCCCTCGCAATTGCAACCACTTCGAGTATTCGACATGGCCGTAGTTGATGACGTTCGCCCCGAGTTGATAGCAACCGTTGTAGATGTCTGCAGAGACACCCGAATGTCCATCGGCCCAGGCATCGCTGATGTCGCCGGGATGATAGTAGACCAGCCAGCGCCCATCTGTCGACCATCCCAATGGTTCCTTGCCCCCGTGAGGTACCACATACGGGATCGATGGAATCGCGAAGGGAACTCGATGAATCGAATCGTCCAGCGGCACGGGAACAGGTCGCACTTCTGGAAGAACCCGATTCATCAAGGCGATGAACTGGTTGTGGAAGTGAGCACTCCCTGCCGATGCGAACAACAGGCCGTGTTTGTCGATCAGGTATTCACGCAGGACTTTGATGTCATTGTTCGAAACCGAAATACTCCCCTGGCCCGTGAGAAACACCAGCGGAGGACTCTTGTCTTTCGGGAATGAGGCGAGCTGCGAAATGCGAATGGCTTCGGATTTATCGGCCACTTTCTGCTGAGTAAGCAATCCGTACTCCATCAGCATGTTGTTGTCGCCGCCGATACCAAAATTCAGATTCCAGTCACCGCCGTCATAATCCAGGCGAATCAGCCGCACTTTGCCTCGTTGAGTTCCCCCGGCAAAGCCCGCTCCGGTCCCTTCGCCATAACCGACGACGTACTGGTGAGCCGTCACTTCCTGTAGTTGCAACTTGATTTCGTCGATTGGAGGAACCGAAAATTTGATAGAGCTGAATGGATTGACGACGTACTTCTTTCGCACGACTTTCTGGATCTTGACCGTCTGGGCAATCGTCTTCTGCTGACCACCGCCGGCAGGCATTTCATAGATCCGGCTGCAACCGCCAATCTGCGATATCAACGTGACCGTTAACCAAAAACTGATCGTATAGGTCAACAGCGCCAACATCGACTGTTTTAGCTTCCGACTTCCACTGCCGTAGTACCAGGCATTCGGATCCAGCGGATTCCAGCCACGTCGTCGCGTCTTGCGATCGAGTTCTCCGGCAGCGGACGCCGGAGACACAAGCAGCGGTCCGTGAGACAGCAGTTCATCCAGCCTCGCCTGCTCGATCCGTCGGGAACCTCGCTCGACCCACCAGACGAGCCAGCCGAGTCCGAGCAGGAACAAGCCGAACATCCCGGTCGTGGTGAAACCCTGACGCAATTCCTGCAGTCCGACCAGTTCTGCCAGAAAGACCGACAGTTGCCACCAGAACGGGTAGAGCAATGTTCCAGCGATCGTCCATTCTTTTTGGGTCGTTGCTGGATTCTTTCGCAGCCAGAGCAGCCACGCGACGCCGAATCCAGCCGAAGGTAGGAACGGAACGGCGAGTAACCACGCTGGAACCAGATCACCAATACGCCAGACCACGAGCGCAACCACCCAGACCAGGCAATACCACATGGTCGCTTGGCGAAGCTTTGCGGGGGCTTTGGCAAAAACAGACATAGGTCAGATACTGATTTCGATAGTTAGTAAGTTCAATACTCATCAGACACGACTGGCCATCAGACTCCGTCGAGCAGTTTGTCCAGGTCGGGTTTGTCCAGCGGATTCTTTTTCGGGTCAGCCGGCTTGGTTTCATCAAGGCCCATCACCTTGGCAGCCTTCTCGGCGTCGGGCGTTCCTGCGGCTGGTGTCACGGGTGTCGTTCCTGCGGCGGCAGCCGGTTCGGCAGGCTTACTGGCATCGGGAGTCGACGCGACGGCTGCAGGCTTCGCGGTTGGAGTCGCTGGTTTCTTCGGTCCATAGACCATGTATGGTCCTACCGTAAATGCGGCCAGCAGAGCCACTGTGGCGACCGTGCTGATTGCCAGACTCTGGATCAGCAGGCTCGTTTTGACAATGCCAATCACTTCCTGCGGACTGCGTGCCTTCAGTGTCTTCAGGAATTCTCGCAGTTCGTCCAGCGAGGCCCCGCCGTTTTCTTTCAGATTCTTGACATCATTGATCATGATCAAACCTCAATTCGCGTAATGCGATGCTTATTTCTTTTCTTCGAGAATATGGACCAGGTCGCCGCCTGCTTCGCTGATCGATTCGATCACAGGCTCGTAATACATCGCGGTCGCTTCCTTATGGACCTTCAGCAGCACGGTCCGTTGTCCCTGCGGTGCGTTACCGAGCAGATCAGAAATCCCTTTTGCCAGTTGAGCCTGACCGAGTTCCTGTCCGTTCAGATGGAGCTTGTTGTTTCGGTCAATAACGACGCTGACCTTGGCGTTGTTCACACCTTCCAGTTTGCTCGCGGCCGCAGGTTGCCATTGCAAGTGACTGTCGTCCTGCGCACGGGCGAGGATGACAAAGAAGATGAGGAGATTGAAGGCAATATCCCCCATCGCCGTACTCGGCACATCCGCTTTCATCGCTCGTCGCTTGAACTTCATCGGTAACTTTTCGTAATTGACACAAATCGCCGACTGGCAGGCTCGACCTTCCTGAAGATCGGGCTCGGTTAATTGCCTACAGAAACGGTTCGTTCTTCCTCGCGTTGAATTGTGATGTTGGCTCCCAGATCCTGAACGATCGAAGTTGCTGCGATCCAATGATCGTAGGGGACATCTGACTTGCTTTTGACGACAACAACCCGATCTTCAGGACGACGCTTCCCTTCGAGGAGTCGGCGAAGTCGAGCTGGCAATTCTTCGGTTTTGATCGGATCGCCATTCAGGGAAACAACGGTTCTTGTGCGAGTCAGGGCCAGTTCGATGTTCTGGCTCTTCTGCTCTTGCTGCTTGGTCTGTTCGCTGCGTGGCAGATCCTGACGTTTTCCACTGTCGGGCTGTACCGAGGCACAGACGAGGAAAAAGACGATCAGGTTAAAAGCAATGTCACCTGTTGCTACTGCAGCAGGTTCGACAAGCAGCTTTTTTGTCCCACGTTCGCGTCGCATTGATATTCAGTTAATGATGGCAGTGTTGAGATGACCGTGCTTCTGAAGAATCGTCTCTGGCGACGTTACGACGCGTTCTTGTCACGGAAGGCGAGTTGCATCGTCACGGATTCAATCAATTCTGACGCGGATTCTTCGACATCGAGGACGAACTGGTTAATGGCGCTCGTAAAGTAGTTGAACATGATGAAGGCCGGAATCCCGACGACCAGCCCGAGCACTGTGGTCAACAAGGAAACCATGATCCCGTCTGCGGCAGCTTGAACGATATTCATTTCGCCCATCTTCGCGACGATGTCCGCGAACGATTGAACCATCCCCTGAACAGTTCCCAGGAATCCAATCATCGGAGCGGCACTGGAAACGGTTGCCAGGATCGGCAGGTGCTTTTCCATCGCAGCCACGATATGGATGGAATAGTCATCCATTCCCTTAATGACCTGTTCTTCGATCTTGGCTGCGTCGTAACCAAGTCGATGTGCGACCAGATACTTTCGCAGGCCTGCGGCAAGGATCGCGGGGACAGGTCCCTGTTCCCGATCGCACAGATTCAAGGCTTCTTCGACACGGTCTGCTTCCAGCAGTTCCCGCACTTTGACTCGCAGTGCTTCGGCCTTGGTGTTGAGCATCATCAGAGCTCGAAAGCGTTCGATGATGACCCCCAGAGCCAGAATCCCCAGCAGCAACAATGGCCACATGAAGATTCCCCCATCGATCATGTAGCCGAGGGCTCCCGTGTGCATCATGTCATGCAACCACCCTTTTTCAGCCTTCTTTGAGGCATCGGCTGAATCGGCCTTGGCAGGCTCAGTCGCTTTCTCAGGTGCGGCCGGCTTTGCGCCAGGAGCATCCGTAGCGGGCTTCGCAGAAGCATCGGCAGCCGGAGCTTCGGCGACGGGGGGATTGGCAGGTGCCTCAGGCGACGGCGCCTGGGCCAGCAACATCAGGGAAACCAGAAACCACATCAGTCTGTTCTCACGATCTCTTTAAGTGGATTCGCAAATTCAGGAGTCATTTTTCGACAAGATTCGTTGGCGGATCTTCGTATCGAAAGCTGCTTTGGGATCAGTTCAGTCGGGTTTGGTCCCGACCTACGTCAATTATTGTCATCAACACTGTTGGCTTCCGCTTCAAACTGCTGGAGCATTTCCGGCAGTGCCAGGCGGCCGCGAGCGTACTTGGCCCCTTCGCTGTCAGGATGTTTCCAGCGACAGTTGTTGTAGCTGATGAACGCCTGACGATTGTTTCCTCCCATGCGATAGCTTTCGCCAGCCCAGAAGAAGGCGTCGGCACTGAGCGGATCTTTCGGGAAGACATCACTGAACTTATCAAACGATTTCCCGGCCGCCTGATACTTCTTGGCCTTGAAGTAGCACTGTCCGATACGGAAAGCCATTCGCGGAGCGTTGGAGTGTGATTCGAATCGTTCCAGGAATTTCTCACCGACCTGAGCCGCTACCTCATACTTTTCATTCTTGTAGAAGTAGTCCGAGATACGAATCATCACGTTTGGAATCAATGGGCTCTTCGGGTGCGTTGCTGCCAGCGTTACATAGGCTTCCAGCGCCTGGTCGAAGTCGCCGGCCAGTTCATAGCACTGGGCAAGCTTGTACTGAGCATCCGGGGCCAGATTGTGGTCCGGGTACTGTCGCAGGATCACATCGTACGAACGAATCGCCTCGTCCCACTGATCCAGTTCCTGAGCGAATTGCCCCAGCAGATAGACGATACGCGGAGCGTACTTGGGATCAGGATAGTCTTCAATCACTTCTCGAAGGACTCGCCGCCCAGCTTCCAGGTCAATCTTCTTTTCATCTTCGCGACCCAGAGTTTTGTGGCTCTTGAATAGTTCGAAGTAGCTTTCGGCAATCCGGAACTTAGTTTCGACAGCCAGTGATTCATCGTGGAAGGTCTTGCTGAAGGCCGCGATCAATCCATCCGTACCAACGACGACCGGCAATTCAATCGTCTGCTGCAAGGTTCCCGTTTCGGTACTGGCCGACTTGTCGACGAACAACAGATTCAAGCGATCACCGAAGTAACTTTCGATGACTGGGTCATTAGTATCGAGGTTTCCTGGAGTCGGCTTTTCGACCGCTTTCAACTGGAGTGAGCCTGTGAAGACGCCACTGTGATTCAGTGTTTCTTCCAGCTTGACGGTTTCCTTCTCACCAAGTTCCGTTGAGATTTCGACGGATGCAAAATCACGAGCATCGGTGGTGTCGAGGTCAGGGTCAGTGACTTTCAGGAACAGTCGTTCGCCCACGTGAAGCTGCGTGATGTCCTTTTCATAATCGCGATCCGTTGCCTGCAGTTGTCCATTGGAAACAAGGCGGCCTTTGGCAGTGATCGTATCGGGCTTTCCAGTGGCATGCCGTTCATCCTTGAATGTGGCTGATACGACGTCCTTTCCGGCCAGATTCAGCACTCGCGTCACCAAGTTTGCCGAGGCGGTATCGCTGGTTGCTTTTTCGCCCAAGCGGACTCGACCCACCAGATCGCGGGGCATTTCTGTCGTGACGGGAACGACGGCAGGGCTGTTCTTGCCTCCCAGTTGCAGAATGACCTGCCCAACGAATCTCCCTTCTTCCAGGGCCAGGCGTTCGGAGTCTTGGCCGACGATGTCAGAGAACTTTGCAGAAACCATACACTCGACATCCACCTTGGCTCCGTCGGTCGTCGTGAGCGTCACAACGGCGGTACTACGGCTGTCCTTGGCAGAATCAGGGTCGATCACTTCCACCGTCAACGGAGCTTCGAAAGCCACGCTGCTGACAGCCGGTTCTTTTTCCTTCTTCGGCAGAACGACAATCTGAGGAGGTGCCTTGGAATCTTTCGGCGGCGGAACAACTCGCGTTTCGAGAACTCGAACCACGGCGTTCGTCGGCCGGATGACGTGAACGAGTTCTTCACGTGGGACCGAATGGCCCGGGAATGTGTTGTGAGTGTCGAGGTACCGTAAGGTGATTCGATCGCCCGACTTGACCGTGATCTTGTCTTTTTCGGTCTTTGCAGAAGTATCAATTTCCTTCGTGAAGATCCCTGTGTTGGCTTCGGTCTCGGTAGCGACCAGTGAGACCGGTTCGCCATCGTTGACCACCACCTGGAACGGGATTGTGTCCTTCTGATCGGTACGGTCTTCATCGTAGTCGACAATTTCGACGACAATTCGCTCACCCGGATCAATTCGCTTCTGTTCCTTGCGAATTGTGAAGACGGCACCGCCATTATTCTTTTCGAAATCGTAGCTGATGGCTCGAGTGCTGGCATTGAAGTAAGTCGCCTGCAACCGTGCGACGAGGAGTTGGCTGCCCGCCTGATCGTTCAGCGTGACTTCGTCTGTGTAATTTGCCGTGACATTGTCACCACCCGCAATTTCCAACGTGTCGTTTGCGGCAAGAGCCAGAACGTCTTCTTTCGTGGGGATGTACTGTTCCGTCGCCTTGTCACCACTGATTTCGACATTGCTGATAGCAACAGCTTCGCCGGAGTATTCGTGGCAGTTGAATTTCACATACCGCAGGTCGTACTTCGGGAATCGGAACTCCCATGAACCTGAGTCGAAGACGACACTGGGGCCAGTCGCCAGCTTCAGAGAAACATCGCGCAAGCCCATCAGACCTGCACCGCCAATTTCCAGCGGACGGACTGCCAGAGTGCTCTTACCGGCCTGAGCGATCAGAACCGTTCCAACGCGGATCTTGCGGTAATTGTTCCATCCCCCTGTGTTGGGGACTTTTGTTTCCAGTTGCTTGTCGCCAACGTCAGTCCGGAAGCGGCCGCCCTCGCCTTCGTGCGACATTTCGAACCAGACTTCATAGGGGCCTGGCTGAGCCACTTCGAACTCCCACTGCACAACGTCGTCGTTCGACTGCCATGCACCGATCGTTTCGAAGTCGCCCACTTTATGGATTCCGAACTGCTCCGTTTTCTTCGTGAACTTTGCGTCCTTCAGCAGCAATGGAACAGGTGGAACCTGGACTTCCAGTTGCGTTCCAGATTTCTCCGCAATTGGATTCGTCAGGTCAAAGTCAGCCGAACGGAACGGGACCAGCGAGACTTCCTGTGTCGTCAGGCTGGCTCGAGCCACCTTGGCATCGACGGGCTGGTTCCCCGCTGGAGACGCTGCAAAAATTCCTAATTCGTGAGTCCCTGCATTCAGCCAGAGATCAACAGTGCGGCCGCCAGCACCGACCGGCATTTCCAGCACGCCATTGACGAGAAGTGCAGTCTTGTTGCCATTGACCTGGATTCGCACGGCACCACTCTTGGGCTGTACGAATTTCCCTTGCCAGATGACCGCAAACGGTTGGGCGACGTCTTCACTGTCGGCGGGACGTTGCCACTGGATGTTTTCGGCAGGGGCTGTCTCAAACGGCTTGGCATTCTTGGAGAGGTTGACGACCTGATCCCAGACGGTGAAGCCTGTGTGATTTCCCGCGTAGACTTTACGGGTCATCTGAGCAAATTCACCGCCGAGTGCAACCGCTGTCTCTCGTTCGGGGTGGCTGGCAATACGGAACCAGAATTCTCCATCCTGACTGCCGAGCAGGTCGCCGCGAACCGGGGCATGCTTGGCAGGATCAGGAGTCGTAATCTTAACTCGAGCGGTCGACAACAGATCCTTCATGTCCACCGTCAGCCATTTGGGTGTGGCTCCATCAGGTTCGCTCATCCAGTAGGACTTGGGATCACGGTCGATCGACATTAGTGGGCTGTGATCAATCGCTGTGTCACTGGCCAAGGCTCCTGCAGGAAGATCACCGGTTTTGGCAACCGCTTCGAAGATACCTGTATGGGCACCGGTTTCGGCCAGCGTCATCTGAATCTGATCACCGCTGTCGGCGGTCAACTTGACGACGACATTATCGATATCGCCCGTCAGGTCGCGATCGCCATCTTTCACGCGGATGTAGATCGGGTTACCTGGCTTGATCTGGTTGGCAGGTCGGACCTGCGAAACTCGACGATCACCAGTTCGATTTGCTTCGCGTTCGAGTTCCTGGCTGAGTGTCTCTTGTTTTACGTCTTCAATCTTACTGCTGGCGACTTCGAACTTCGCGTCTGCCGCGACACGGATTTCAACGTCGGACAACGGCACGTTCTTGAATTCAGCTTTGAATTCATCGGGATAGTCACACTTGATGACATCCTTACCGGTCAACTGCAGCACATGATCGTCTTTGGTCGCCTGTCCCAGGCGAGTTTCCAGGTCGGCCCGGAACAGCCCCTTTCCGGCACCGGAGCCGACGAGGAAGATCATTTCGGAATCACCGCCGGGAATTGTGGTGACTCGAACCGGAATCCGATTGTGACCGCGGCTGATCCCCAGATCGCTGTCGTGCACAACGATCGAAAGCGGAGTGTTGGGGACATGTCGACGCTTGCTGGTCCGCCCCAGTCGTCCCACCGTACGCAGCAGGTTCAACTGATCGATATAGCGTTCTTCGGCTCCGTAAACTTCGGACAGATTGAACAGAGCCTGGTTGGCGAGTTCGACATTGGGAACTCGTTCGAGCACGCTGCGAAGGATCTCGCGTGCTTCATCGCGATCGCCACGTCGAAACGCCAGCACACCCCGTAGGAACTCGGCCCGGACAACAACGTCGATTTCGGCACTGCGAGCCAGCTTTTCGAAGACCTGCTCAGCCTGATCGTAGACCTTCTGTGCCAGGAATGTTTCTCCGATCCCGAATTCCGCTTCAGTCGCCTGAGGGGAATTCTGATACCGGTTCACCACGGTCGTGTATTCGGACCGGGCGACGTCATAGCGGCGAGCCTTGAAGAAGTTCTTGGCGAGCAGCAGTTGCATGCGCGCCTTGACCGAATCTTCCTGCTGCATCGACTCGCTGAAGGCCACCAGCCAGCCACGCAGTACTTCTTCCACATAGTCATGGTCAGCATCTGTCCCGGCTGCGATCAGTCGCTCACAGATAAACATCAGCAGATCAGGAGGAAGCTGATTGCGGTTTTCATTGAACAGAGTCTTGTTGGCCAGGTAGGCGTCGAACGCCATTCGTTCGTCGCCAAGGCGGTAATACATGGCAGCCTGCAAGAGCGGCGCAAGCGGGCTGGAATCATCGATCGTCAGACCGACACCGCCCATTCGAGCCAGAGCTTGTGTCGCCAGATCGCGAATGACCTTCTTCCGGCCAGGATCGACGTTAGGGATATTCGCCAGCATACCCGTCGTCAATACGGCGGCTGCGACGAAGTCTTTACGACCCACAGCACTCTGTGCAAATGGTGTGATGCGATCCCAGTCGTAGTATTCGTTTCCAACTGTTCGGGTCGATCGCTGAAGCAGCATCAGACGCTGCATCTTGGCGTTCGGATCAATCGGTAGCGGTTCCAGCAACGCCAGTTCGGCTGCCGTCGCCGCAGGCTGAATCTGCAGATCACGAATCGCGACGATGTAGCGATTCTTGATTTCTGGAGTCAGCATCGTGTTGGCACGAACGGTGTCGAGCCATGAGCCAATCGAATGGATTTCAAAGTCACCGTAGCGGAAAGGACGCTCATTCTGGCGAGTACGAGTTTCTTTCAGAACCTGTTCGAAGCTGGCGATGTCGTTCAGCTTCAGGTACTCGTCCGCCTGCCACTGGGCATACCGACCGTGCAGATCGGTATCGTGTCGACGCATTTCCTGAATGAAGGCGATCCGCTGTGGGGGTTCCTTGATGCGGGCCAGCAACCGCGAGGCACATTCCCGGGACTCGGCGTTTTGACGATTAAACGCCATGTGCTTTGTCCAGTACTGTACAGCTTCCTGTTCCATGCCAAGCTTCAGCAATGCGTCGCCGATCGTGCTGGCATATTGGGGATCATCGCCGAATTTCTGCTGAGCCTGCTGCATCCAGTTCCAGACAGCACGCGCCATCGCAGGATCATTGTTTCGGTCCGCTGCTATCATCAGTCGTCGCCAGTCATCACCAGCGGACCGTTCGGGCACGAACTTCAACAGATGCTGAGCTGCATGCTTACAGTCTTCGGGTTTGCCGTAATCCGTGGTGGTTTCAAGCCACCAGAGAGCCACCTGGAAATCGAGCGGGAAGCGGGCGGCGTACTGTCGATAGATCCGCATGTTTTCTCCCCGCTTGTTGCCAGGCGAGTAGTGGCGGAACCATTCCGATTGAGTCTGCAGCAGCATTCTTGCCGCATCATCACTCATTGCATTGAATGTCGCAGGCTGCAGCAGTTGATCGCGGATCGCTTCACCCGGCGGGTGTTGATTGCCCACCTGAGCCGTCCAGGCAGCAATCAGTGGGTCGGCATTGGACTTGGCAAGCTCTTGTGCGGCGATGTTGGCACGGGCGGCAAAATCCTTGTTCTGACGGGCGTTGGCAACCCAGTTCTTGACGGCATCACGCAGCGCCCCGAGGTGAGCAAACTGCCGGCGCGCAGCCAGAACCAGATTCAGATCATTACGGAATTCGTTGTCGTCTGTGCTGGAATAAAGCAGCCAGTCAACCGCGTTTGTGGTGTGCCCGTCATTGCTAGGCGACTTTGAAATCAGATCGCGGATCACGGCCTTGGCTTTCGCCAGATCCTTGGTCCGGTCACGATAGAGGTCAAATGCCAGTGCGTAACGCAGGTAGTAAGTACCCGGTTTGTTGGCTACGATGGCCTGCAGCAGTTGCTGCTCGGTGTCGGCCAGTTGCGGTGGCTCGTTTCCGTTTTCTCGAACAAAGACCTGCGCATTGCTGTTGGTGACAGGATCCTCTGCAAGGACAGACTTCAGGAAATTCACTGCACGTGGCTTTTCGCCGTTGGCCAGACATGACATCGCCAGGCAACTGACTCCATAGAACCGGTCCGGTCGTTGCGGATACTTCTGCAGATACTGGTTGACGATCGGCTCGAGTTCATTCGGTTTCGCGGCGGCGTGATAAAGACGATAGATCAGGTAGTAATGCACATACTGGTCGTCGCGAATCGCACGAGCCTGTTGCAAGCTTTGCGCGGCATTCGCCTGCTGTCCGATGTTTCCATGGTTTTCGGCAATGGCGACATGCAGAGCCCGCTGCGATTCGGGATCTCCAGCGATCCCCTTCTGGAACAGTTTCGTTCCCAATGCACTGCTCTTTGCCCAGAGTCCGATGCTTCGGTACTCATAGAAAGCTTGTGCCCCCGCCTGTCGCGTAAATTCGCCGGCTGGCAGGCGATCAACAATCTGCTCACCGATAGTTGCCGCTTCGGTGATCCCTTCGACGGTGTTGAGTCCACTGTAAAGGGTCATCGCGAGGACGGCATACTTGCGGCCGATTTCATTCGCACCCTGCCGCTGCCAGACCGCCCGACAGGCCTCTGCTGCCTTCGGTCGCTCTTCCAGCTGCTGCAGGGAATCTGCCAGCCGGATTTCGAGGGCTGGGACTTCGGGAGCCGTAGGATAACGACTGATGAACTGTCGAATCGTTGCCGAAAGATCTTTGTTGCGTGACAGACCTTCCTGAGCATCGATCAGCTTGAGCATCATTGCGCGATGCCGTGCGTCCGTGGGGTGGGACGAAACGAACTGCTGCGCGACTCGAACGAGTCCAAACAGTCGAGCATCCTTGTAGTAGAGGTCTGACAGCTTGACCATCAATTCGGCGGCTTCGGGAGTCGAGTCCTTGAACTTGCCAAGCTCGGCTTCCATCAGAGCGGCCTGTTTGCCGACTTCATCCTGCACAGCAGGCTCTTGAGCGTTCGTTGTGGACTTGAAAATGTCCGTGACGAGGGCAACAGCCAACAGGCCGACCAGCAGCAGTGGAAATTGTTTCATAATCGTGTTCCGAATGATCTCGGGTTGGTTTTCGTCGGGAAGGCGTTCTTCAGCAGGCGTAGTTGGATTTACTTGGCGGATTTGGCCAGGGCATCCGAAATTTTCTTGGCGTCTGCTGCCAACGGACTTTCGGGGAATTCGCTGATCAGCTGTTCAAAACGACGCTGAGCTTCGGCCTTGCGATCCATGCGGAACAGGCAACGTCCATAATTGAACAGAATGACGTCGAGGAACTTGGCATCGGGCTGATTGTTGAGAACTGTTTCGAAGGTGTCGATCGCGCGAGCATAGTCCTTCTGGATGTAGTAATAGTTCGCCATCTTGGCGACCGCTTCACCAACTCGTCCGCTCTCGGGAAACTGATCGTAGACGCGTTTGAATTCCTGGAAAGCTCGGTCACGCAGCTGTGCAGCGGCCTCGCCCTGAGCCTTTGTAGCCATCGCTTCGTAACATTCGGCAACTCCGAACTGAGCTTCGCCGCGAAGCTGACTCGTCTGCATTCCAACAAGTCGGCTGTATACCCCGATCGCACGTTCGAGATTTCCTTGCTTGCGAGCGACCTCAGCCAGCCGCAGCAGGGCATCGTCGACAAAACCGCTGTTGGGAAACTCTGCCTGCAGTCGTTCGCACATGGCGGCTGAGAGTTCAAGTTTGTCCATCGCGAAGTAAATGTTCCACAACTGCACGTACAGTTGTTCCAGCAGGCTGCCTCGCAGTTTGCGGGCTTCGTCAGCGACCTCTTCACAGACAGAAAGAGCCTGGGCATACTTTTCATTTGCCTTGGCGTGCAGGCCGAACTCTTTGTAACGGTTGGCAATCTGGGTCAAAGCGTCCGCCGTTCGCAATTGCGTCTGGATTCGCAGTTCCTGATCCGAGATTTCAGCCTTAGTGACTCGAACGCCTCCGATATTTCCTTCGAGACATCGTGCCAGCGCCTGTACTTGGCGAGTGCCGTCCCGAGCGTGGATTTCGTCGAGATAGACCAACCGGATTTCGTCGGAAGGAAGTGCCTGCAGAATGTCGTCATTGGGGACGATCTTATCTGTTTTGATCAACGAAACCGTGGCATGAAATACGCCCGAATGGACACTGGTATCCTGTTCGGCCGTTGTTGTGGGCGCCGGGCCGGCTGTCGCAGTTGCTGTGGACTTTGGCTCTGACCCACCAACGGCATCCGCATCCGACTTCGTCGGGGCAGGCCGATCCGTGACGGCACTCTTCGGCTTCGTTTCCGTCAGCGTGATCTTGACCGTATCAACAACTTTCCAGGGATCGACTTCGGGAAGTCCGTTTTTGCCGAGGACCACTCCCGGCTTCGGAGCATTGGCACCATCCGCAGGCAGTTTCGCCAGGGCGATGGCTTCTGCTTCGAGTTCTTCGTCCGTCTTCAAGCGGTAGACATGAACTTCAGCAGCGATCTTGTCGGCCGCATCGGACTTGTCTCCGTCGGCATCGATCACTCGCAGATTCACCCCTTTTCCAAGGACAGCTCCATTGACGGTTTCGAGGAACGCTCCATCGGTGACAGCCACCATCGCCGTCCCAACGACCGTGACTTCCTTCAGAACCTTGACGTCAACTTTCTTGTCGGCAGTATGCTCGTCCGTATACGTGACCTGAACCTTGTCACCGCCGTGGACTTCAAGAGTCCCGTTATTGGCAGCGGGTTTGCCAAGATGCGTTGGAACAGAACCAATCGCCAGCCGGACATTGCGACCGACAGGGAAACAGGCGACGGTCTCTTCATCACCACTGGATGCCCGGCACGTCACTTTGACGGACTGGTTTGGATCGAGAACTGCGAGGTCTGCGTCTTCGATGCGAACAAACAGTCGCTTGCCCGCTTCGAGTTTTTCTCCTTTTCCCGGTTCACCGGAAAATGTCGTGCCGACCTTTTCGAGCGCCTGAATGGCCCGGCTGTAATGGCCCAACTGGAAGTGTCCCAAGCCAATGTAGTAGTACGCCTCGTTGACTTGTGAACTGACAGGAAATTTCTCGATCACGTCACGCATGACCTGAAACGACTTCCCGAAATTTCGAGCGTGGTAAAAGCAGACGCCAAGTTTCAGCGTTGCTTCGGCCCGTTGCTCTTCGCTGGAGTTTTCTTCGGCCGCCGCAGCTTCGAAGTGAACACGAGCCCGATCGTAAACTCGTTCACGATCCAGGAAGTAGTTCCCCAGACGTAAATGAGCATCGAACCGGTACCGGCTGCGCGGATAACGTTCGATGACTGACTTCCAGATCTCAACAGCTTTTGTCGCTTCGCTGGCATCAAGCCGGGCATCGCCAGCTTCCAGCAACTTCTTCGCTGCTCGATCCTCCACGATCGAACCGCGTACTGCGCCACCTTCTTCCGCAGCAGGAGGTTGCTGTGCCATGAGTGGCTGACAGGCAACAATCAGAAGTCCAGCAAACAGGTATTTGTACATTCGAAGTCGACCTCAGTTTCAGCAATTGTCACGTTTCCGTTTTGTCACCAGCCCGGAAACCTCGCTGTGGTCAGCTCGTCGCCGCCACAGCACCTTTCAGTGGAACCTGCATTCACGTGCCCGGCTGAAAAAGCCGTGCTGTATCTTCGTGTTCGTATCTGGCCGATCCAAGCTACGAAAGGAGAGGAGGCGATTGCAACCCTGATTGACCGTTGCAACCCAATCCGGGTGTCAACAGTTCAACGCAAGTCACCTTTCGCATCGAGTCTGTCCACGACACGACCGTTTCAATTTTCCGTTGCGTTGCCTTTCGTTGCGTCCATCCTGTGAAACATCTGCGCAAGGGCAGCATCTGCTTCACTCAGGAACCGCACGCGTCCCTGCGCAACGTTTCCACCAATGAAATGTGGCCGACGGAGTGGAGAGAATCCCATGGCCGCAACGGACATCCCAATCCGCTGTCTTTCCGCACTCTCCAGAGTGCGGATTTAACGCATTATTTCATACGTTCCACCCAAACCTCGCTCAGCGAAGCTCAAGTGATCTGGGGCTATACCCATTGGCCGCCGCCATGACGTGCCAGCAAACAAGACTCAGGGACAGATACCGCTCTGCAGTATCTGTCCCTTTTGAATCGGATCAGGCGAAGAGGCCTGCGATCGGGGCTCCCTGATCGACAAGCTTCATCGGACGAGACAATGGTGTCATCACTTCCTTGTTCGGATCGATCCCGAGAGCGTGGCAGATTGTGCCATGGATATCCTGTACCTTGACGGGGTTATCCTTGGCTTCTGCACCGTCTTCGTCGGACGAACCGATAACAGTGCCACCCTTGATCCCGCCACCTGCCAGGAAGCAACTGAAGACCGAGGCCCAGTGATCGCGACCGGCGTCCTTATTAATTTTCGGAGTCCGGCCAAACTCACTCAGCATGATCACCAGCGTCTTTTCGAGCATGCCGGTTTCGGCGAGATCACTGATCAGTGATGCCATTGCCGGATCCATTACTTCGCCGTGATCACGCATCGCTGGGAAGTTCATCGAGTGGGTGTCATAGCCGCCTCGATTGATCTGAACGAAGCGAACACCCTTTTCAACCAGGCGCTTGGCGAGCAGTGCTCCGCGACCAAATGGAGTATTGCCGTAGCGAGCCAATGTCTTTGGCGAGACCTTCGAGAACTCAAAGGCTTCCAGAGCAGGACTTCGCATCAGATCGACAGCTTCTTCGATCGATGTTTCTGTCGCCTTCAAACGCTGATCCGTGCTCTTGCCAGTGAACCGCTGGTTGTACCGGGCCAAGGCTTCCAGTCGCTTGTTTCCACGGACTTCTGCGATCCCTTCGGGGAAGGCGAGGTATGGGTCTTTGTCGCCTGGATTCGAAACGTAGTACGCTTCGCACTTCTGACCCAGGTAGCCAGCTCGCGGTGCCTGACCGCTGATGCTGATGTAAGCTGGCAGATCACCCATGTTGGGAAGCTCATGGCTGACAACCGAACCGATACCGGGGTAAACCAGGTTGGGGAACGGCAGGTAGCTGGTCTGGACATGGTGAGTCGCACGACCATGGTCCCCCTGAGTTCCAGCGATCGACCGAATCAGTGCACAATGGTGCATCTGTTCGGCGAGCGTTGGGAAGATTTCAGAGATTTCGATGCCTGGGGCACTGGTCTTGATTGCGGCAAGATCGCCACCGGTCGGGCGACCTGGCTTCGGATCCCAAGTGTCGATATGAGACATCCCGCCACCGTTCCAGAACAGGATCACATGCTCGGCTTTTGCCGCATGATCTTTCCCTGTCGCTGCCAGCAATCCTTTGACACTCATCCCCAGGAGAGTGGCTCCCCCAGCAGCAAGAGCGGAACGACGGGTCATGCGATAGTCGAGGCAACCGGAATTCAACATGAAGGCTCCCTTTCGGAAATTGCGATTTGTGTTTTAAGTCTCTTTCGGTTTATTTTCGCTGGCATATCGCCAGATCGTTTTCATCAGAAATCTGTAAGATTGATTTACGGCAAGAATCGGAATTCATTGCAGTTCATCAGAATCCAGCGCAGGTCTGCCATGCCATCCAGAGGATTGGCTGCATCGCCAATGATCTGCTTTGCATCGGTGATTTCTTCACTGGAAGGCTGACGGGTCAGGATTTCCATGTAGGCCAGTTGAACAGCCTTTTCAACGTTGACCGCTTTGCCAGTCAACAATCGATACATCGGTTCCAGATCACCAACCCGAGCCGCTTCGTGAGTCACTCGACCGTTCAGCATCATCAGTGCCTGACGCATCGATGCACTGTCGTCTCGTAGATCACCCAGATCGGAACGATTTGGCTGACCGAAGATCCGCAGGAAGTGCCCTTCAGGAGCAGGCGACTGCATCCTTAATGAGCTGTTGAAGATGGGGTTCTCGTCGACGACCCGAGTCACAACCTTGTCTTCGTACTCGGTCGAGCTTCGCATCATCCGCTGCTGTGCCATGCGTTGTGCTTCAAGCTCTTCCTTGGACATGGCCTTCATTTCATCGAGTTCGACTTCTTCTTCGCCCTGTTCTTTCAGGATTGAGTTGAAATCGAGTTCGATGGCGTCCTCAAGGGCATACCCCGTTGCCGCAGCCATCGCTGGGCCACCAGCCCCGGCCATCATCGCCGGACCTTTGTTGGCGGCAGCAAGATTGACGGGCTGCGAGATTTCACCCGGCTTGCCTCCCTTGGGGACTCGGACGATCTCTCGAATCGTCCGTTCATTCTTACCTGGGCTGTGCTTTGGCTCGAACATATGCCCTGCTGTGACGATGCTGTCGTACATGGCTTCGGCAATCATGCGGCGAACCGGTGTCGCCAGCAGTTGAGTCTCCATCATCACGCGAGTTGGCTCATCGATATCTGTCGGACAATGAGCCCGCTGATAGGCTTCGCTGCTGACAATCAGGCGAACCAGCGTCCGCAGATCGTAATCACTCGCAACAAACTCATCCGCCAGATAATCGAGTGCTTCTGGCATGGCGGGAGGATTGTCGGCACGGAAATCGTCGACGGGTTCAACAAATCCGCGTCCGATCAGCGTCTTCCAGACCCGATTCACGAGAGCTCGCGAGAAATAACGATTGCGAGGATCGGTGACGTTCTGGGCGAGCTGTTCTCGCAACTCACTGGGCTTGTACAGCCCCTTCTGAACGTCGATTTTTCGAATGTCTTTCTTGGCATCCGCAGTCGCGAGTTCTTCAGCCAGCTTGCCGTTAGTTGCCTTGGCGACCTTGTCCGAAGTGCTTTCCAAAAGGTCATCGACTGTCGGCCCCTTCGCAACCGGGATCGCAGCGATCTTCGCCTGTCGGGCAGAGGCCAACCGCTTGATGTAACCTGGAGTATTTTTTGACTCATCAATCGGGAATGGGAAGCGTGGAGCGATTGGCTTTCGCTCTTCGGCAGGACCAACACCTTCAGGCGGCCACAGAATGGTTGTTTGATCAGCTTCTGTAGCGTAGATGATCTTGGTCAACTGACTTTCGAATCGTCGGGTCTTGCCATAGAAAGCTGCCATGTCGTAGAAGTCACGTCGCTTCCAGACATCGAACGGATGGTCGTGGCATTGTGCACAACCGATGCGGACCCCGAGGAAAACCTGAGATGTGACGCTCGCCATTGCCAACGGATCGGCATCATCGCCGAGAATGAAACCGACTTCAGGAATCCGGCCCGCTTTGCCGTTGGTCGAAATCAGGCGTCGGCAGAGTTCGTCATAGGGCATCCCCGTTTTCACGGCGTTATGCACATAAGCGATCAGCGCCTGACCACCGCTCGCTTGGGAACGGAGTCGCAGCATGTCCGCAAAGAAGATCGTCCAGCGATCTGAAAAACGCTCGTCCTTCAGCAGCTGCTCAACCAGTTCTTCGCGTCGCCCCTTCGCTGGACGGGTCGCGAATTCACGCACTTCGGCATCGGTTGGAATGCGACCGATCAGGTCGACATAGATGCGACGAAGGAACACAGAATCGTCAACGAGCGGCATCGGCTCGATCTTTCGCTCAGCCGCAGCCTTCGCACTGGAGCGGGTGACGATCACATCCAGATCATTGGCGGAGGCACACGAAATCAACGATGCCACGCCGACCAGAAAACTTGTTGCGGGAAGCCAGTGCTTCACTCGTCACTCCTTTCGAACCAGGAACAACCTGCGCCGATACTCGTCGTTCTCAGCGAGAACGTCGACGCCACGCCAACAGTCTATTGATCAGTCCACACCGCAGGTTACGACGATTTTCCCAAATTCAAAAACCGGCCTTACGACATCTGCAGCGGGAATGAATTACCTTTGGACAGTTGGAACGGGCGATCTTGTGGATCACGCAGTTCGGTGTGGGGATCAATCCCCAGCATGTGATAAATTGTGGCCACAAAGTCGGCTGGACCGACGGGGTTTTCTGCAGGATACGCTCCCAGGCGATCTGAAGCCCCGTAAACTTGCCCACCCTGAATTCCTGCCCCCGCCAGCAGCACGTTATACAACTCCGGCCAGTGCTCGCGTCCGCCGTTCTTGAGGGTCACCTTCGGCGACCGCCCAAACTCAGACGCGACAACGACTAAAGTCTCAGCCAGCTCGCCAGTCTGTGCCAAATCAGTCATCAGGGCATAAAACGCCTGATCGAATGCGGGGATCAGTTCTTCTTTAAGCGCCGAGAAGTTGTTCCAGTGCGTGTCCCACGCAAACCCATTCTTCCCTTGGGCGCGTTGCCAGTTACATTGAACGAGTCGCGTCCCTGCCTGCAGCAGGCGCCGTCCCAGTAACACCGATTGGCCAAACAGGTTACGTCCATACTTCTCACGGACGGTCGAGTCCACAACCGAGAGGTCAACAGCCTTGCGGACCGCATCCGATCCGACGACGTCGAGCGCCTTAACCTGATTCTCTTTCAGGGATTGCGACAATGCCTGTTCACGCAGATAGTCAACCTGCTGGTTCAGCTGGTCAACCAGCCCGAGTCGTCGTCGGATGATTCCTGGATCTTCGTTAGGAACTAGTGGAATGTGTTCCAGGCGGAAACTGTCGTCGTTCGGGTTACCGCCGGTCAGCATCGGATCAAATTTCGGCCCGAGCATTCCAGCAAACTGCCCGGCTCGGCGCCCGCCAGCGACATCCATCCGGTGAGGCACAATGATGAACGGAAACATCGGCCCGGAACCCGGAGCAATCTTCGCCAGGCACGAACCCATGTGAGGCATATCCTGACGTGACATGGAGTTAACGTCAGGGACTGAGCCCGGATACATGTATCCCGTAAACATCCAATACGAACCACGTCCATGGTCGTTATGGGTGTGATTCATGGAACGGACGAGAGCCATCTGGTTCATCAGCTTGGCTGACAGCGGGCAGTGCTCGCCGAACCGAAGAGTCGGGACCGAAGTCTCGATGGTCCCAAACTCACCCCGGATTTCTGCGGGTGCGTCAGGTTTGGGATCAAACATATCGTGCTGCGGATGCCCACCCGAGAGATACAGGATGATCGCTCGCTTGGCCCGACCGAATCCAGGACCATGCGAAGCGGTTGAGGAGGCGGAGTTTGCGGGCTTGGAAAGCAGATGGTTCAGACCAACGCCGCCCATCGACAGGCCACCGATCCGAATCAATTCGCGGCGGCTCACTCCCTGAGCGGTCCGAAATCCCGGTCCCAGCAAACTCAACATGCCGCTTCTCCGTTGGCCCGTTTCGTCGAAAATCGAGCCCTCACGCCAGCCTAGGAGATTGGCGCCCGACTTTCAAACGCATTGACGTTTACGCATGCAACTGCCTAGTCTAGCCAGATCGGCTGCCACGAGCAAATGGAATTAGGCCAAATTCGGCTGCGGGGCGAATCACGTGCACTACAAGTCAATGATTCTTATGGTCTTGAAGGCTCCAAGATCGTGGCACGATGGATCGCCTTTGTGCCGACTGTAGTAAATCGTCTTCATGACCCGAAGGCTGGTTACCACAGGGGACACGGAGGGCCACAGAGAGAGTCAACAATTCAGCCAAAAAGTGTCTCGATCAACAGAATTCTCTCGCTAAATTCAGATTGATAGATAAAGTGAATTTCAGACTGAAGGGAGTCATTTCGAGTTCGTCATTTCAACAAGGAGGATTCGTATGAGCCACGCTGCACCACTTCCGGGCGATTCCAAGTCCAATCCTCTGCCATTGACCGAGGTTCCAATCGGCGTGGCATCCTCAACTGGTGCTCACGACGTTGAGCGTGCGGTCATTCAGCGACTGCAAACTCATCCGTCACTGCGTTTCACGCGACTACAGGTTCATCAGTGTGCTCATGATTCGGTCTGCATCGATGGATTCCTGGAATCGAACGAAGACGAGATCGATCTTGGAGATCTCGTGCGAGGAATTCATGGGATCCGGAATGTCGTCAACAGAGTTCTGATGGCTCGTCCGTCACAACCGATTCCCAAGAAGGGATAATTGACGTTCGGGTTAAGTCTGTTTGCTGCCTGTCATCACTGTTGCCGAATCGGCTTCCTCGCAATCGGTGTCCAAAGGACGATCGCTGTGCGATTTGCCGAACAAGTGTGGCGGCACAGGGAATTCCTCGCTGTGCGCTGCTCGATGTGGTACAACAGTCTCCGTTGATCTATCAGATGGTCAGTCCACGCGTGATGTGGGGATCATCATCTGGTCCCGCCTAACCATCCCGCCCTTCCGCTTGTAAGGTTCCACGATGCCTGCTGATCCCATGAAGACTCATGTCGTCAAGCCACTGGCACACACAGCCCCTCTTGTTGGATGCCGTTTCGATCCGACGGGACGCTATGTTTTTGCAGGGGGAGAAGACAACAAGATCGTTCGGTGGGAACTGGCAACCGGGACCAAGGCCGAGTTTATCGGACATGAAAGCTGGATTCATAGCCTTGTTTTCCATGCCAATGGGGAAACGCTGATCTCTGGTGGCTACGACGGACGCTTGATCTGGTGGCCTGCGACGGCCGAGAAGCCTGCGCCTGTTAAAACGGTGGAAGCTCACCAGGGCTGGATTCGTGCGATGGTTGTGAGCCCTGACGGGAAGTTGCTGGCCACTTGTGGAAATGACCTGAAAGTAAAACTCTGGAATATTGCTGATGGAACCCTGGTTCGTGAATTCCTCGGACATGAACGCCATGTGTACAACGTTGCATTTCATCCTGATGGCAAGCAATTGGCGTCGGGGGATCTGACCGCCAAGTTTATCCACTGGGAAGTGGATACCGGGAAGCGAGTTCGCGATTTCGTGATTGCCAGCATGACCAAGTACGACGCTGGGTTCGGAGCCGATTACGGTGGTCCGTATGCCATGACATTCACCGCCGATGGTAGTCGTCTGCTGGCAGGTGGCATTACCAATGTTTCAAATGCCTTTGCTGGAGTTGGCAACCCGATCATTGTGGAGATCGATTGGGCAGCCGGCAAAGATGCCATCACACACCTGACAAAAGGAAGTATTGCCGGGAAGATCTTCGGCCTGGTTTCACATCCCGAGGGTTTTGTGGTCGGTGCGACGGGCGGCGGAGGTGGAGGGCACTTGTTCTTCTGGAAACCGGATTTGAAAGACGAGTTTCACACCCTCAACCTGGGGAACACCTGTCGGGATCTGGCACTTCATCCTGACAACTTGCAACTGGCGACCTGTCATCACGACAAAAATGTACGGATCAGCCTGATGGCGCCGAAGGCTGGCTAGTGCGTGTCGCATTTCCATGTCGCGTCGAAACATGGGTTTGACGCTGCAGTTTGATGCCCACGGGACGCCACACTGAATGCGCTCTAGTAGCCGTGTCGAGCGTGACGTAGGCAGATGTGTGTGAATACACAGATCGAATCTGTTTTGGCGTTGTGAAATGGGAAAAGAGGGCGTCCGACGTTCCATCGATCCGGATTTCATCGACCAAAAGGCACAGGCATCAAATGTTCCGGCCCCGACAGAGGAGTTCTGCCGGGGCCGGGTCCATAGTCATCCGTTTGAAGTCGGAATCACGGAGTGCGAATCCAACGAATTCCATTGCTGAAAATGATCGTGTTCTGGTCAGCACTGACACAGAACGACAACTGTTGAGTCGTTGTCTGGTTATTGTTGTAGACCAACGTTCCCTGGAAACCTGTCGCTCCCTGACCGATGTTCCAGCTACCGGTGCCTGCCGCCCACCAGACAGGTGTCACGGGGGCGATTTCAATCGGGGCAGACTTTCCATCAGGTGCGTTGGCAAGCTGATTGATTGAAGCGACATTACCATCAGGATCCGTCCACTTACCCGTGAGTTTTGTCGCTGCAGGCTGGGCCGGTGTGGCTGGAGAGCCCTCCTTCAGCCAGCCCGCCCCGTTGGCGAACACAATCTGGAACGGCGTCTTTTGTGATCCGGAATATGCTGCACAGAAGGGAATGCTGGTAGAAGTCGCGTCGAATGGCTTGAAGTTCATGGATCCAGTCCACGGTGAAGACTGGAATGGATTTCCAAGCCCTTCGCTAAATCGTCCCTTGTATGCGTAGGGACCTGGGAAGTTAGGAGCCCCGGTGTAGACTCGAACCGTTCCGTGGGCGTCGAAGACTTTCAGCGGCTGCTTTCCGTCGGACCACATTCCAGCGAGACTGTGAGGGCGAGGAGTGACGGCAACCATGCTCATCATACCGCGATCTTCGTGACGCAGAATATGGCAGTGGAAGACCCATGATCCGAAAACATTGGCGTTGTCGGTGACCTTCCAGTCGTCTGGTTCAACATCGTCTGTCGGCGACTTCGGAGCGTGGCGCTGGGTTGGCTTCTGATCCGGGATATTGATCCAGGTCTTGAAGCGCACATAGCCGTGCGGGGGAATCAAGATCGTATCCCACCAGTTTCCGACAACCCACCCAAACGTACGGTTGGCAGCGGGCAGGTCGGCCGGTTCCCAGACAACAGAATTCGACTTGGAATCCCAGATGATCTTTCGAGTCGTAAAGGTCTTGCCATCCGAATGCAACTGGCCGACTTCTTCCACGAAGAACGGGCTGATGTGAATATGGAATGGATGGTAAATGTCGGAGTTATTAACGAGCATCCATTCTTCAGACGTTCCCGCCATAGGTGGTTGCGAGTGACTAAATCCAGTGACGGATTTGTAGTCAGGCAAGGCTCCTGTTCCGTAGTTGTAGGTGTAGTAAGGTGGGATGCCGGCAGCTGTGGGGGTAACCAGCGTGACTGGACGATAGTACCCGGCGTTTGTGTTCAAAATCTCAGGCCGAGTCGGCTTGAGATTCGGCCGATTGGGATCCGAAACAGCGATCTGGCCAAGCGCGGCCAGTGGTTTTGTCTGATTCGTCCAGAGAAGATTTGCTGATGCAAAGCTGCCCATCGACTGCATTTCATTAATGATCGGTCGCTGGATCAGAGAGGTTGCAGCGGGATTGCCGACATAATCGGCCGAGCTGAACTGGCGGCCATCAATCCAGAATTGCTGAATCGGTGTCGATCCTCCGGTCGTTTTGTCTTCGTAGACAAACGTCGTGGACGAATGGTCGAAAGTGACTGTTCGCTGGAAGTCCACCGTATCGCCGAAGGGAGCGACATAGCTGGGAATGCCCGGCTTTGTCTGCCCTTGCTCATTTGTCCGCGTCAATCGTGTTGTCGCCGGATTACCTGTGGGGCTGATGGTGTTCAGAACTGCATTGAGTGACTTTGGATCGAACTTGGGCCCGGCAACGGGGGGAACGACCTGAACATACATCAGGTAATCTTGAGTGACGCCGCCCCCGGGTCCACCCGCAGGTTGCCATCTGCCACCCGTGATTCCATTCGGGTCGTTGGGGTTAACTGGATTTGTTGGCGCTGGTTGAGAGTATGCGGCAGTGATGGGGCTTTTCTTATCCGCGGGAGCTACGCCTGTGATAATTGGCGTAAGTGCCTGTTTTGGATTGCTGGAATCCCCAGGATTTGAGCCATCAGATTGAACGTTACTGGCCCAGGGAACAGTAAAACCGGCGAAATTTGCACCCAGGTTATAAGGGTCACCCTGGACATTGGCCGGAATTCCCGTCTTGGGAGGACTTACAACGACAGCAGGGCCGGTCGCTGTCTTGCCTTTGGTCAAAGCAAGATATCGCCACTGAGCGTTTTCGTCAGATTCGTCAAACAGCTTATCGGCTGGGTAAGCTGCAGCGAATCCCTGAATCGGAGGTGCCGTCTTCGGATAATTCTTAAAGACAAAATACGCGGAACCTGCTGGGGGAGGATCAGCCTGGACCAGCAGGTCCGATCGATTTCCAGACGAGCCAAACGTCGGGGTCTGCGCCGTGATTGGAACCGCGCGGCTGAGTGTGACGCCATCGATGGCGACGAGATTGACAGAACCATTGATCGTCGAATTGGCAGGTTTGCTGAAATCGCAAGTGACGCTACTCGGAAATGTACTCTTGGGCGTCTTGCCAATGTAATCGAGATAGTTCGACTTATTGATCGTCTTCAGGACATTGATCAATTCTGGTGCCATCGGTGAAAAGTCGATCCTGCCGACCCAGATATTTGATTGCTGCTGATGATTTGCCCCAGCGATGACAAACCGCCAGCGTTCAACCTGGCCTTGCGGGATTTTCAGAGTAGGTGAGTATTTGCCGTTCACCGTGATAACGACGTCCTTCACGGGTGTCAGCTCCGGCTGCTTTTTGCCTTTGCCATCGCCAACATTGATTGCAAAATTCTGAATTTCCTGAACGACCATGACTCGATCATGATCGGTTCCTGCCAGGCCAGGGACAATGTCGTCCTTGTCTTGCTTAGGCTGAATCACCAGGGCACCAGCCATTCCGTTTTCGACCTGAATTGACGTCGACCCGTGGCGATGGCTGTGATACCAATGGGTTCCTGGCAGGTGATCTGTTGGAATCTTGTACTGGTACCGGCGCTGCCACCATTGATTGATGTTCTGCACAAGTCCCTGCTGATCAGGAGACAAGGCGGACGGATCACCGTCTTGCGGCAGAATCAGGACTGTCACATTGTCCTGTTTGGGATCCACATGCAGTCCATGGACGTGAAGATTCGTTTCGTTGAAGCCATGCGGAATGTTGACTTCGTGTGCCGCACTTTCGGGCAATTCGTCGGCTGTGACTCCCCCGCCAGGAACGAGGTTGTTTTGGAGCTCATTCAGCCAGGGATTGTCACTCCGATTCAAGAAGTTGTGCAATCGAATCCGCAAAAAGTCGTCCGGTTTGAATACAAACGTCGGACCTGGGATATGAGCCTTTGGTGGCTGGTTTGCACCTTGCAGATGCGCGTTTCGCAACTGCGTCGGATCAACGGGGGCAATATTCTGATAGGAGCGAGTCCAGATCTGTTTTGGGCTGCCATCATCATTGAACCGTCCCGGAATTACATACGTTCCAAAAACGGTGAACAGATTCTCATCGATGACACCGTATTTCCCACGAGGGGCCGCTTTGGGAAGGACCTTGGGAGGGGCCGGCAAATTGTGGACGCCTTCAGGTCCATCTGCTCCCATGGCGACCAGACAGTTCGCAAACAGAACTGCCAGAGCTGCACATAAACTTTTGCCGAATCGAAATGAAATTGGCCTCGCAATCACGGTAGTCATTCCTTTTTGATTTTGGGGATCAGGTTGTGACAACTCAAAGTCCTTTGAAATTCTGAATCAATTGCGCGAATCAGTCCGACGGAGATTGCACCGTGGAAAGAAACCATTCACGTCCCCAACCCGCTCGCAGGTTGAGTACTCGGCACGCTTCTTTCAGCAGCGGTTTCGTGGCCATGAATGGCTCGCGACCGACATAACGCCAGAGAATCGCTCCGTGCGGATCAATCAGAAAACTTCCATGAAGTGGCTTCTGAGTCCACTGATCCACAACGCCGAAATCTTCAAACGCTTTCAGCCCTTGATCAGAGACCAGGCGGAACGGAATGGCATCTTCGGCTCCCGTCACTTTGAACGATTCCTGCAGGCCAGCAACTGAATCGGTGCTGACGGCAATGACAGAGATGTCTGCTCGCTCAAAGTCTTCCTTCAGCGGGCTGAACGACTGCAGTTGCTCAATGCAGTGAGGACATCCCGCTCCCAGATAAAAAACCACCAGCACCGCTTTCCCACGCAAGTCGCGGAGAGACAATCGCTGATCGTGGCGATTTGGCAGCGAAAATTCAGGTGCCATCTGCGATGAATTAAATCCCGGCAACACATCAGTAATCCGTGAGCGATTTGTCGATCGTTGATTCTCGCTTGTCGCGAGTTCGCCCAATCGCTCGAGAACCGGCAGGTCGGTGTCACAATGTCGAAACGCGGTTGCCAATCCCAGGTGTTCACGAGTTGCCGCGGCATCATCACCGGAAGATTTTAGAATCGACGCCAGTTCCAGACGTGGGGCAACTTGATCAGGAGATGCTGCGACGGCCTCGGTAGCCGTTTTGATTGCTTCATCAAATTTTTTCGATCGCGCCAGCAGCCTTCCTCGGCGCGACAAGGGGACACGAGCGAACTCGGTGGCACTGATTGTTTGGTTACGAACCAGCTTGTCGCAGAGAATCAGTTCCTCAAGAAAGGAGGCTGTTTCGACCTGTTGGAGACGCTCGGCGCTACTACCAAGCTCATCAGGTTGTTGAGCGACGAGACCTCGCAATTCCGCGATTTGACTAATAAGTCCATCGTGTTGCCCCAACCAGAACCTTGCCATCCCTAAAGCGTGAGCATGGCGTGACTGACAATCGGAATCGGTTCCAGCAAAGTAGGCTGCTTCAGAGTATGAAAGTATTGGATCCCACATCTGAAACTCGACGAGGATGTCGAGCAATAGTCGGCGTCCGATGGTGGCAGGAGTCACTGTGCGTATAGCACTCATTGAGTTGTGTTGCGATTCGTCCGAGTTACTGGATGGCTTGCTCGGAATTGAAACGACAGGCGTTCCGATCAACTGGATTGCAATTGTCATGGCGTCGTGGACGCGGCCCACGTTTTTGAGATGACGAGCCAGAAGTTCAAGATTCTCGATGGCACCATCAGCTTCTGCGAGGCTCGACCGATCACGACTGACGCGTTCGATCGACGCCGCTGCCGACTTTTGAAAGCATTCGATGGCCTCGATCTGTTTTCCCAGTCGGGAATACAATCTGCCAGCCATAGTTAGTGCACACGGGGCACCTGCTAATTTCGTACGGACAAACTCTGCTGCACCGAGTGCTCGTTCGGGAGCCTCCTGTTCCCACAACCAGATTCGATAAATCGCTGCCGGGTGATCAGGCTGCATGCGTTGCACCTGCGAGATGAGTGCCTCAACCCCCGCACGCAGGGGCATTGATGCTCCCGTCGAGCGATTTTCCAGAGATTGTCGAATCACGAAGGCGATTGCTTCAGAGTCGTCTGGATAGGTGGTTGCAAGCCGATCAAGCCCTTGCAGGAATGCGATACGCCGACTCTTCTCGTCTCCGCTGCCAACGATGTAATCGCGCTGGCACTCGATCCACAGGCGTTCTCGAACGGATACCGCACCAAGATTTTGCACGGACCGGGTGATGTAACGCGATGCAAGATCGGCGTTCGACAGATTCGTGGCAGCCAGTCCCCACCACGCCATGGCGCAGTCTGGTTCAAGTCGAGCAGCCTGATGAAAAGCGGATTCTGCGGCCCTGCGATCAAATGAATGCAGCAGGGCCATGCCCTGATTGATATACAGCTGAGTCTCTTTTCGGGTACATGTCACGGGAAAATTCGATTGCCCGATCCCCTGAAGAAGCACTGCAGGCCTGCGGTACACCTCAACGTCGAGAAAATCGGGGGGCGCATCGGCGTAGACCGACTGTGTGGCAATAAAAATCGCCGCAACCGTCCGTAATGCATATCGATGCCAATAGTGTGTTGTGTTTGCGAGTTGCATTGAGTGCCGTGTGGCTGGATTGGCTTAAATGTGTTCACTGGCACATTCAATGCGTATTGATTTGGAAAGTCAAACGACAGGATCTGAATTGTTTGTGGGCCGACGGGAGCAGTGGGGTGTATCACGTGGATGCATTGCGGTGTGAAATCCGGCGCGTGTGTTCAGGGGCGTGCGCATTTGGTCGATTGGCCAGCCGCTTGAACGACGTCTCTCCAGAGTCCAGTCTTGTTCGAACGCTTTTATGGCATGGACCAGAGGGCATCCCGACAAAGGCAAAGTCGGAAAGAGTTCACGAATTCACGAGACGCTGGAACCATTGAGCAGTCGATATAGCCGTGTGCCCTCATATCCACTGAAGTAAGACACGTGGTCATCGTCCTAGATTTGAGTGATCCGACTCGCCGTTCAGCGATCCCATGCGAGCCCCAGAGTTCCCAGGGCGTAAAAGGTGTATTCCACGTCTGTTGCCTGATCCCATGTCGCAGCCCGAAATCCACCACCGGGCTGTTCCAGAGACATGATGAACTGTTCCACGCGCGCTGGCGAAAGCAATTTGTGTTCATCCAGGTCCAGGCATGTCAGGTAGCCTGTAAACGTTGACAACGAGTCGGCAAATGGAATTCGTGAGTTGGCCTGAAAGCCGCCTTCATCGCTGCGGACATCTTTCAAGAATGCCAGAACGTCTTCGCGAAGATGTTTGCCGATCGTGGAGTGGAGCATCAGGACCGCAATGGCGGCAGCGGTCGGGTTCGTGCCGCTGCGTTTCATGGGTGAGATTTCCACAAAGCCGCCATCGTCACGCTGGCGATCCAGCATGAACTTGACCAGCAGTTCTGGCGACGGAACCGGCTGATTGATCAGTTCCAGGCAGAGTGCCACCAGGAACGAATGATAAGTGCTGCCGACCGCTCCTTCGCGAGTCTTTGCATACCCGCCGTCTGCCGTACGAAATCCTTCGAGCACCGCGGCAAGCTGGACTGGCCAGCCTGGATCCGCATCGGCCAGGACATCGATGCCGGATGCCGCCTGGACCATCAGCGCAGAATAGAGCCAACTGACGACATCAATTACGCTGGCGTGCCGCTGACGGGATGCAAGCAGATACCGCGACACTCGCTGAGCATCATCACCTTCAAATCCCCGCAGTGCCGAAAGGGCACGAATTGCGAATGCCGTGTAGTACAGGTCTGATTCACGCCCCTCGGGCGGGGCGCTGCGATCTTCGGATGGCATCCCCCGGCCGCCAAAACCGCCATCGTCGTTCTGCTGAGAAAGAATGAACTGGCGATGGCGACTGCGACGCTCGGCGTCCAGACGAGTTAATCCGCGCGCCAGGCGTTCATCCAGCCGAAAGAGATACGGGATTGGCATTGAATCAACACGACTATCGTACGGGGGCCAGCGGCAGCAGGTTCGAAAGCTTGACGAGCGGTTCCGGTGGCGGCGGGGCCGGTGCTGCCAGAACCGTATCGATCAAGAAATACAGCAGCCGACGCAAGGCTTCGGGATGAACTTCGTCAGCCAATGCTTCAGCACGACCGCGACACTTATCGACCAGTGCTTCCGCCCGATCGAAGACCCCCAGTTGATGGTAAAGTCGGCCCAGTCTGTCGGCTCGAACGAGCGGTGGAAGATCACCTCGAACCACCTCTTCCAACTCCTGGCGAACGTCGCCCTTCGCGGCATCGAGTGCCAGCGCCAGCAGCAATGTTGGCTTGGCGAGTTCTGCATCCCGACCTGCGACCAGCTTGTTGGGAGCATGCTCATCCCAGTCCTGCAGGTCATTCAGAATCTGAAAACCGACTCCCAGATGTCGACAGAAGGTTGGGACCATCGACTCGTACTGGTCCATCGGTCCTGCCATCCGCAGCCCGGCATAGAGCGCGGCTTCGAATGCAGGTGATGTCTTCAGAGCATAAAGCTTCATGGCATCCAGGGCCGTCAGCTTGATCGAGTGTTCGCCGGTCCAGCGCAGTTCGGCACCCTGCCCTTCACAGAGCTTCAGGTGTGCATTGGCAAGGCGATCCATAATGTCCGCAGCCGCTTCGGCCCCCAATTCCTTTCGGCCCTGACTGATCAGGCGATAGCCGAGACCGATCAGATAGTCGCCGATATTGATCGCGGGACCGATGCCATACCGCTTATGCAACGTTTCCTGGCCGTAGCGGTACGGGTCGTCGTCCTGAATGTCGTCGTGAACCAGCGATGCTTTGTGGAACGCTTCCATCGCCAGCGCCACACGTCGTACTGCGATAGCGAACTCGGGGAGTTCGCCATTGAGTCCAGGCTGGGTCGCATAATTGCCCGAGAGCGCGTCGTATGCGGCCAATGTGATGAACGGCCGGAATCGCTTGCCCCCCTGGACCAGCCAGTCTCGTGAAATGGATTCCGTTTCGGCCAGCAGCGAATCTGCCGTCCCTGAACCGCTGCGAGCAGCGGGAAGCAACTCATCGAACTGGTCTTCGAACATCTGATTCGAAACTCGCATCATCGGTACATATCCCGACGTGCGATCTTCTGTCAGTGGTTCGTATTTTTCGAGGCAATCCCAGACCCATGCTTCGTCGAGCTTCGTGTTCTTGCAGTCACCCGAATGCAGTGGGATCGCGTACGAAGGAACGCCAGCCAGCAGAATCTTGTCGATGGCTTTTTCCAGCACATTCAGACAAGCGACGCCCAGGATCCCGTCCACGTGACCTGAGACGATGATCTTCAGAACGATTGGTGAACCTTCCGCCACCAGGACCTTGTATCCCAACTGTTCGGCTCGCACTTTGTAGTCTGCGATGGAACAGGCACCGCATTTTTCGCAGTCGAGTCCGAATTCGTCGTAATCGGCCGGGCAACCGTCTGCATGTTTCAAGCAGTGAGGAAGCAGCAGCAGGCGGCGTTCAAACGGAATCGCCAGGAATTGCTGCTTCCAGAAGAAGTTACCTATCAGCACCATGGCAAAGCCGAGAAACTTTTCTGGCTGCCTCATTTGGTCCAGAAGCTTGCGACCGTGCGCTTCCAGTTCGTTTTTGTTGAAAGGGCGACTGCGGTCCAGGGTTCTGGCATATTGTTCGGCGGCAGCCTTGATCTGTTCTCGCAGTTCCAGTGTTTCCGGAACGAGTTTCAGATGCGATGTACTGCGTCGCCGTGGCTTATCCTCGGCTTCGACTTCGACATGTTCCGATTCTGCGGCCGAGTCCGAAGTCTCTGCAACTTCAGCGACTGTGGCCTGCGGTGCCTCTTGCACAGCCTGGGCAGAGGTCGGTTCTTGTTCTTCTGGAGAATTGGTCGGTGCGATCATGAACAGAACTTCCTTGACGTCCAACACGGATCATCGCATTGGAAAACCGACAGGGTGAACATCAATTACAGGCAGGCATCATTACGAGGTTATGGCAGGTCGGATCTCATTCGGCTTATTGGAGTCTACCGGCGACGAATCGACAAGTCGGTCAGCAATTTCCAATCCGCGATTCAAGGCAGCGACAGCGAAGATCATCGGATAAAGTTGCTCAAAATACCAGAGTTTCGCAAAGTACAAACCGATCGCAGCCGGTTGCCGGAACGAATTGTCGGAAACTCGCTCGAGCAGCCATTCGAGCCCCCGCTGGCAGGCCTCTTTCCCCAAGGGTACCGAGAGCAATGCCTCTAACGCCAGAGACGTCTCCTCGACGGACGATGGAGTCTGCAGATTTCCGCCCCAGCCGCCGTCAGCGTTTTGGGCTGAAATCAGCCATTGAGAAGCTCGCACGGCTTCCGTACTTTCGAGTCGCCCCCAGTCTCGATACGCCAGTAGCGCCTTGGAAACTCCGTAGGTAGGGTTTTCTTCGTCAGCAGCGAATTGATTTCCGAACCAGAGTGGCAACCACGTTCCGTCGGCGCGCTGTGTTCGACTCAAGAATGCAAACCCTGATCGGACAGCAATTTCGGAACGCCGGGCTAACGCTGGCTCGGTGGATTCCGGATGGCAAGTTAATTGCCATGTCCGAATTGCACGGAGTGTGTGAGCTGTCAGGTCAGGCGTACTGCGGTCGAATGGCAATGCCCCCCAGCCACGGCAAAACGTTGGCCAGCCTCCATCGGCATTCTGCAAATCGAGCAGCCAGCCAATTGCAGCCCCAACTGCCTTTTGAACGTCTTCACGGTCGGGACGCAGTTTGAGCAGTGCGAGAATGGCTCCCGGGGTGTCATCTGCGTCGGGAACGCCCCCCGACAAATTCGTCCAGGCCCAGCCACCCGGAGCCGCATTTGTGTATCGATGGACTTGTCGATGCTGCTGACCCAGCAGCCACTGAACCAGCGTATCGACGTGAGCATCGGCGAGATCGCTGCACTGTAGCGCATTGACGCTGAGGGTTGTTACCCATGTCGCCAGGTTGGTATCGATCGGCCAGCTTCCGTCAGGCCGCACCGAATCAAGCAGGAATTTCAGACCGAGTTTTGCGACGGGATGGTCACTCAATCCCATCGAAACGAGACTCATCGTGACGAAGCTGGTCAGCGGCGTCGCTTCCAGAAATCCGCCACTTTCAGGCTGAATTGATGTGAGTCGCTTCAATGTCGGTTTGACGGCAGCTTGCCTGAGCCAGCGCAACAGCGGATTGCGCGAGGGAGCGTGAAAGTGGCGTGCCTGCCCGATTGCGATCAAGGCTGGCAGTGCGTAGCTGACCACAGGGAGTCGAATCCAGCGAAAGAACGAATGAGGCAGCCAGCCGAGTTCAAACGGGAGTGGCGAGATCTGCTTCCAGGGAATCAGCCCCGCCAGCGCGCATTGCGTCAGGATCGGTACCGAGAATGTGTGGTCCTTTCCGTATCGTTTGCGAATCGCGTCAAAGCCCCCCTGCTGAAAGACGTGGTCGGCAACTCGCTTCACAGTTGCTGAATACGTTGATTCTCCACCTGTCATATGAAAACTGGCATAAGCCAACATGCTGGTCGAGATGTTACTCTTGCTGAGGACTGTATCTCCCCATCCGCCATCGTCGTTCTGATGATCGGCAAGCCATCGCAGTCCACCGTCGATGAGTGGTTGCAATTCGGCAGCCCGCTCGGGCTTTGCGCGACAGGCAAGCTGTAAGGCAGCGATCGCTGTCGCCGTCGATAATGGGGACGACGAAAGCTCCCCTTCCCAGTGACCGGCAGGCGATACTTCGCCCAACAGGGCATTCGCGGCGGTTTGGTAACCCTGCCGTAGTCGGTCGATATTCGGCATTCATCCAAAACCCGTTAGAGGTCGAGGGAGTCGAGGCCATCCATCAGGTCATCCAGTTCATCGCGAGCCTTTTCGGGCTGACACGTCTGGCGTTTGGGGAGTCCCACAGCAGTACCAACGGCTTCACGCCCATCCGCGACCAGTTCCTGATCTCGTTCCAAGACCGCCATTTCCAAGGCCGATGGTGCTCCAAACAGCTTGGACAGGTCGATCTTAAAGTCTTCAACAGGTCCCCCATCCGCGCCGGCAATTCCCGGAGTCTTGTGTTCGGGGAAAATAATGGCGTTCACCGGACAGACGCGACTACAGGCCGGACAGCCTTTTTTGCAGTTGTCCTGTTCTTCCACCAGGATCCGATCGGCATGATCGACCCCATACACACCGAACAGGCAGAAATCGATGCATTCCATGCAGTTGGTGCAGCGACTGTAGTCAATCACAGGGTACCAGCGCCGCCGGACATCGCCACCACCGATGACGGCAGGTGACGTGATCGGTAGCGTAGGTGCTTCGGCATGTCCGTTGGCACCATTCGAATTTCCATTCGAAAAGATACCGCTGATGACGCTACCGGTATCTCCATTGTGTGAGTGAGCGGAAGCACCATTCGCAGTGGAATCAGATGAAGTTCCGGCCCCGTTCGTCGCGGGACTATTCTCTGGCTGAGCCGTTAACTGGATTCCACCAAAGCCGAGTTGGACCAGCGGAACGGACGTCAGGTCTGCCAGCCGTTCGATTTCCTTAATGTAGATTTCAGGGTCGCTGTCGTTTCTCAGGTCAATGGCATAGATCAGGCGATTGGGGACGTCGAGTGCACCGATCCCGCGAGATTCTGCAGCCTCTTCGGGGGGATGGTCCTGATCGTCGGCATCTGCATCTTCCAACCGGTTCAGTCGTGACGAGCCTTCTTTACCTTTGACGCCATTGCGATCCAGAACCCAGCGGATCGCGCGGGGATACAGCCAGCCGAGCACCACCAGATTGCCGCGTAACGACTTGAGCCAAAGCATTCCGGTATGGTCAGAAGTCAGATCGTAAAGATGCGGGACCACAGAGACTTCGGCTGTCCCGCTGAGCATCAGTCGAGTGGCAATCTCTTCTTCAAGATGTCGCTTCACCGGATTCTTTCCCGGCGCCTGCGAAATCACGACGGTTATTTTACGTCCAGCCATCGGCAATCCCCACTTCAATTTCCGGCGTCACGCACAAACATGGCGATATCGAACCGTTGAGCTTAAGCGTTCCCTGTACATTATTCATTGAACTGGTTCTTGAGCAACCGCTGAGTCTGATCCCAGCCCGCTTCCAGAACCTTGACGTACTCGTCAGGCGAAAGCAACGGCTGAGTCGTTGAAAACTCGTAAAGCCACCCTTTGTCATAATTGTCAGCATTGATGAGCGAGGGGTCATTGAGCAGTGCTTCGTTGAACCGAATCACATGGCCGTCTGCCGGGGCATACATCGTCGAAACAGCCTTCGAACTTTCAATCTCGCCGATCGACTGCTTTTTACGAACCTGCGTATCGGCATCGATGCTCCAGTCCAGAAAATAGACATCCTGAAGCAGACGCACTGCGTAAGACGTGAAGCCGACCCGAAAGACATCGCCGTGCGGGACCGCCCAGAAATGTGATTCAAAATACGTTCGATCGACCGGGATCCGGGCTTCGAACTTACCCATCATGAACACAAGCGGTTCAGACATTTAACGACCTTGCAGGCTACTCGGCGGGAACTTCAGGCGGCTGACTCTCCACCTTAACCGACGGCGCTCCCGGTCGAAAGTTCGCAGGCATCGCTGGTGGGGGTGGCGGCGGAAACATTTTCAAGATGGCCTCAAGCTCGGAAATGCAGCCGTCCATCGAAATTACCGCCTGGCGAAAGTTCGTATGATCGGAAGCGACGGGAGCGTCCGCGCGAAACTGTTCCGCCGCTGCCCGCAGTTTCCCGATTTTCTTGCGCAGCGTCGTCAGGTAATCCACCGGGTCATGGACCTTCGGCTCCAGTGCCCGCGATGTGTCAAATACAGTTCTGACGATTTGCATCAACTCCGGGAACTCTTCGACGGTTTCACTGTGCTTGACGAATGTCCGCACCATCCACGCGTGAGCGAAGATCACCTGGCATCGCTCGACCGCCTGAGCCGCTGTGAGCGATTTTGTGGAATCTTCCGACATCACAATCCTCAATTTCCTCGGTCGCAAAGCATCGGGACATCGTCATCCCGACGCACGGCATCGGGAATCATTTTGCAGGCAAACGAGGGTTTGTTGCCCCTGGCTGACTCAGCTTCTTCTCATCGGACAGGCTGGCGATCCATTCTCGCAACATTTTGATCGCGGCCTGGTCGTGAACATTGGAAGCGATGTGAGGCATCCGACCCAGTCCGGCCAGCTCCATTCGCTTCAGGACCAGTGATCGATCAGGTTCACCCGGAACCAGAATCCTTGGATCGTTCAATTTGAATGCCCCCTGGCCCGGTCGAGTGTTCAGCGCCAGTGTTTCTGTCAGGGGCAGTGTCGCCTGCAATTCAAAATCCGCGTTGCCTCCGCCCCACTTGCGGTGGCAGTGCGCACAGTTCGCATGCAGGTACGCTCGGCCTCGCAGATGCAAATCGGCCTTCGCGTCGCGATAGTCCGCGAGTTTCGGGAGGTCAGCGGGTGGCTTCGGCAGTTTCTCTTTAAAGACGCCCAGGTGTTCCAGCGTCGAAAGCTGATTTGCGACCACACCGCCGTAATCGTGATCTTTGTTCATCTGCAAGGTGGTGACACCCAGAATGTACTTCGACGCCATGGTATGACACAGCGTACATTCGGCCCGACTGGGGAAATGCCACGTTTGCTCGCGAGTTCCCCCCGGTGAATTCGCGTCCTTGATCGTCAATTTGCGATCAAGTCCCTGCGGACCCAGCAGTTCAGCATCGGTCTGTTCGTCATTCCAGACGTAGGTGTATCCGAACCAGAATTGAGCCCCATATTCATCATCATTGCCCGGCATTTTGCGGTATTGCAGAATGCGAGTTTCCAGTCGTTTTCTGCTGGCGGGATTACCCGCTTCCGTATCAATCGAAAATGTCTTGACCAGCACGGTCCCATCAGGGAATCGCCACCCGAGATCCGGATAGGTCGGGCCGTGCGGATAGACAACGTCGTCAAACTCGATCTGCGAATCACCAGGCAACGCAATCAGCCGATCCTTTTCGGCATTATCCGACCAGAGCGGAGCGTTGACTGAGTAGGGGATCAGGCCTTTCGCTGGAGTGTGATCTCGGGTCGATGCAAACAATCCTGTCTGACTCAATTTCGTCGGAAATGGCTTCGTTTCAGTCACGGGAGGAGCCGGAACGATCTTGTGGAAACCTCCTCCTGCGAAGTCGACCAGCAACACTTCACCAGCTGCATCCTGTGCGAATTCAACAATCCGGATCTGGGTGTCGGCCAGTTGCTGATGAGCGGTGACTTTCCCATTTTCGTACTTCAATGACCAGACTTTTCCCGTATCGTAGTCGCCGTATACGTAGGCTCCCTTCAACTCAGGAAGGCGGTCGGACTGGAAGACGTATCCACCAGTAATCGAGCGGAAGTCACTATGAGGATGTTCCACAACCGGCTGTTGAAAATCGCCTGGTCCGCGCGGCCGTTCGGGACGGAACGGATGTTTTCCTTCGTTGACGCTCCATCCGTAGTTGCCGCCGCGTTGGATAAGGTAGACCATCTCCCACAGATCCTGGCCGACTTCACCCGCCCAGAGTCGCTTCTGGTCATCGAAGCTGAATTTCCAGACTTGCCGATGTCCGAACGACCAGATTTCACCGCGGGCATCTTTGCGGTTGGCGAACGGGTTGTCAGCGGGAACGGAATAGGACCGTCGTCCTCCAGGCTGATCGACATCGATCCGCAGGATTGATCCCAGCAAATCCTTGATGTTTTGACCTGTCTCGAGCCCGTCTGCAATCCCGCTTCCGTCACCTGTTGCCAGATACAGATATCCGTCAGGACCAAATCGCAGACAGCCGCCGTTGTGACCTCCTGATGGCCATTCCAGGATGATCTTTTCAGATTTCAGAGTGGCTTCGGGAGAGGCTCCAATTTCGAATCGTGACAGACGGCTTCCGTTTTCATCTGTCTTGGCAGGATCGACGATGTACGTCACAAAAATCTGTCGATTCGTGGCGAATTTGGGATGAAAGACCAGCCCGTACGTCGTGTGTTTCAGATCAAGAATCAACTCAGATTCGCTGACATCGGGGCGGTTATCAAACAGGTAGATCTTTCCCGGTCGCGTAGCAACACCAAACCGGTTCTGACCCGGAACCGCTCCAACCGAAAGCGGCTCATGGAATTTCAGTTTTGGAAACGCATCCTGGGTCGTGAATCGATCAGGTGGTTCCGGACTGCCGTGAATGTTTCCGGTTATCCAGAGTTCACGTTTCTCAATCCCTGTCTGCTTCCGGACAGATTTCTCGCTCAGTTCCGCAGCGTGCATGTTCGCAGCAAGAATCGAAATCGACACCGCGATCATCAGCCAAGTCTGCCTGCCCAACATGCGACACCTCGGAATATTGGAGAAGAATCGAAAGTCTGTTCGCCGACGAGATACTGTCAGCCTTCACGCTCTTCACAGTGATCGAGCGTAGCCAGCCTCGCTGGCCTCACTTGTTTACTTCGCCTTGAGTGCCGCTTTGACGGCTGCTTCTATTTCTTCGTGCGTGAACTCTTTGTCCTCGCCGCTTTCGAATACCTTAAACAGCTTGCCATCCTTGCCATAGATTTTGAAGTGAGGCAAGGCACCATTCGTAATCCCGAAGGCTTCTGCTCCCTCTTCCGAGATGTCGAGTGAACTGACGAGGTTTTCGAACTGGGCATCCTGCTTGACGAGGAATTCTTTCACCTTGTCGGGAACCTGGCCCTTGACTGGATCATCGAAGCAGAGCGAGACAACAACGACTCCCTTATCAGCATAGGCCTTGGCCATTTTCACCGTTTCGGGAAATGCCTTGCGACAGGGCACGCACCATGTTGCCCAGCAGTCGACGACGATGACGCTTCCCTTGTTGGCGTTGATGATCTTGTCGTACCCCGCTTTATTGACGACGCGGACAGAAATCGGCTTGGCAGCCTGGGCCGTTCCCACCAGTCCCAGCGTCACTGCTCCGGCAGCAACAGTCTGAATCCATTCACGACGCGTGCAAAGATTGTCTTCCATGGTGAATCCTGTGAAATCGAGTTTGGTGAACTTTCCTGAGTAGCGGGTGGCCACTGCGCCACATTCTAAGTCAATCCATCGTGACAAGTGTAGCCTGTGGCCATGCATTCGTTATGAGGTCTGCGACCGCTGCGGCCGTTAATTTCGGCACGGACAGGATAAGTTTCCGAGATTACTCAGTTGACGATCCAATCACTCAACTGTTATGAATTGATAATTGCCGATGCGAGAATGGTGGTTGCTCGCAGCCACTCCCGCGAAGGAGCCCGCCGATGCCGTCCCGCCTGAAATTGTGTTTGTTCGTTCTCACCCTGTGGTCTCTCGCTGCTGTTGCGGCAACCGCTCAAGAACCGTTGCATACACGGCTGGATCAGTTGGTCGATACCAATCAAGTTGGTCCGCTGGCCCCTGTTTCCAATGACGGCGAGTTTCTCAGGCGAGTCACTTTGGATCTGACAGGGACGATTCCCTCGTCTGCAGAAACTCGAGCGTTTCTGGATGACCCCGCCCCCAACAAACGCGAACTGGTGATTGACCGGTTGCTGGCAAGCCCTCGGTTTCCAATCCACATGGCGACGGTGTTCGACGTCATGTTGATGGAACGCCGTCCGGATAAACATGTTCCGACGCCCGAGTGGCAGAAGTTTCTGCAGGATTCGTTCGAAACGAACAAGCCGTATGATCAACTGGCTCGCGAGATTCTGAGTGCTGATGGAACGGACCCGGCGACTCGTCCCGCAGCGAAGTTCTTTCTCGACCGTGATGCAGAACCTCACTCGTCCACCCGCGATCTGGGACGCATGTTCTTCGGGATGGACTTGCAGTGTTCGCAGTGCCATGACCACCCGCTGGTCGACCACTATCTGCAGGCCGATTACTACGGTTTGTATGCGTTCGTAAATCGCACGCAATTGTTTACAGACGCGGCTCAGAAAAAGTCGTTTCTCGCCGAAACTGCTGACGGTGACGCCAGTTACAAGTCTGTCTTCACCGGGGATGCCGCCAGCACCCGGCCGCAGCTTCCGGGAGCACTGGAAATCGAAGAGCCTCGACATCGACAGGGTGAAGACTACGTCACAGCGCCCGCTGCTAACGTTCGAGCAGTGCCAAAATACAGCCGACGTGCGAAACTGGCGGAACTCGCCACGAATGGCACTAACCGTCAGTTCAACGTCAACATTGCGAATCGCCTCTGGGCTCACATGATGGGACGCGGACTGGTGCATCCCGTCGATCTGCATCACCCTGCCAATCCACCATCGCATCCAGCGGCCCTGGATCTGGTAACGAATGAGTTCGTTGCACAGAAGTACAATGTGAAGTGGCTGTTACGTGAACTCGCCCTGACTCGAACCTACCAGCGGTCGATTGACCCACCCGCCGATGCCACACCGCAGGTGGCTGCTGCAGGCCAGCAAGTGGCGGCTGTCGAAGCGGAATACAATCGACTGAAAGCGGTTGCTGAAGAATCGCGAAAGGTGGCGAATACTGTTCGCGATGAAATCAAGGCGGCGCGAACTGCTCTCGAGCCAGTCGAAGCTGCCTGGAAAAAGGCCGAGGCTGCAGTTACAGAAGCGAAGAAGCCTGTCGATGCGGCCAATGCGGCGATTGCAAAATCGCAGGGCGAGCTTGCGGCGAAAGAAGCAGCGTTGAATTCAGTCAAAGAAGCCGCTGCAAAGTCGGCTGAAGCGGCGAAATTGCTTCCAAACGATAAAGATCTCGCTGGAATCATTGCGACTTTCACTGCTAAACAGACCCAACTGACGACGGAATCAGAAGCGATCAAGAAGGCGATCGCCGACCAGACGACAACCAGGCAAGCGGCTCAAGCGAAGCTCGCCGAAGCCTACGTGCCTGCGGATGCTGCCTATGCAGCGATGGTAGAAGCCCGCAAGCCACTTGACGCGGCCAAGGCGAAGTTGATCGGCACGTGGACTCAGCACAAGACCGAATCGCTCGCTTCCTTCCTGCAGAAAAAGCGGCTTCATTCGCTGCAGGCTCATGTTGCGATGGGGACGGCTCTGGCAGGGTTAGCAACGGCTCAAGCGGCTGTTGAACCGGCGAAAGCAGAACTTGCTGCGGCGACTCAAGCGGTTGTGCAACAGCAGGCGGAGGTTGCAAAGCAGACTGCAGCAGTCGCAGAGCTTGAAAAAGTTGCTGTTGAGGCAACCAAACAATTCGACGAGGCTAAAACACAATTTACAACCAAACAAGGGGTTGTGCAGTCGGTGGCTGAGGCGGTCGCAAAGTCGGATGCGGCGCTTCAGAAGATTCCCGGCGATGCGGAACTGACGCTTGTCGTCCAGAAGCTGAAAGATCGTCAGGAACCACTGGTCAAGGAAGCAGCGACGCTTGAGCAGGCAATGGCGACTCGCGATGCTGCGGTCAAGGAAATTGCTTCGAAAATGACGGGAATGAAGCAGTCATTGGTCGCGGCGACCAACGAACTGACCGTTCGTCAGGGAGCAGTGACTGCAAAAGCCAATGCAGTCAATCAATCGGTGGCCGCAGTTCAAACTGCTCAGGCGGCGATTGCCACACAGCGAACGACACTGGTTGATCTGTGGACCCACGCAGCCGGCGTGAGATCTCTCAAGCATCTCTCTCCCGAACAGATGGGCTGGGCAGTGATGAATGCCACGGGCGTTCTTGAACCGCAGCGCCCCGGCGCTGACGCTGAAGTGGAGAAGACGATCCCCAAGGCGAGCGTTGCCGCAGACCCCGCGAAGCTTCGCGATCGCGATCTGAAAGTCGAAGCCTTGCTTCACGAAAGAAATCGAGGAAATCTCAACGTCTTCGTGAGCATGTACGCTCAGTCTGCTGGGCAACCGCAGGATGACTTCTTCGCAACTCCCGATCAGGCCTTGTTCGTTGCAAATGGCGGGTCAGTTGTGGGATGGGCCGCAGGAGGCCAGTTGATTCAGCGATTGACTCCGCTGGCTGAACCGAAAGCACTGACCGAAGAACTTTACCTGAGCACTCTGGCGCGTCGCCCGACAGATGCGGAAGTGGCTGAGGCCGCTCAACTTCTGGCAGCCCGTCCTAATGAGAAAGCGATCGTACTACGCGATATGATCTGGGCCCTGGTCACCTCGGCCGAGTTCCGTTTCAATCACTGAATTGATTTTTTAATTACTGTTGATGATTTTGATTTTGAATTGAGAGCAGCAAACACGGCTACGGATGGTCGTGCTGCGACGTCAGTCGAGTCCTGGAGCGAATGCCATGCGATGCGAATATGCCTGTGGATCAACGGAACACCAGATTGCTCGACGTCAGTTCCTCGGAACTTTGCTGGGTGGTAGTGCAATGGCAGGCGGTCTGGCGACTCTCGCTCAGCCAGCAGCATCTGCAGAGCTTGCCAAGCAGCAAAAACGAGTGCTTGTCTTCAATATGGCGGGTGGTCTCAGTCAGTTGGAAAGCTGGGATCCCAAGCCAGGAACCGCGACGGGTGGCCCCTTCCGTGCGATCGGCACATCGGTTCCGGGTGTCCACATCTGCGAACTGCTGCCCGAAACAGCCAAGCAGATGCATCGGCTGGCGATTGTTCGTAGCGTAAATACCAAGGAAGGGGACCACGGCAAGGGGGCCTACATGATGATGACGGGGCGAAAGCAGACCCCGGCATCTGACTTCCCTCGCATTGGTGCAGTTGCCGCAAAGACGCTGGCTTCGGATGCCAGTGGATTGCCGGGACACATCCAGATCACCGCAGGTGGCGGCGGGCGAGCCAACGATTCGGCGTATCTCGGTCCGAAATACGCAGGCTTGCTGATGGGTAATGGCCAGCCCCCTCAGAATACGGCTCGTCCTGATCAGATCACTCAGGTCTCAGACGACCAGCGGAACGCCATGCGGCGCGCAGTCAATGATCGATTCCTGTCACGTCGGCGCACTGCAATGACGGATGCCTACACTTACAGCTACGAACAAGCTCAGCAGTTGATGGCGCAACGAGAGATTTTCGATGTGACCAAGGAGTCCGAACAGGATCAGGCACGATATGGAAAGCATGACCTGGGCCGCCACTGCCTGCTCGCTCGACGGCTGCTGGAAAAGGGAATTACCTATGTTCAGGTGAGCCATTCGAACTACGATTCGCACAATGAAAACTTCAATTTCCACCTTGAGCAACTCGGGGAATTCGATCACCCGTTCGCCACAATCGTCGGCGATCTCGCTGATCGAGGCCTGCTGGAAAGCACTCTGATCGTTGTTCTGTCAGAATTTGGACGCACGCCGAACATCAATCATTTGTTCGGCCGAGATCACTGGGGAAATGCCTGGTCAGTCCTGATGGGCGGGGTTCGCGTCCATCCCGGTGCGGTGATCGGCAAGACGAACGAAAACGGGACTGCCGTGATCGACCGCGAAGTCGATCATGGACACCTGTTTCACACCTACCTGCAAGCGGTTGGCGTCGATTCGACAAAATCGTTTGATATCGACGGACGGCCGATCCCGATCGCCGATCCTGCATCCAGTGCGATCAAGGAATTGCTCGTCTGATCGCGTCGAAAAGCTTATTCGCGCAAACGAAAACCGGGGTGTTTCCGCCCCGGTTTTTGTTTTGACCACCAATCAATGCAAGAGAATTCGCGGTTTGAACACATCCCGTTGGGTGCATTCATACTTCAGCAAAGTCATCACCGGCGAATTACCGCATATCAAGTAATTCAACCACAAAGTGCAAGGTTGAATTCGGAGGGATATTTCCCTTATTCGCCGAGCCGTAACCGAGTTCCGGTGGAATTTCGAGTTCGATCATTCCCCCGACTCCAATCAGTTGCAGTCCTTCGGTCCAGCCCTTAATGACTTCGTTAAGCTGAAATTGAGCGGGATCGTTGCGGGCGTATGAGGAATCAAATTCCTTGCCACTGTCCAGCCAGCCTCGGTAGTGCACCTTCACACCGTTACTTGCCGTTGGCTTCGGACCATCCGACTTGCGCCGGATGCGATACTTCAAACCGGACGTTGTCGTTGTAAATTCCTTAGGAGCATCGGCGTCGACTTTGTCTGGTGCCGACTCTGCTGGCTTGGCAGACGTAGGCATCATTGTGGGCGGGGGAGGCGTGTCCGTCACAGAAATGACTTCAATCAATGCATGAATTGTCGAATTTGCCGGAATCCCGACGAACCCCTGTTTCCCGTAGGCGAGTTCGGGTGGAATCTCCAGTTCGATCATTCCCCCCTCGCCGATCAGTTTCAAACCTTCGGCATATCCCGATCCGTGGTTGTTGTATCTCATTTCAAAATGAGCCGGTGTTCCACCGGTCCCGTAAGTCGTCCGGACGATGGTCTCATCGTCGAGCCATTCCCGAAAGTTGATTTTGACCATGTCGGTGTCAGTGGCTTTTCGACCATCCGACTTACGCAGGATCTTGTACTTCAATCCCGATTCTGTCACGGAAAACTCTTTCGGCGCGTCTGGATCCGCAGGTCCCGGTTTGGGCGGAACATATTTTGGCTTTTCGGCTTTTGCGGGTTCAGTGCCGCATCCAGACATCAGTCCACACAACAGTAACATCGACATCAAAGCGCCGTGACGACCCACCATGATGGCAGCAACTCCCATTTGCGATTGGTTCAACGCTGGTACACCGCCAGCGAGAAACGTATGATCTGTGAAGTATCGGACAATTTCCACCCCGAATCCACCGCTCGTGCTTTGGGAGCCATCGTGAACCGGTGTGGAGAGACTACGTCAAAGCCGCTCTTCGCGTTGGAGACAGCCGCGTCGTCACCCCCGCAGCACCTGGGATGCCCTTAAGGAGATCCATTTTATTATGCAACCGTGGCAGATCGGAGTCTTTACGTCGGTTGACGCCGGATTGGGCGTTCACCTGGATGTTGCTCAGGAACTCGGGATTCCCACGGTGCATGTGCACGCTCCGCACCGGGGAACGCGAAACCAGGCTGCGGCAGATGCGTTTCTGGCCAAAACGCGGGCTGCCGGAATCACCGTGACTTGCGTGTTTGGAGGATTCGATGGCGAAAGCTACGCCGACATCCCCACAACAGCTCGCACAGTCGGCCTTGTTCCGGAAGAAACCCGCGCTGCCCGTGTGCAGGAAATGAAAGAGATTTCAGACTTTGCGAAGATTCTGGGCTGCAGCGTCGTCGGACTGCATGTGGGCTTCGTCCCTGCAGATCGAAACAGCGCCAGCTACAAGAGCCTGATCGAAGTCACCCGGGATCTGCTCGATCACGTCGCCGCAAACGGCCAGAACCTGCATCTGGAAACAGGCCAGGAATCCGCAGATCATCTGCTGGAATTCATCCACGATGTACAGCGGTCGAATTTGTTCATCAATTTTGACCCGGCGAATATGATTCTGTATGGAACCGGCAACCCGATCGAAGCCTTGAAGAAGGTTGGCCATCTGGTCCGCAGTATTCACTGTAAAGACGCCAAATGGGCCGCACCCGAACTGCGAGGCAAAGAATGGGGCTGTGAAGTCGCCCTTGGTGAAGGCGATGTCGGCATGGAAACCTACCTCAAAACGTTGAAGGATGTCGGATATCGTGGCCCGCTGACGATCGAACGTGAGATTGCTCACGATCGTGAACGTCAGAAGCGTGATATCGGGACTGCCGTTGGACTTCTGCAACGACTCAAAACTCAGATCCTTTGACCGAACGAAAGTGCGAGAACTGATCGTGAGCGGAACGCACGACGATCTTTACGACGACCATATTCTGGATCACTTTGAATCCCCGTACCATAAGGGGCATTTGCCGCATCCCACTTGCTCGCATTCCGATCGAAATCCGATCTGTGGTGATCAGATTACGGTCGAATTGCTTGTCGATGAAAATGACGTGGTCAAAGAAGCCTATTTTGATGGCAAGGGATGCGCCATCAGCCAGGCTTCGGCGTCGATCCTGTGTGAGTCAATCGAAGGAAAATCCTTGCAGGAACTGCGAGACTTTCAGGCTCAGAACATGCTCGACCTGCTGAAAGTCCGCTTGACGGCCAGTCGCCAGAAATGCGGTTTGCTCGGCTTCAAAGTGTTGAAGACGATGCTGTATACCTTGGATGAACAGCGCGAACCTGCCAGTTCCGGCTGATGTCCACTCACCGTTCTCAAATGCTGATTAATGCCTGGATCGATTCCGCTTCCGTCGAAATGTGAAGCATCGAGACCCGAGTCGTTTCGATCTGGCACCAGTGATAGTTTGCACCATGACAACAACCTCGTCCGACTTCGACGTTGAAGCCATTCGACGCGACTTCCCCATCCTGCACCAGCGATTGATGGGTGATGTCCCACTCGTCTATCTCGATACCGCCGCGACCGCTCACAAGCCGCGCTCCGTTGTCGCCAAGATTCAGGAATGTCTTGAGCAGTACAATTCGAACGTTCATCGCGGAATTCACCAACTGGGTGACCGGATGACGACCGAACTGGAAGCGGCTCGCGAGAAGGTGCAGCATTTCATTGGTGCTGGATCCTCGGATGAGATCGTGTTCACCTCGGGAACCACCATGTCATTGAACATGGTGGCACATGGTTGGGCTCGCAAGTTCCTGACGGCCGGTGACGAGATTCTACTGACTCCGATGGAACATCATGCCAATCTGGTTCCCTGGCAGCTTGCTGCGGCGGCAACTGGCGCTTCGCTGAAATACATCCCACTGACAGATGACGGGCGTCTGGATCTTTCGACACTCGATCAGTTGCTGACGCCTCGCACAAAGTTGCTGGCTGTCACCGCGATGTCGAATGTCCTGGGAACCATCAACCCCATCGCCGAACTGGCCGAACGAGCTCAGGCGGTTGGTGCTCTGATCTGTGTCGATGCTGCTCAATCCGTGCCCCATCTGACGACGAACGTCCGATCACCTCGGATCGATTTCCTTGCGTTTTCGGGGCACAAACTCTACGGTCCGACGGGAATTGGCGTGCTGTATGCCCGTCGTCAGTTGCTGGAAGCGATGGACCCGTTCCTGGCTGGGGGACACATGATTCGCGAAGTCTTTCTCGACTCATCCACCTGGGCGGATCCTCCGGCCAAGTTCGAAGCAGGAACTTGTCCATTCATCGAAGCCGTCGGCCTCGGAGCAGCTATCGACTACGTCCAGCACATCGGTCTGTCGAAGATTTGTCAGTACGAACACCAGTTGTCCGCATATGCTCATCAGCAGCTTGCTCAGGTTCCTGGCGTCACAATTCATGGCCCGTCGGTTGAAAACAAGGGGGCTATCCTGAGCTTTACGGTGGACGGTGTTCATCCGCACGATCTGTCTGATCTGCTTGATCGTCGCGGAGTCGCCATCCGGGCAGGGCATCATTGCACCATGCCTCTGCATGAATTACTGAACTTGACTGCGACCGCTCGCGCCAGCCTGGCCTTTTACAACACGATGGAAGAAGTCGACGCTCTGGCAGAAGCCGTGCGAGCCGCTCGGCAAGTCTTTCGATTGAAGTAACGTTTCACGTCGGCTGAAAGAATCACGGAATCAGATATGTCACAGTCGTCACACATGCCCGGTCCAAAGTTCAGCCAGCGCACAACATGGGCCAGGGAGCAGGCCATCAGCTTCCTGATGCAGCAGGCCGTAGAGAATCGTGACGTGATCTCGCTGGCTGCTGGCCTTGTGGATGAATCGAGCCTGCCGGTCGACGAGTGTCGTCGAACCTTTGACGGAATTTTTTCCGATGCTGCCCGGGGACGTCTCACCTTGCAGTATGGAACGACTTCGGGCTCGGAATTACTGCGAGAGCAACTGCGTCTTCATCTGGCACGGCAGGAACATTGTCCTGTCGAGCAGTTGGGAGTTGATGCACGTCAGTTCGTGTTGACGACCGGGTCACAGCAACTGCTGGCACTCGTCGCCGATGCCTTGTTTGACCCTGGTGACATCTGCCTGGTGGCAGCGCCGACGTATTTCGTATTTCTGGGAGTCCTGAACGGAGTTGGTGCTCGCACGATCGCTATCGAAACGGACGAACACGGGATGAAGCCAGACGCTCTCGAAGCGGAACTGGCTCGTCTGGAGAGCGCCGGAGAACTGCACCGCGTGAAGTTGATTTATCTCGTCAGTTACTACGAAAACCCGAGCGGCGTCAGCCTTGAGACAACACGCCGTCGCGAAATCGTCGCGATTACCCATCGCTGGTCCAAGCATCATCGACTGTTTGTTCTGGAAGATGCCGCGTACCGCGAACTGCGCTACGACGGGGAAGATCGTCCGAGCTTGTGGGGGTTTGACGAAGGTCATGATACCGTCATTCTGGCTCAGACCTTTTCCAAGAGTTTTTCACCCGGCGTCCGGGTTGGCTACGGAGTCTTGCCGCGTGAACTTGTTGGACCCGTCTGTGATCTGAAGGGAAATACTGATTTCGGGTCGGCCAACCTGAACCAGCACTTGCTGGCCGGTGTGCTGTCATCGAGTCGCTATGTTCCTCATGTGGAGCAGGTCTGCGCAGCTTATCGCAGGAAGCGAGACGTCATGTTGGAAGCTCTGGAACGCGAGTTCCAGGGGATGCATGGAGTTTCGTGGTTGCGCCCTGAAGGTGGGCTTTATGTCTGGCTGTCACTGCCCGAGGACATCGGCTGTGGCTTCGACAGTGAAATGTTCCGATTGGCCGCGAAGGGACATCGTGTCATGTATGTTCCCGGCGAACTGTGCTATCCAACCGATTCACCGTGTCGTCGAACGAACCAGATGCGGCTGAGCTTCGGCGTTCAGGATGCAGACGGGATCAATGAGGGGATCAAACGACTGGCGGCAGCAGTACGCGAACGAATCGCTCACAGGGTCGTTTGAAGCGTGGCGTAAACGGTACTTCTGAAAAAGGCAGTCTTCCTACAGACAGGCGTGATTGCCTGTGCACGCTCGGCCCAGCGCCAATGTGTTTTTTAAGGTGGGCGAGCCGTAGGGTGGAGTCATCGTTACCCAGATCTTTTTCTTTCGGTTGGGTGGCGATGTCGCAATCATCGGCTGTTTGTGGGCTGAAGGCCCACGAGTACAAAGCACACGGCTTTCAGTCCTGTGGA
>CAXBSB010000024.1:0-50867 GCA_963977965.1 uncultured Schlesneria sp.
TCTTTGGGATTGGCTTCGACCAGAGCGATTTCGCCCACTTCGGTCAGAACGAGCAGCAGTTTCTGATCTGCCAATAGCAGAACCTGCCCGGTTCCGTAGCCTTTTCCCGATCCGCGAGTCTTCCAGGTCTTCTTGCCGTCATCCGCGTTCAGGCTCATGAAAACAGGGCCGTCAAAACCATAGATCTGATGATCCGAAATGACGAAATCATTGAAGTACGGTTTGATCTCTTTCGATGTCCAGTTTTCTTGAGTTGACCACGACTCGCCGTTCTTTGTCACAGTGATCCTGCGCAGGCCGAGGTTCATGCCTGTCCCGATCAGGATTTGGTCTTTCGCGACTTGAGCAGGTTGAGCAACGCGTGCGATTCCTGGCGCAGGCCATTCATGCAACCACAGGACTCGACCGGTCGCTGGTTCAAACGATGTCAGGCCATCTTCTGTCGGAAACAGAATCTGCTCGACATCGTCGATGACGACTGCTTCTGGAGAACAGTAACTGAGCAGACCTGTTCCGGCGGTCCAAGCGAGTTTTCCGTCCTCAATGTGATACGCAACCAGGCTTTTTCCGTCAGGGCCGCCTGCAAAAACAGTGACCAGATTATTTGTGACGAGTGGTGACGACGAGAAGCCCCATTGAGGAACCTTGGCTTTCGTGTCGACCTTGATGTCTTGGGTCCAGATCAGCTTGCCGGTTTCTGCATTCAGGCAGTTCAGCGCGCCATTGGCACCGCAGGAATAGATTCGACCTTCATGAAACGTAGGAGTCGCACGTGGTCCTGCTCCTGCGACGACCTCGGTAAAACGGGTCGCGTTACTGTGAGACCAGACTTCGGCACCGGTTCTTGCTTCGTAGCAGACGACAAGTTCCTGCTCGCCACGTTGTTCCTGGGTGAAGACGCGCGGGCCGACGACCGCGAACGATGACCAGCCCGGACCAATCCGGTGTCGCCACAGTTCTTTCGGGGGATTGGCCTCCCAATCTGTTGTGATCGACACGCCATGGACTTTGCCATCGCGATTCGGACCTCGAAAACAGGGCCAGTCGGTCGGTTGCAAGGCCTGCACGGCATCTTTCACACTGCTGGCGGCGCGTGGCGTAGTGAGTTCCGAGAGCAATTGAGCTTCGCCCGTCGGTTCCCAGCGCCAATGGAACTCGGCGGCGAAACTGCCGTCCATTCCATCCAGTCGCAGCATCGAACAGACGGCACCAATCAGGACGAACAGGCAAGCCAGTCCATACTGACGTATCGGCCAGGACAGCGGTATCGTCAGGACGAGCCATGCGACCCAGACTGTTGAAAGAATGGGAATCGCATAAATCATCATCGGCATCGCGGGAAAGTTACTACCCGCGATCAGTGGCGTCGCAATCGCGACCACGGCCAGCACGATGGTACTGAGACGACGATCATTCCAGCGGAGCCTTGTGGCAAACAGCCACCAAATGATCAGTCCCAGAATGGATGCGATTGGCGAAATCATCTTCCCGAGCATGAATTTGATCAGGGCAAATTCACCGGTGATGCTCCAGATCTGAATCAGCCACAGACAGACGACAATGACGATTCCCGGCCAAAGCCGTAGAGAAGCGGCAGGCTGCTGTGGACTTTGAGATTCTGCAATAGAATCGCTACTCATCGAATACCCCAGAAAAACTTTGCGATTTGTGCGCTACCGAGACTCTTACGGCATGTACATCAACCATGCACATCTTCGCAGGAATGCTGCTGCGATCAATGGCAAACTGAAGATGGACCAGATCCAAGGTCTTTTTTAAGCTGATCGTGACGCGTTGGGCCGAAAACTGTTCCGAATATCATTGCGAAAGAACGTCGGAACCAATTCCGACGTGAAGTTCCTCGGGATCCGAGGTGCAAGGAAACCTCGCTCTGGGATCGCTTCGCGATCAAGACTATAGGTCGTCTGAAACAACCGCAGGGTGTTTCGGGGGTTGGCTGTCGTTGGCCGTCCTCGGCCTGGGCTACAACGAAATACGAAAATTACCGACGTGCATTATTGCTCTTTCAAATTCCCACAACCTGATTTCTGAGGCAAAAACGACGGGTTGCTCACTTTCCAAACTTCGCGTCATCGGGGATATTACGCTCGTTGCAACAGCACATCTCTGGTCGATCACGGCCATCGCAACTTGCAGACCTCTCAGGATGATCATTGATGACGAATCAGGAAGTGACCGATGAATTGGACGATTGGAAGGAATCGAGTGACCTTCCACCTCGTATCATTGCGCCGGCACGGCCGTTGTTTTCGCGATCATTTCTTTGCCTGCTGGCAGTTCAGTTCCTGACCGTGCTGAATGATGGAACCTTTCGCTGGCTGGTGGTTCCACTGGCGAAGCCCATTCTTGGTCCAGCGGCAGCACTGTCGCTGGGACTGGCGGGATTTACGTTGCCTTTTATCCTGCTGGCAACGCCCGCCGGATACCTGGCCGATCGATTTTCCAAAACGCGCGTGATCAGGATCTGCAAGATTGCTGAAATCCTCATCATGCTGGCCGGGATGGCCGCAATTCTTTCCGGGGAGATGTATTCCCTGTTTGGCATCGTCATCCTGACGGGTTCCATGGCAGCTCTCTTTTCACCATCCAAGTCGGGAAGCATTCCTGAACAGGTCGATGAATCGCAATTATCGCAAGCCAACGGACTGATGGGACTGATGACGGTGGTTCCTGCGGCGTTTGGATTCCTGCTGGGAGGCCAACTGGCGGCGATAGCGAAGCCGACGTCCGACGCGGTAGTGACAATCAGTTCGCTCACTCCTGCCGCGGCGACAATCCTGGGAATCGCGGTCGTGGGATGGTTCATCAGCCTGGGACTGGATTTCGCCCCGGCGGCTGATGCGACCCGTCGATTCCCGTGGAACCCGTTTACTGAGACCGTGAATTCGCTGAAGATTCTGGCGGCGGATCGCCCATTGCTCCGTGCGGCACTCGGCATTGCCTTCTTCTGGATGCTGGCATCTCTCGCTCAACTCAACGTTGACCAGTTGGGTGAGCGTGAATTACAGATGCCGCCCGACAGGATCGGCATGCTGGGAATGATGCTTGTCCTGGGGGTTGGCGCAGGGAGTGTCCTGGCGGGTCGCTGGTCGGGAGGACATGTCGAACTGGGGATCGTCCCGATGGGAGCGATCGGCATGGCCTTCTGGTCGATCCTGCTTTGCCTGTCAGGGTGGTGGGGTCACACAGCACCGAACGAAGCCTTTGTCGCGTCCTGTGTTTCGCTTTGCTTCCTCGGAGGGAGCGCTGGACTGTTTGATGTTCCGCTGGAGGCATACTTGCAACATCGAAGTGAGCCAAAACAATTGGGGCAGGTCTTGTCTGCCACCAACTTTCTGGCATTTACAGGAATCCTCGGCGTTTCAGTGGCGTATTACTGGATGATCGACGTACAGCACTTTTCTCCGAGTTTTGTCTTCCTGCTGGCAGGGCTGGGAACGATTCCGGTTGCGATCTACATCATTCTGTTGCTGCCGGGTGCAACGGTTCGGTTCATCATCTGGATGGCCAGCCACACCATCTACCGGCTTCGCGTGCAGGGGCTGGAAAATATCCCCAAAACGGGTCCGGCACTGATCACCCCCAATCACGTCACGTTTGTTGACGGGATTCTGATGATGATCAATCTGCCTCGTCCAGCACGATTCATTGTTTACGCCGACTACGTCAACAGTCCCCGCCTGAACTGGCTCGCCCGGATGTATGAGGTCATTCCCATCAAGTCCGATGGTGGGCCAAAGTCTTTGATTCAGTCCCTGAAAATTGCTCGCGAAGCTTTGAACCAGGGAAGTCTGGTCTGCATCTTTCCAGAAGGCCAGTTAACTCGAACGGGACAGATCCAGCCGTTTGCATCAGGGATGCTCAAGATCCTTCAAGGGACAGGGGCTCCGGTGATTCCCGTGTATCTGCATGGGCTCTGGGGCAGCATCTTCAGTTACCGCGGTGGAAAATTCTTCTGGAAGTGGCCACGGCAATGGCCCTATCCGGTAACGATCCTGTTTGGTAAACCAATCCCCGAACCCAAAGATGTTCATACTGTTCGATTTGCTGTTCAAGAACTGGGAGCGATGGCAATGGAGGTGTCAAAGGTCAGAGATTTACCCCCGGCGAGACTCTTCATCCGCTCATGCAAGAAATCGATGAAGCGGCCGCGTATGGCGGATTCGTCGGGAGTCGAACTGACCGGCAGCCGCCTGCTTGCCTCGGTGCTGGCCCTGCGCCGCGTGCTGATCCGCGACATTCTGGCGGCAGACGAACGACATGTTGGGATTCTGCTTCCCCCCACCGTCGCCTGCGGACTGGCCAATCTGGCCGTTACTCTGTCTCGAAGGGTTTCCGTCAATCTGAACTACACGATGTCCGAAAAGGATGTCAACTACTGCATTCGTGATGCGGGCGTCAAGCACGTCATTACCAGCAAGAAGTTCATCGAGAAAAAGCCGTTCAACCTCGATGTTCCGTTTGTCTTTCTGGAAGACATGAAAGAGCAGATTCGAGGGATCGATCGGCTGCTGGCCGGGCTCGGTGCATTTGTACTTCCTGCTTCGCTGCTGGAATGGACCTTGGGCCTCAATCGCGTTCAGCCAGATGATCCGATCACTGCGATTTATACATCCGGCTCCACGGGTGAACCCAAGGGAGTCTTGCTGTCGCAACATAACATCGCTGCCACTGTTGATGCTGCGAACCAGGTCTTTCAAGTGGAAGAGTCTGACGTCGTCCTGGGTGTCGTACCGATCTTTCATTCGCTGGGATATGTCGGCGCCCTCTGGTTACCGATGTGCCTGAATCCCAAGGTCGTATTCCACGTCAATCCACTCGACGCCAAAGAGGTCGGGCGGTTGTCGCAGGAACATGGTGTTTCAATTCTGTTCGGGACCCCGACATTCCTGCGAGGCTACTTGAAACGGTGTGAGAAGGAGCAGTTCCACAAACTTGATCTGGTGGTTGTGGGTGCCGAAAAGCTGCCTGTGGAGCTTGCAGAACAGTTCCGAAACAAGTTCGGCGTTCTCCCGTCTGAAGGTTACGGAGCAACGGAAACATCTGGGCCAGCATCGGTCAACATCATGGATCACCGCAGTGACATGATCCAGCAGAAGGGAACCAAACTTGGTACGGTTGGCCGTCCATTGCCGGGCGTCGTGATCCGCGCTGTCGACCCGTCGACTCGAGAACCCCTGGGGGTGAATCAGGAAGGCCTGCTGCTCATCAAGGGGCCGAATGTCATGCTCGGTTACTGGAATCGCCCGGAAAAGACCGCGGCTGTCATCAAGGACGGCTGGTATGACACCGGGGATATGGGACTGGTTGACGACGAAGGCTTCGTCCACATTACCGGACGCATCAGCCGTTTCTCCAAGATCGGCGGAGAAATGGTCCCGCATCTGCGCATTGAAGAATGCCTTTCGCGAATCATCGAGGATCCTTCGAATACTGACGCAGGAATCCAGGTTGCCGTCACATCGATTCCTGATGAGAAGAAGGGCGAACGACTGATCGTCTTGCACAAGAAGATGACCAAGTCCGTGTCACAGGTCATCGACGAACTCTCCAAGGAAGACCTGCCAAACTTGTGGATTCCTTCCAACGACAGTTTCATTGAAGTCGACGAAATCCCGCTGCTGGGAACCGGGAAGCTCGATCTTCGCGGTATGAAACAAATGGCGTTAGACCGTGCATAGTTTGGGGCGCACTTCCGCATCGCATCGGACAGTGAACCGGCATTCGAAACACATTCCTCGCCGAAGTCGATGGATGCCCGTGCGAACCGCTGTTTCAATCAATTCCGATTGCAGAGGCAGCGAAAACAGACAGGAGACGGACGGATGGACCTGGAACTGCACGGGAATGTGGCTGTCATTACTGGTGGGGCCAGCGGCATTGGCCTGGCCTGTGCGCAGCAATTGTCTCGTGAAGGATGTGATGTCGCACTCTGGGACGTCGCTCGCGATGTCAGTGGTGTCGCGGCTGACCTGGCGAAACAGTTCGGTCGGCGAGCGATCGGAATTCCGGTCGATGTCAGCAAATTGGAATCTGTCAAAGCGGCTCTGGATAAGACCGAGAATGAACTGGGACCGGTCACTCACTTGGTGCACAGTGCTGCGGTAACATCCGGACAGTTTGGCTTTCCTTTTACAAATGTTGCGACAACGTCCTGGCAGCGGGTCCTGGATGTGAATGTCATGGGGATGGTTCACGTCGCGCAGTTGATCGCTCCGGGAATGATCAGCCGCCATGCGGGAACGATGGTGTTTGTGGCCTCCGTCGCGGGACAGATCGGTTCACAGACCGATCCCCCGTACAGTGCCAGCAAAGCGGCGAACATCAACTTCGCACAGTGCCTTGCCAAAGACCTGGCTGCTCACGGGGTACGAGTGAATACCGTCAATCCCGGAATGGTCCAGACGCCACTCAACAAGCAGGTCTGGGCCGCCTGGAATGAACAACAACCGGCCGAGAAGCGTCGGACTTACGAGCAGTGGGCAGGAGACAAAGTTCGCAATGTCATTCCGCTGGGACGCTGGCAATCGGTGGACGATGTTGCCGATATGGTGACATTCCTGTCGTCAGCCCGTGCGGCCCAAGTGACGGGACAAACCATCAATGTGGATGGTGGATTCGTCATGCACTGGTGAGCGTCGTCACTTTTGAGGTGCGTCTTTCTGGTCCGCGCCCTGTTTCGGACGGCGAGGTCGAAAGAATCGAGTCGACTCTTTGACAACACGAGCGCGGGATGCAATTCGCACCACAAGCGTCAGCAGATAGTTTCGCCAGCCGGGAACCGTAAACTGCTGGCGTCGTTCGAGTGCTCGCAAGGCCCGTTTCACCACGAAATCGACTGGGTGCGAAGCATGTTTCTGCAACCATCCTGAAGCGCCGGCAATGTCAAAGAACGAGGTTCTCGTAACGCCAGCACAAACGGCTGTCACCGTAATTCCGCGGCCTTTCAGCTCGCAGTGCAGGGCTTCGCTGAAGTGCAACACGAATGCCTTGCTGGCGGCATAGACTCCCATGTAGGCGACGGGTTGGAACGCTGAAAGCGATGACAGATTGATGATCGCTCCACGTCGACGCTGAAGCATCCCCGGCAGAACCCGGTATGTCAGTTCGGTCAGCGCCGAGACATTCAACTGGATCATCGTCAGGATTCGGTCGAGATCCACATCATCGACTTCACCAACGATGCCAAACCCGGCATTGTTGACCAGCAGTTCGATCGTCACCCCCAATCGCTCGACTTCGTCGAGAACCCGTTTCGGCTCGGCAGGATCAGCGAGATCTGACGAAATGACGTGACACCGCGTGCCGTGCTGCAGGAGCAATTCTGCAGCCAGTTTTTCCATCGGGTCACGTCGACGAGCGACGAGAATCAGATGCATCCCGCGGGAAGCAAGCTGACGTGCAAACTCCTCACCGAGCCCTGAGGAGGCTCCTGTGATGAGTGCCCATTGATTCGCTAGCTGTTTCCACACGGCATTGGTTCCCCGTCGTGCGTCCGGATTCGACGACGGTAAACGCCCGGCCCGGCGGTTGCTCGACCCCGATATCGTATCACTTGGCTCGCCCGGTCGGTAGCACACGTGCTGGAAAGAACGCCAGTTACGTCGAGAAATCTCTGCGGAAATCCCAAACAACAGCGTGAAAACAGGGTAAGAAACGCCGTTTCAACGTCAGAATTCCCCCATGACCTCACCGCCAGCACGCGTCGACATCGCTCGAAAGACGTTTGTATCGATATTCTGAGTGATGAATCGGACTCGCCCGTCTCCAAACAGGAGATGAACCCCACCAGTGTGCGGACTGCTGAAATCATCAATGTGCTGTGCCGGGTGATTGGGAGTGTGATCAGCAACCGCGAGAACTCGTGCAATCGCTTCGTCGCCTCCCGCCACAACTCCGACCCACGTACTTTGCCACCCCAGCGCCGTATTTGTTCGATGCTCACCAAGGAATACCGTATTGCTGGTTCCATCCGAAACATCGCGCATCCGCATGCAACTGTTGTGAAAAAACATTCCGTTGCTGACGCATTGGGCGGCAGGAAATGGCGGGTTCACGCAGATATTTTCAAACCCAAGGCTGCCGAAACTTCCGACGTAATTGGCTGTTGGCAAAGTCGCCAGGATATTCGAGGGATTCGACTTATCTGCGAGCTTCCAGGTGTCGGTGGATGGGTCCGACGGACAGCGAAACGTTGGCAGCACGGACTGACGAGCCGTCGCGTTGCTGGGATCTGTGCAGGAAAGATTGAAGTTCATGCGATTGTAAAGATTGGCCTGATCCATATAGGGCAGGAGATGGCTTCCCCAGGCAAACCCCGATGGGCCATCCATATTGGAAACCCCTCCCTGGACTCCCAGCCATCCTGGTGGAAATGCATTCAGGCTGTCGTGATAGGAATGCAGCGCCAGGCCCAGTTGTTTCAGGTTGTTGATGCACTGTGACCGCCTGGCTGCTTCTCGGGCCTGCTGAACGGCAGGAAGCAACAGCGCAATCAAGACGGCGATGATCGCAATCACCACCAGCAATTCGATCAATGTGAAACCACGACGACGATGTGACAAAGAAATCATGACAAAATTCCCCTCAGAATTTTGATCCGATATCCCGCGGGACCGGATTAAGCTTGAGCAAAAAGACGAATGGAAACAGGCAGCACCGAACTCAATCTGGTTCGGTGGTTCCTCAGACGTAACTTCACCAGGTTCGGCAATCTGCAGAAGTCTCGCAGAAGACTTTCTCAGAACGCCTGGCGCTCAAGCGGAAGGGGGGCCGCGACAATCGAAGGCCCAAATTGGCTCATGCAGTAACAGTGATTCGACATGGATGACCAGCGGTTCCACACGTTCGAGGGTCACTGATAATTGCAGAGTCTCAGTTTGGCTTGCCGACTGAATTGCGAGCTGGCAGAGATCGCAATTCTGGTCATCGTCGGGACACCCCCCATCCGATGGGACGGAAGGTGATTCCGATGTCGTGCTGGAGACCGGTGGGTGATGATGACAGCAATGCGTATGGCATTTTTCGCCACCTGACGGCTGTTGTTTCGTCACGTGAGTGTGATGAATCAGGCGGTGAGTTGGCGCGTAGAATCCCCATACCGCCAGTTGAACCAGCGTCAGCAGAACCGCGTTTATTTTCATCGACCGCGAATTCATTACGAAACCCGATAGAAACCGTCACCTGGTTTTCGACGACCAAGCCGGAACGGATGTTAGTGCAGTTCGTCCGCTTTAGCAAACGAATTGCGATAACGATTCGTACGATTCTTTCGTCCGATTCGCTGGAAGAATCTCGAAAAGCGGCATGAAGGTCTGGAAATCGAGGTTTAAAGAATCTCGCGAATCGGTCGGCCTTCGGTCAGGATCGGGACAGGACGACCTGAGTGATCCGGGAATGACAGCGTCGGATCGATTCCCATGACTTCGTAGACTGTCGCCAGCAGATCATGCGGCATCAAAGGTCGTTCAATCGGGAATTCAGCCCGGGCATTGGTCTGACCGACTACAGTCCCTCCGCGGATGCCGCAGCCCGCCATCATCACGGAAATCGCATCTCCCCAGTGATCGCGGCCCGGAATCGGAATACCAGGCTGACCTGTATTGATCTTGGGAGTACGACCAAACTCACCCATCACGATCACGAGTGTTCGATCCAGCAGATCGCGAACGATCAGATCATCGATCAGTGCTCCCACAGCTTGATCGACAACTTCAAACTTCCCGCCATGACCGACCTTGATATTGGAATGGTCATCCCAATGCGGCATATCCACGGTAACGAACGATACCCCCGCTTCAACCAGTCGCCGTGCCATCAGCGTGTAACGGCCCCATGGGTTACGTCCATATTTATCTGACAACCGCGGGTCTTCCAGTTCCAGATTAAAGGCCGAACGAGCCTTGCCGCCGAGAACCATCGAGAGAGCTGCCTGCTGGTGGCTGTCGATTGTATCCATCACACGGCGCTGATCGGCAGTCCGCTGGATCTGATCCAGTCCCTGCAGCAATGATCGGCGATCCTGAGCTCGCCCGGTTTCGATGGACTGCAGGCTTTCGAGGCACTTCGGCCGACCGATGGCAACGTTTGTCGAATAGTGCAGGTACTTCGTTTCGCTGTCGACATCGAAGGGGTTATAGGCGTTTCCGAGATACGCTGCTCCCTGATACCCGGGAAACAGATAGACACTTTGCGCTGCAGGAAGTCCAACGTATGCCGGCATCCCGGGCGCGTTCGATCCACGGACGCGGGCGACATAAGAACCGACTGACGGAAACTTCTGCGGCAGATTCACACTCGTTGATCCTGCCCGACCGGTCAACATCCAGTGTGCACCCGCGAAGTGGTCACCCGTCCCATGATGCAGGGAGCGGATGAAGGACATTTTGTCCGCATGTTTGGCATGCTTCGGCAACAGTTCCGACAGAAAGATTCCCGGAACATTCGTAGCGATCGTGTCAAACGGCCCGCGATACTCTGAAGGAGCTTCTGGCTTGGGATCATATGATTCCAGTTGGCTCGGCCCACCGTCGAGCCAGATCAGAATGACCGACTTGTCATTCTTCGTCGCCGCCCCTTGAGCCTGCAGGCGAAACAGATCACCCAGTGACAGCCCTGCCAGTCCGAGAAACCCGGCTTTGATCGCGGTCCGGCGAGTCATCCCGCCGCAATTCGAAAATGGAGTTCCGGTTCGCAGTTCCAGCATTCAGTCGTCTCCCGGGTTGGCCAGTCCGCCGCGATCGCTGCTATAACAATAGCTTCGAGTTCGTTGATCCGTCAACTTGAGCCCGGTTTGTCTATAATCTGCTGGACAGTTTTCTGCCATCTATTTCGCGATGGCGCTTGATGTCGCCATTCGGTTCCGATAGCCCGGTCTCGTGGGCGATCTGAAGCATTGACTGAAGTCTCACGACTTCAGCTACGCCGATCTCCGGCAACCGTCGAGATGCGTTTTTGCGGTCTGCTCGCTCCGATTCTTCTGCCTTTGCGACTTTGACGTCTGCGAAGTTTGGGAAACTTGCAGGGGAATTTCACGTTCTGGATACCCAGCCCCGGCCATGTTGTATTTTTGCAACGTCGGCAGATTCATTCCGATAACCGTGGAACGAACGTCGGAAGCGATCACTTTCCAGTCATGAAAGGTCACTCAGATTGACAGATTTTGAGTGATATCGATTGAAATCCGCCTTTCGTGCGGTATTCTGGGAAGAATGCGTGAAGCCTGACAGGGAGTCGGCTTCTGGAACCTGCCAGATGGAGGAAGCTCCCGTGAGCATGCTACTCGATCAGCGACGCGAATCTATACTGCAAGTTATTGAGCAGCAGGGTTTTGTGTCACTTCAAGAGCTGGTAAGCAAACTGGGGGCGAGTGAGTCCACAGTTCGACGTGATTTGGAGTATCTTGACGGAATCGGTCAAATTCGCCGGACCCGAGGCGGTGCGGCTTATACGGGTGATTCGATCACACCCTTTGACGAACGGCGGGCCTCGGCCATGCCTGAGAAGCAAAGGATTGGTCGTGTTGTCGCCGAGATGATTCCGCAGGACGCAACGATTCTGCTCGACGGTGGAACCACAACGTTAGAAGTGGCTCGATGCCTGACTGGAAAGTCGCTGCAGGTAGTGACGAACTCGCTGCCCATCGCGAATCTGCTGGCTCAGCAATCGAGTATCGAGTTGATTTTGATTGGTGGATACCTCTATCCACGAACGGGCGTGGCCCTCGGGCCACTGGCAGCGGCAGCGCTGGCAGAGATCCACGTCCCGCGGTTGATCATGGGGACGGGCGGGATCACAGAAAAGGGCCTCTACAACAGCAACACGCTGCTGGTCGAATGTGAGCGGTTGATGCTGGAGGCGGCGGAAGAAGTTTGGGTGGTGGCTGACAGCAGCAAGTTCGGCAGGTCGGCACTCGCCTATTTGTGCGAGTTGTCGAAGGTCACTCGGATCATTGTGGATGGTGGACTGAGTGATCACTGGCGTGGAGTCATCCGTGACGCCGGGATCGAACTGACACTGGCAGATGCGTGAATGACGTCGGAAACGGGATCGGGGAAATCTCAGTCATGACAGTGATGGCCGGAAACTACAGTCGCAGTGACATTGAACGCGTGGTTCGTTCTGTCCTGGAAAAACAACTGAATCCTGCGAAGGTTGAGGCTGCGGCCGCACCTGCTCGCAATCCACTGGTGGTCAACATATCGGCCCGCCATGTTCATCTCAGCCAGGAACATGTCGAGATTCTCTTCGGCAAAGGGGCTCAGCTTGAGCCGATGAAGTGGCTCTATCAGGACGGCTTCTTCGCCGCCAAGCAGACTGTGATGGTCGTCGGACCACGCAAACGCATGCTGCCCGAAGTCCGCGTACTCGGCCCTTGCCGCCCGTCACAGGTCGAACTGGCCTTCACCGATTCGATCTCGCTCGGGATCGATACGCCCATCCGCATCAGTGGCGATCATCACGACACACCGGGCTGTGTGCTGGTGGGTCCTGAAGGCGTTGTGGAACTGAAGTCTGGCGTGATCCGCGCGATGCGACATGTCCACATGAGTCCCGCTGACATGGAGTACTACGGGGTCAAGAACGGAGAATTGATGCATCTGCGAGTCGTCTCTGCTGGCTGTACCACAACGCTGGAAGATGTGGCAGTTCGTGGAGATGCCAAGGTGAAGCTGGAAGTCCATCTGGACACGGACGAGGGGAATGCCATCAACCTGCCGGCGGCGACGTCGGTCGAGCTGATTAAACCACACGCTTGTGCGTGTCAAACACACTAAGGCATCGCGGCTTGCCGACCGCGAGAGATGTCATGAGGCAACTGCTGTTTACGTTTCTAACTGAGGGGGAACCTGCTATGGCGAAGGCGATGGAAGCATTGGGAATGTTGGAGTGTAAAGGACTGGTCTGCCTGATCGAAGGTGTGGACGCCATGCTGAAGGCTGCCAATGTCCAGATGATCGGCTGGGACAAGGTCGGTAGCGGGCTGGTCACAGCATTCGTCACCGGCGACGTTGCTGCGGTCAAGGCTGCAATCGATGCTGGAGCCAGTGCTGCCAGCAAGATCGGCGAAGTCATCAGTGTTCAGGTCATCCCACGACCACACGAAGAACTCGCTTCGGTTCTGCCAAAGTCCAAGGCCAGCTCCAGTGCCGCAGCCAGCTGATTTTCACTTCTTCATGATGTGGGAATAGGGACATGGCCAAACGCGCCGCCAGCAAGCCAGCACCGGTAAAACGACCGGCAAAGCGAGCGACAAGAACAACAACGAGGCCTGCGACAAAAGCAGCACCTCGAGCACGTAACAGTCGGTCTGCCCCTGTGGCAGCCGCCGCTGCAGTGGTCGTTCCAGTGGAACCTGCTGCACCTGTACAAATTGAACCACCCAAGAAAACTGAAAGACCTTTCATGAACGACGCAATTGGACTTTTGGAGACCAAGGGCCTGGTCGCGCAGATCGAAGCTGCCGACGCCATGCTCAAGGCCGCCAACGTAACTCTGGTCAAGCAGATCCAAATCGGCGGTGCCTACATCACCACCGTGATTCGTGGCGATGTCGGCTCGGTTCGTGCCGCAGTCGATGCCGGCTCCTCCGCCGCATCCAAGATTGGCGAACTGGTCAGCGCTCACGTGATCGCCCGACCCGAAAAGAGCCTGTTGGAACAGTTTATCTAGTGTTCGGTGACAGCTTTCCCTGGAATGGAGTCTTGCCATGAAAGTACTCGTCGCAAATCTCGGATCGACAAGTTTTAAATACCGTCTGTTTGATCTCCCATCGGAAACTCAATTGGCGCGGGGTGGGATCGACCGAATCGGTCAGTCCGGCAGTGCCTGTTTCGTGGAGATTGGTGGACGGCGTGAAGAGTCGACACAGAATATCGCCGACCATGCGGCGGCGGTCAAAATCTGTCTCGACCAGTTGACTCATCCCGAATACGGATGCATCAAGTCGGTCAGTGAAGTTGCGGCGATTGGATTCAAGGCAGTATTTGCAGGGAATCTGAGTGGTGTGCGCATCGTGGACGATGTACTGCTGGCCAAGATGGAAGACTTGTCCGACATCGCACCGGCTCACAATCCGATGTACGCAAAAGCCATGCGGCAATTGCGATCGGCGTTTCCGCAGATACCTCTGGTCGCGGCCCTGGAAACGGCGTTCCATGACACGATCCCTGCGGCGAACAAGCTGTATGCCATTCCTTACGAATGGTCCGAAGACTACGAAATCAAGCGTTGGGGTTTCCACGGTGCCAGCCACCGCTACCTCAACACCAGAATCGCACAGTTGATGGGACGCGGTGACCTGCGGGTCATTACGTGTCATCTCGGGGGAAGCAATTCTCTCTGTGCGGCAAGGGACGGAAAGTCACAAGCAACCAGCATGGGAATGAGTCCCCAGACCGGATTGCTGCAGAACAATCGTGTCGGAGATTTCGACCCGTTTGCCCTGCCAATCCTGTTGCGAAAGACCGGCAAGACGCTGGCACAGATCCTGGAGGATCTGTCGAGCAAGGGTGGTCTGCTGGGAGTGAGTGGCTTGAGCCAGGATGCTCGCGATGTCGAAGAAGCGGCGGCCAAGGGGCATGTTCGAGCCCAACTGGCACTGGACGTGTTTATTGCCTCGATCCGGCAGTATCTCGGAGCGTATCTGACGGTACTGGGTGGTGCTGATGCAATCGTGTTCAGTGGCGGGATTGGTGAAAACAGCCAGGTCATCCGGGCAGGTGTCTGCCGTGGCATGGAATGGGCAGGAATCGTCCTGGATGAAGCTCGCAACAGCAGTCTTCCTCGAGGAAGCGAAAGCAGTATTTCGACAGCCGACAGCCGGACCCAGATCTGGGTGGTTCCGACCAACGAAGAAATCGTCGTCGCCCGCCAGACAGTGGAAGCACTGCAAGGCAAGTGACGACACAGGAGACCGATGAACGGTCAGGCTAACGGCCTGACCTCACGATGCAGGGCACGTTTCGAGCGTGCAAGAATGAAAATCAGGAGCCGACAGGCAACTGTTGACTCACCCCTCAATCCCCCGAATGGCCTAAAACAATGTTCCTCGCACGCGTGACAGGTAGTGTCGTCTCGACCCAGAAGGTCGACGCGATGGTCGGCCAGAAGCTGCTCGTCGTGGAGCCGCTGCGCGTCAACGAGAAAGACCAGTCCGGGCTGGTATCAACGGGGCGAACATTCATCTGTGTCGATACAGTCGGTGCTGGCGAAGGCGAAGTGGTAATGATCGTCCAGGGCTCCAGTGCCCGGTTCACTCCACAGACCAAGCCACTGCCAATCGACTGCGCGATCATCGGAATCATCGATTCTGTTCACCTGGGAGCCAAATCCATTTTCAGCGCCAAGGATGCGTCTGGAGGTGGCAAGTGACCCAGCAGAACGAACCTGCCAATGTCGTTCGGACGACGCAGATCATCATCGGTACTCTGGTGACGGGAATGGTCGTTTTTGGTGGGGTCGCCATGACCAGCCAGAACGAGCCAAAGCAATCCATTCTGACAATTTTTGCAGCCGGGATGGCTGCAGTGCAGATTCTGATGTGGATTGTCATTCCCGGAATCATTGTCAAATCACAACTGGCTTTAATGAAAGACATCAACAAAGCGGATGTGATGCCGCGACTGGGCCGGATTTTTCAGATCCACAAGATCGTCGGAGCGGCATTGCTGGAAGGAGCCGGATTTTTCAACTGGGTGGCCTACATGCTGGACCGCCAGACACTCACCCTGGGAATCGTGGGAACACTGATAGTTCTCCTGGCTTCCATGTTTCCAACCCTGGGACAATTCGAGTCGTGGGTGGACGAGAAGAAACGTGAACTAAACGGGCAGTGATTTCGAATTCACAACTGCCTGCAGCAAACCCGACACAACAAACTTACAGATCCAGATTATCGAGACCCGACACCATGCAAGCCAACGCTGAAGCGATTCGTCAGGTTGTTCAAGAAGTACTCGCCCAACTGGGTAAGGCTCCTAAGTCCGCTGCGGCTCCGCAGGACGGCGACTGGGGTGTGTTCCAGTCCGTGGACCAGGCAGTCGCCGCCGCCAACGAAGGTTTCAAGAAGCTCAGCGAATCACCGCTGGCCTCGCGAGCCAAGGCGATCGAGTGCGTTCGACAGATCTGCGATGAGCAGGCCGAAGAGCTCGGAACACTGGAATTCCAGGAAACCAAAATCGGTCGTCTCGATCACAAGATCGAAAAGCTGAAGATCATCAAGCTGGTCCCCGGCACAGAATTCATGCGGACCGATGCGGTCAGCGGTGATCACGGCCTGACGGTCACCGAATACGCCCCGTTCGGCGTGATCGGTGCAATCACCCCGGTGACTCACTCACTGCCAACGCTGGCAGGCAATGTCATCAACATGGTCGCTGGTGGCAACACGTTGATCGTGAATCCACATCCAAGCGGAGCCCGGATCGCCTGCGATGGTGTCCGACGCTTCAACAAGGCGATCTACAAGGCGACGGGTCTCGAAAACCTGGTAACGATCATCGAGAAGCCAACTCTCGATACCGCCGCAGCGATCTTCGGTCATCGTGGAGTGAAACTGCTCTGTGTCACCGGTGGTCCTGCCGTAGCTCGAGCAGCCATGGAAAGCCGCAAGAAAGCCATCGTCGCCGGCCCGGGGAATCCTCCCGTTGTCGTCGATGAAAGCGCGTGCCTCGAAAACACCGCCGCCTCGATCGTTAAAGGGGCCAGCTACGATAACAACCTGCTTTGCATCGGCGAAAAGGAAGTGTTTGCCGTTGAGCAGATCTTCGACGAACTGATGGACACCATGCCACGTCACGGTGCCTATCGCCTGAATGCTCAGGAAATCGATGCTCTGACCAAGCTGGCATTCTCGCCTCCCACGAAGCCTGGCGATCACTATCATTTGAACCGAGATCTGGTCGGCCTGGATGCTTCGCGACTGGCCGAGCTGATCGGCATCCGAGTTCCCGCGAACACTCAATTGCTCTACGGCGAAACAGACACAGCGAACCCATTTGTTCCAGAAGAACAGATGATGCCGTTCGTTCCATTCGTTCGCTGCAAGAACTTCGCACACGGGGTCGAACTGGCTCTCGAGTTCGAACACGGATTCCGACATACCAGCCTGATTCACTCACGCAATGTCCGTCACATGACTCGCATGGGTCGCGAAATGGACACCACGCTGTTCATCAAGAATGGTCCTTGTATGGCCGGACTGGGACTGGGCGGAGAAGGTTACCTCAGCTTCAGTATCGCAACGCCAACCGGTGAAGGGGTCACGAATCCAATGACCTTCACTCGCCAGCGACGCTGCGTACTGGTCGACGATTTGCGAGTCATCTGATCCTGTCGAATTGCCACATTTCTCCTTGATTGGCGAGTATCAGCCATGCAACTCGGAAAGGTCATCGGACGAGCGACTTCGACGGTGAAGCATCCCACCCTCAAGGGTTGGCGCATGCTTCTCGTTCAGCCGCTCGATCCAAAAGGAGGCCCCGACGGTGCACCGCAACTGGTGATCGATAATCAGGGGGGAAGAATGGGTGACACCGTGATCATCTGTTCCGACGGCAAAGCGGCTCGAGAAATGGTGGGATCCGACAACACTCCCGCCCGATGGCATGTGATGGGACTTCTTGACTGAACTGAAACGGACAACTGCTGACGCAACTCAAAAGGGAAAGAACGTGGACCAGGCTTTGATTGATCAGATCGTGTCGAACGTGCTGGCAAAGCTCCAGCCCGCTCCGGTACGGCCTGTGGTCGAAGCCCCGGTTGAAACTCCTGTGGCCGAAACGCCTCTCGTTTCCATGCTGCCGAAGCCAACCGTTACACCTCCCAAGCCAGCGTTGCCTGCTGCGATCGAACTGACGGCTCCCGTCATCACGGCCGAATTGCTGGCATCAGCGGTCAAACCCGGACAACCTCTGCGGATCGCACGGCGATCCGTTCTGACACCATCCGCTCGCGACTGGCTGAACACTCGCAAGATTTCCTGGACACAGTTCGAAAGGACAGCCGGGACGTCTGAAGCAAAAGCGGCAAGTGGAGCCCGCTGGCAGTTGATCGTTCAGACAGTGAATCCGAATGTTCGATCTTTGCAGGATTCCATGAAGCGCCAGCCTGAAGGATGGTCGATGGATCTTGTCGGCCAACCTCTCGAAGCAGTCGCACAGGCTGTCCGGGGGATTGGGACGGCTGAGTTCGATGGAATCGCGGTGATCAGCGAATATGCCGAAATCATTGCGTGTCGTGGAAACCGCAATGACCGGGTCCGGGCCGCGGTGATTAATGATCGTCATCAACTGGAACTGACCAGCAAGCACCTGGGGGTCAACATGGTCTGCATCAATCCCCGGGGAAAGACATTCATCGAATTAAGAAACCTGTTGCGTGACTGCGGCAAGACTCAGCCAAAGGCACCAACAGGCTGGAATCCATAAAACAAGACTCATCGGGTTGATCCGGTGAAGGAAGCATAATGCGAATTGGCGAAGTGATCGGCAAGGTGACGATGTCCAAGTGCAACGCGATGGTCGCGGGCGGCACATGGCTGGTCGTCGTGCCACTCAACGCCGCGGGACTTCAAGGAGACGACAAGGGACGCGACGAAGCGATCGTGGTTTACGACGAACTCGGCGCGTCTCCCGGAGCAAAAATCGGTTTCAGTGAAGGTGGCGAAGCGGCAAACCCGTTCGCTCCCAACCACAAGCCGCTGGACGCGTACAACGCCTGTATTTTGGACACCATCGAGGTTTTGAGCGAATAAAGACCAGTCGAACAGGCTGACGCTTTGGCTCAGAACGCATTGCCATCAAACTCAAAGGACCTCACCCATGACCAGTCAATGGAACTCCGGCATCAACGACCGGAAGCTCAAAGAAGAGATTTGTGAAATCGGACGGCGCGTTTACAACAAGGGTTTCGCTGCCGCCAACGATGGCAACATCTCGATCCGCGTGGGTGAAAACGAAGTCCTCTGCTCACCCACGATGATCTGCAAAGGGTTCATGACCCCCGACGACATCTGTGCGGTCGATATGGAAGGGACGCAGATTGCCGGTAAGCGCAAGCGAACCAGCGAAGTGCTGCTGCACCTGGCCATCATGAAGCATCGTCCAGACGTCAAGGCTGTTGTTCACTGCCATCCGCCACATGCAACGGCATTCGCGGTGGCTCGTGAACCGATCCCGCAGTGCATCCTGCCGGAAATCGAAGTCTTCATGGGTGAAGTTCCGATCGCCCCGTATGAAACACCTGGCGGACATGCATTCGCCAATACGGTTGTGCCATTCCTGAAGAACGGGACGAACACGATCATCCTGACCAACCACGGGACCGTCACTTTCGGAAAGACTCTGGAAGACGCCTACTGGAAGACGGAAATCCTCGACGCCTACTGCCGGATTCTGCTGTTGTCGAAGCAGCTAGGTCGAGTCACCTATCTGAACGAACGCGAATCTGTCGAACTTCTCGATCTGAAGAAGAAGCTGGGCTTCGATGATCCTCGCTTCCATGTCGAAGATTGCGACCTGTGCAGCAACAGTGCCTTCCGCGATGGCTACAAGGAAAACAAGCTGGAACAGAAAGCCTTCGAACCTGCTCCTGTTTATTCCGGCTATCTCGAACGACAGAAGGAAGCTGCCAAGCCAGAAGCCAAGGCTGAACCTGACATGGAAACGCTGGTCCGACTGATCACAGAACAAGTCGTTGCGGCGATGAGCAAGTAATTACAAGGTTCCTGAACTTTAGATTTGGGTGAAGATATGAAAGTCAGCATCATCGGTGGCGGCGGTCTGGTCGGTTCCTGCGCCGGGTTCGCACTGCAGGCCGGAAAAATCGTTCGTCATATCCATCTGGTCGACGTGAACCAGGAACTGTGCGAAGGCCAGGCTCTTGACCTGTTGCACGGTGCCAGCATTCTGGCGGATCAGAAGATCACATTTGGCGACATGAAGTCGGTCGGCGACAGCGATTGCGTGGTGATCACTGCCGGTCTGCGTCGTAAGCCGGAAGAAAGCCGACTGGACCTGATCAACCGCAACGTCGCGCTGTTCCGAAACATCCTGGCCGACCTGAAATCGGGCGGATTGAAGAAAGACGCAATCGTCTTCGTCGTTTCTAATCCAGTCGACGTCCTGACCTACCTGGCCATCAAGGAACTGGGCCTGCCCGCTTCGCAGGTGATCGGCCTTGGAACGGTTCTCGATACCACCCGTCTCCGCAGCCTGCTGGCTCAACGCCTGGATGTGCCACCGACCCAGGTCGATGTCACGATCTTCGGCGAACATGGTGACAGCATGGTTCCTGTCTGGTCAGCCGCCCAGATCGCTGGCCTCCCTTTGGATAAGTACCCCGGCGTCAATTCGCAGTTGATTGCCGATATCGAAAAGAAGACACGCGGCAGCGGTGCCGAAGTGATCAAGAAGAAGGGTGGAGCCGGCTTCGCTGTCGGAGTCTCCATCGCCGATGTGGTCCACGCCATCGCTCTGGATCAACGTCGAATTCTCCCCGTCAGCTCTCTGCAAACCGGCGCTTACGGCCTGCGAGATGTCGCAATCTCGGTACCAACAGTCGTCGGCCGAAAGGGTGTGCTGGGAGTCATCGAAGTGGACCTGTGGCCCAAGGAAAAGATGGCCCTGCAGAAGTCAGGCGCCGTCCTGCGGGAAACAATCGAAAAAGTCCTGTAACAGTTCGCTGTTCGCAGATGATCAATCAAAAAACGTCCGAAGACCTTTACGACTTCGGACGTTTTTCTATTAGATCTCAGGTCTTGCTCTGTGGCCCTCCGTGCCCTCAGTGGTAAACCTTCTTCAGGCAAGAATCCCCGACACCACGTTTCCATGAATATCGGTCAAGCGGTACTGTCGTCCCTGGTAGCGGAACGTCAGCTTCGTGTGGTCAATCCCGCATAGATGCATGATCGTCGCCTGCATATCGTGGACATGGACCGGATCGTTGGTGATGTTCCAGCCAAAGTCATCCGTCTGACCATAGACCGTTCCGCGCTTCACACCGCCACCAGCAAGCCACCAACTGAACGCCCTGCCGAAGTGGTCCCGGCCTTTCGGATTTGTCGGATCCCCCTGACCGAATGGGGTTCGGCCGAATTCACCACCCCAGATTACCAGAGTGTCGTCCAGCATCCCTCGATCCTTCAGATCTTTGACCAGGGCGGCTGAAGGACCTTCTGTATCGCGGCACTGTTGTTCCAGTTGAGTAAACAGGTTGCCGTGCTGGTCCCAGCCGGAATGCATCAACTGAACAAACCGGACGCCGCGTTCCAGCAATCGACGGGCAATCAGACAGTTATTGGCGTACGTTCCTTTAACGAGCACATCTTCGCCGTAACGATCGAGTGTCGCCTTGGTCTCACCCGAAAAATCGACCAGATCCGGAACACTCGTCTGCATCCGGAATGCCATTTCATATTGAGCGATCCGGGTATCGATTTCGGGATCACCGTAATCTGCCAGATGGGCAGCATTCATCGCGGCAATGTCATCCAGCAGCGTTCGCCGTGCTTCTCGACTGACTCCCGGCGGGTTAGCCAGGTAGGGAACCAAGTCCCCTGTATTCCGGAACCGCACCCCCTGGTATCGACTCGGCAGGAATCCGCTTCCCCAGTAGTAATCAAAAAAGAGCTGACCGCAGGTTTTCCCTTTGTCGCTGGATGTCATCACAACAAACGCAGGAAGGTTTTCGCTTTCGCTTCCCAGTCCATATGACAGCCAGGCCCCCATGCTGGGGCGACCCGGAACTTGCGTCCCCGTCATAAAGAACGTAACGCCGGGAGCATGATTCACCGCTTCGGTATGCATGCTGCGAACGAGGCAGATCTCGTCCGCGATGCTGCCGACGTTGGGAAGCATTTCGCTGAGAGGTATTCCTGCCTGACCATATTTTTTGAACGGCTTGATCGCAGGCTGACACGGCCACTTCCCGTATCCGCTGGACATCGTCGACAGACGCGTCGTGCCACGAATAGTGTCGGGGATATCCTTGCCCTTCATTTCCTGCATCATCGGCTTTTCGTCGAACAGATCGACGTGCGAAGGACCGCCACCCTGCCACATCACGATGACTCGCTTCGCCTTGGGAAGGTGATGCGGAACCCCCGGGATCCCTTTTTCTGCAGCCTCGGCAGCGGAACCGTTCATCAATGACGCCAGCGCCGTCAGTCCAATACCGCCCGCTGTGGAACCAAAGAACTGGCGGCGAGTCACTCGGGCCAGGTTTTCGTATTGCAGATCAAACATGGTGTAGTCCTCGTCGGGAAGCATTAGTGACTGGGGCTGGCGATTCTCATCGCCGGTGCCGACAACCAACTGCCGTTATTCTATCGCATCAGCTTCCCCAAAACCTTATCAAAAGCGTCCGCCTGCCGCACAAAACCGAGGTCGTTGGGATGCGAACTGTCGACGGCACCTTCGTTATCGTCACCGAGCAGATCACTTCCCGGGATGTAATACAAATCTTTTGTTCCAGCAGCGATCAATTCGTCGAACGACTTCTTCAAAGCAGCATGATTGCCATCGTTGCGAGCCTTCTTCGAAGTAATCAGCCAGGCGTCTGTGTAGACGCGATCCTCGACCAGCACAATCGGAACGTTGGGTCGAGTCTGTCGCAATTGCTGAACAAGAGGTTTTGTTCGCTCAGCCGTTTCAGGACCTGTCAAATTGGGACAGCAATCGATCACGTAGACCGACGCATCAAGTTCTGCCAGCAACGCCGTGACTTCTGGTTCCATCCGGCCATTGCCAGAGAACCCCAGATTAATGATGGGGCGACCGTATTTTCGGCTCAGGATCGCCGTGTGAACCATTCCAGGTCGAGTCGCACAGGCGCCGTGAGTGATCGAGGTCCCATAAAAGACAATTGGCTTGGCATGTGTCTGCGGATATGCCGGGGCCTTTTCGATCGTCTTACCAGCAGGGACACCGATTTCCACCGACGTGACGCCATTGTAAAGAGGCAGATAGAGCAGCCATTCGCGGCGCCCCGGAGCGGCCCCATCCGCCATTTTCTGGGTGTTCGTCTGAGCTGTCGGACGTCCGACCGAGACCCATCGCCAGCGACCTGCGGCATCTTTCGCGTAAAGATCCAGGCCGCTGACACCCGTGGCTGGCATGTGCGGCATCGCCAGATTGGCCTTGGTCAACGTCCAGCGTGCATGGATGGTTTCGGCATCCGTCTGAAAACGGACACACATCCCGGCCGAATCGCGGCTGAGATTCCAGATCGCGTCGCGGACTTTACCCTCAGCTTTGGCGGGAAGCCGGTCGTAGGTCGATTTATTTTCGGTCCAGCCCTGGCCTTCGACACCCAGTTGACGGATGTCATACCACCGCACACTGTCCTGCTCTTTGAACTCCAGCGAATCTGCGGCCGTAAGACGTGTCGCGGCTGCAAACACAACGAGTACCGACAAGCACACGCGATAGCAGGACATTTCCAATTCCTCTGTCAGGTAGAGTGATCACAGGGTGCAAATCCAACCCGTGATTCTGGCCAAGGCCATCGGCGATTTCAACACGTGCGAGTATCTTGGGGGCCGCTGCATTTTTGAAGGTAGCCAGGCCGTGAGGTGGAGTCATCGTCACCCAGATCTTTGTCTCTCGGTCGGGTGGCGATGTCGCAATCATCGGCTGTTTGTGGGGTGGGCTGTTTGTGGGCTGAAGGCCATACGCGGGTAACGATATCTGTCGGTGAAATGGTGTGGTTTGGACATCTTGATCGCGAAGCGATCGCAAAACGTAGCCGGGGGTTGCAGCGAAGCGGAAACCCCCGGAACGGAATCGACATAGTCAACGCATCCTGAAGGGATGCCAGAAATCTCGACTTCACTGCGATCTGGCATCCATTCAGGATGCTTTGTGTTGGCGCGTTCTTCGATCCGGGGGTTTCCGCTTCGCGCAACCCCCGGCTACGATCTGCGACGCCTTCAGCGTCGTATGATAGCCATGCTCGTGTAGTGTAATTGGCGACCGCAATTCAGACGCGGCCAAGAATCGTTACTCGCGTTTTCAAACTTCGGTGGGATAAGTGGCGCTTCGCCGCGCGGGCCCACCAGCATTTCTTACTGTTCCCGATGTGGTCCGCGCTCCGCCATTCCCGCGAAGGCGGGAACCCAGTTCATTTTGAATTCCGCAAATGATCTCATGTTGTGCTCGCTGGGTTCCCGCCTTCGCGGGAATCACGAAGCACCTCCTGCTCAACCTCAAAACAAAATGGCCCTGGACGAGAACCTGCGATCACTTCGCGCTTCCGTCGAGCACTGGTACGCTTGTGCGACGGCGTTAACTGACAATCCCTGACAAGCAACATGGCAGACTGAAAATGAAAACCTCGATCACGTTGATGAGTCCAAAACTGGCAAAGTATCTCACCGCAGGATGTCTGCTGATGGGATTGAGTGCCATCGCGATTGCCAAGGAATGGGTCAGCGGAATCGTCTGGCCGGAACCGGCGATTGTCGATCCGGGCCCGGTGGGCGGCCCTCCTGCCGATGCTGTAGTGCTGTTTGGTGGGACTGATTTGTCTCAGTGGGAAGGAGGCGACAAATGGGCAGTGGAAGGGGGTGTTGCAACCTCACGCGGTGGTGACATTCGTACGAAAGCCTCATTCAGTGACTGCCAGTTGCACCTCGAATGGGCCACGCCCGACAAGGTTGTGGGAAGCGGCCAGGGCCGGGGAAACAGTGGCGTCTTTCTGGGAAATCAATACGAAGTCCAGATCCTGGACTCATTCGATAACAAGACGTATTTCGATGGTCAGGCAGCAGCGCTCTACAAGACCAAGCCACCACTCGTCAACGCTTGTCGCAAGCCGGGCGAATGGCAGACCTACGACATCATCTACAACGCCCCACGTTTCAACGAGCACGGCACTGTGGTCAAGCCGGGCTACATGACCGTACTTCATAACGGAGTCCTCGTTCAGAACCATACGGAACTTCTGGGTGAAACGGCATTCGAATACGCCCCCATCTATAAGCCTCACGGCCCCGCACCGATCCGCCTGCAGTTTCATGGCAATCCTGTCCGCTTCCGGAATATCTGGCTGCGGGAAATCAAAGAGCCTGTCCCGGTTCGTCCCGAGTAACGGATTTCGTCCGAGTCACACAGCGAACCGCGTTTCTGCTCCCTTGTGCCCGCCGTAGACGCGGGTTGTAATGTCAGCGTCCTGCCGCAATTGAGAACCCGCTCACCGGCAGTTGAACTTTGCCATCTCCGTTCTAACTATCGCTGATCTGTGATCCAATTCTTTCTGAATCCGTGGATGCTGGCAGGATTGGCGGGAGTCATCCTGCCAATCCTTGCTCATTTGCTCAGCCGGAAACGGTACGACACCGTTGACTGGGGAGCGATGCAGTTTCTGGAACTGGATCCCAGTGCACGCCGAAATCTGCAACTCGAAGACCTGCTGTTGCTGCTGGTGCGAATGCTGCTCGTCGCCTTGCTGGCAATCGCCATGGCCCGACCGTGGTTCAACGGGTCGTGGCTTGGACGATGGGCTTCCACCACATCGCGCGATGTCGTGATCGTCATCGATGGCTCATACAGCATGGGTTGGGAAGGTCGCCAGGGAACACCTCACGCGGCAGCAACCCGACTGGCTCGCCAGTTCGTCTCCGATCTGCGAGCTGGCGACACGATCATGGTCCTGGATGCGCGCGAACAACCTCGACTCGCTCTACCAGGACCAACGCGAGATCGCGAACGGTTTCGACAGGCACTGGAAGATCTGCCGGCACCCGGCGGCACGGCGAATCTGCACGACGCAATTGCTCGCGGCATACAGATCCTGGCGAGTGGTACCAACGTGCAGCGCGACTTGCTGGTCCTGACCGACCATCAGGCACTCAGTTGGAAACCGGATGATGCTACTTTGTGGACTCGACTGGACGACTTGAAAGCTCAATCCACCGTTCCCCCTCGCATCTGGGTTCTCGACGCAGCGTCTGGTGAATTGGGGAAGGGAGCGAACTTCACGATTGAGCGTTTACAGCTTTCCCGGGAAATGGCTGTTCCCAAGGTGCCCGTCCGCATCAGCAGTAAAGTCCGTTACCGAGGCGGCGAAGGAGCGATTGCCCGCAATGTCTTCATCGAAGTGAACGGCCAGCGTCTGGCGGATCAAACATTGCGATTGAATTTGACTCCCGATGGAGAAGCGACTGTTGAATTCGAGCGGCAGTTTGAGACGCCTGGTTCGCATCTGGTCAGTGTCGTTCTCGACAACGATCCGCTGCCGGGCGACAACCGATCCGACGCGGTCATCGTCGTTGCCGGGTCGCTTCCAGTCTTGCTTGTCGACGGCGACAAGAAACTCGACCCGACTCGCAGCGAAACCTTTTTCGCAAAGGCGGCTCTTTCAGCGGGAGGCGAAGACTCAAGCTGGATCAAGCCGGTTGTCGTCACGCCTGCGGATCTCAACGCCGACTCCATCCGCCCTGCGTCCGTGATCGTGCTGGCCAATGTCCAGGCTCTGACGCCCGAGGTTCAATCGCTGCTGGAACGATCTGTGGCCGGGGGACATGGCCTGCTTTTCACGTTGGGCGACAAGATCCCGAAGAACGGGTACTCACTCGACCCCGATTCCCCGGCGGCGGCACTGTTCCCCGTACAACTCAAGGAAATTGCATCTCAAACGGCGGAAGAATCTCAGGGGGTGCGAGTTGCCGGAAACAGTCTGGAACTTCCCTGGATCCGGCAGTTTCGAGCGGAGACACAAGGGACACTGACAGACGCCCGGTTCTCGCGCTGGTGGAAGGTGACGCCGGTTCCACTGCGCGAAAACACGGTGAAAGAGGGTGATCCAAAGTCGCGCAAACAGGGCCCCGCAGTTGGAACGCCTCTGGTGATTGCGAAGCTGACCAACGGCGATCCCTGGATCGTTACGCAGCGCTACGATCGAGGGATGACAGCCGTGCTGACTTCGACCCTCGACGCAGACTGGAACACTCTCCCTGCCAAGACCGACTTCGTCCCCTGGCTGCATGAACTGTTGTTCTCACTGGCCTCAACAGCCACCAATCGCAACGTCGAAGTCGGCACTCCACTGGTGTTGAATATTCCGCCAGAACTCAAGGTCGATGACTATGAATTCGTCGGCCCCAGCGGCAAGAAGTTTCCGGCAGGCCGCATTCATGACGAGTTACAACCGGGGGCCATCCTGTCAGAGGTTTCTCTGCCAGGCGTCTATCGGTTTGCGAAAAAGGCCGCGGATGGAAAGCCCTCTGTCACCGATGAACACTTCGTCGCAAACTTTGATCGCGGTGAATCCGACCTGACCATCCTGACGGAAGCCCAGCGAACAGCCTTGGAAGGGGATGGTCGCCTGGTATTTGCGACCGACTTGCACGAATTGATGAAGCAGATGTTCGTGGGAACAGCCCGGACAGAATTCTGGTGGCTGTTGATCTATGGATTCCTGGCACTGATTTCGGTGGAAGCCTGGATGACACGGCGGATGCTACGCGGCGCGAAATCACGCGAGCAGGCGAAAGAACTTCCACACAATTAGCCCGACGGGATACGAACCCAGCATATTCCGGAATTCCCAGGAAATTCAGCGGTGTAAGCACGACCAAACCTCACAGAAGCTTGCATGTCCCCAATTCTTCGACAGTTGTCTGTTCGGGTTTGACTCCGGCGACAGTATGGCCTACCATACATTTTCTGTTATGAAGGTTTGGCGGAAACGCCCAGAAGTTGCTCTGGTTCAGAAACAATGCTGGTACTCAATCTCAATTCCGCTGCCGCCAAGCCATCCAATGCAGACAGCATTCGGATTGAGATTGTCATTATTACCGGAGTCTCCTAGCGACCGGGGTGGCGAATTCACGAATCGACACAAGCCCTCGGGTCGCACCTGAGGGCTTTTTTATTGACCTCCGCACAAATTTGGTGAAAGTCCGAACATGTCGAGAATCCAGATCTACGATACAACCCTGCGAGACGGCAGTCAGGGAGAAGGTGTCAACTTCTCACTTCAGGACAAGCTCCTGATCACGCAGAAGCTGGACGACATTGGCGTCGACTTCGTCGAAGGGGGCTACCCGCTCTCCAATCCGAAAGACTTCGAGTACTTTGCTCGAGTTCGCGACCTTCCGTTGAAACACGCCAAGATCTGCGCGTTCGGAATGACGCGCCGCAAAGGATGCAATCCTGAAGACGATATCGGCATGATCGCCCTGCGCGACGCGAAGTCACCGATCGTCACCATCGTCGGCAAGACGTGGGATCTGCACGTCTTTGAAGTCCTGCACATCTCGGAAGAAGAAAACCTGGCGATGATCCGCGATTCCGTCGGATACCTGAAGGCAGAAGGCCGAGAAGTTCTCTACGACGCTGAACACTTCTTCGATGGCTTTCGTGCCAATCCGGAATTTGCACTGCGAACAGTCCTGGCTGCACAAGATGCGGGGGCAAGCACGATTGTCCTGTGCGATACGAATGGCGGTCGGCTTCCCGAGGATATCGCCGCTGCTGTCGATGCCGTCCGGCGTGAACTGAAAATCCCTGTCGGGATCCACGTTCATAATGATGGGGAACTCGCCGTTGCCAACTCCCTGATCGCCGTCGACCACGGCGCGATCCAGGTTCAAGGCACAATCAATGGGATTGGCGAACGTTGCGGTAATGCAGACTTGATCAGCGTCATCGGCAACCTGGCCTTAAAGAAAGGGCACGACGTCCTGAAGCCAGGCGGATTGACGCGTCTGACTGAGTTGTCGCGGTATGTCTACGAAATCGCCAACATGAACTTCCGAAACGGACAGGCGTTCGTTGGTGCCAGTGCGTTCGCTCATAAGGGTGGGATGCACGTTCATGCCGTCAATCGCCTTTCCGCCAGCTACGAGCACATTCCCCCCGAAACCGTTGGAAATCAGCGACGCGTTCTGGTGAGTGAACTTTCGGGACGCTCGAACATCATCGCCAAGACGACCAAATACCAGATCAATCACGACAATGCTCTGATGGCTCGAATCCTGGAACGGGTTCAGGACCTGGAAAACGAAGGCTACCAATTCGAAGCGGCCGAGGCGTCTTTTGATCTGCTCGTTCGAAAAGAAGCCGGAGCGTACACACAAAAGTTCAAGCGGCTGCATTATCGCGTAAATGTCGAAACAGTCGCTGGCCAGGGGACGGTGACCGAAGCCACGGTCAAGCTGGAAGTGAATTCGAAGACTGAGCATGTCGTGGCCGAAGGAGATGGCCCGGTGAACGCACTGGATAACGCTCTGCGAAAGGCGTTGTCGATGGCGTATCCATCGCTCAGTGAAATGCAACTTGTGGACTACAAGGTACGCGTAATCAATTCCGGCGAAGGAACGGCAGCCCGAGTGCGAGTTGTCATCGAAAGTCGCGATCACACGGACGTTTGGAGTACCGTCGGAGTCAGCGAAAACGTGATCGAAGCAAGCTGGCTGGCATTGGTCGACAGCGTGGAATACAAACTCTACAAGGATGCGGAACCGACCAGTTGAATCGTTTGAATCGGGCGTTGATGACCTTGGAAAGCGTTCTCCGAGACAGCTTCCGCCTGACACGATTCTACCATGATCGATATTCGTTGCCTGTTGTTTGACGTCATCAAATCCCTATTGCTTATTTCCATCCCTGGACACTGCATTCTTCTATCATGACGACAGAAATCCCGAAGCAATACGATCCTGCCGCTGCCGAAGCTCGCTGGTTTCCTTACTGGGAATCACAAGGCTGTTTCAACGCAGATCCCAATCCAGCGAAGCCGCCGCATGTGATCATGATCCCGTTGCCAAACGTGACCGGCGCGCTCCATATGGGGCACGCTCTGAACGGGACGTTGCAGGATCTGCTGACTCGCTGGCGCCGCATGCAGGGCTACGAAGCTCTCTGGATGCCCGGAACAGATCATGCCGGTATTGCGACGCAATCCATGGTCGAAAAGCGGATGAAGGAAGAAGAAGGCCTGACTCGCAATGACGTCGGTCGCGATGCGCTCGTTGAGCGAATCTGGAAGTGGAAGGACGCTTACGAACAACGAATCCTCAGCCAACTCAAGAGCATCGGAGCGAGTTGTGACTGGCGACGCGTCCGTTTCACGCTGGACGATGTCTGTTCCAAGGCAGTGCGTCAGACATTCTTCAAGATGTTCAAAGACGGCCTGATCTATCGAGGCAAACGGCTCGTCAACTGGGATACGTACCTGCAGACGGCCGTTGCCGACGACGAAGTTTACGAAGAGGAAACAGACGGCCATTTCTGGACATTCAACTATCCCGTTGTTGACGCGTCGGCCGACGCGCCTCAGTCCATTTCATTTTCAACGACTCGACCAGAAACGATGCTGGGCGATACCGCCGTCTGTGTGCATCCCACCGACGAACGCTATACGCACTTGATCGGCAAGCACGTCCGGATCCCGGTCAATGGACGCGTCATTCCGATCGTGGCCGATGCGCTCCTGGCTGACAAGACGCTCGGAACAGGCTGTGTGAAGGTCACTCCGGCACACGATCCCAACGACTACGGATGCTGGACTCGCAACAAGGAAAAAATGGGCGAGCCGATCAACATTTTGAACCCAGACGGGACACTGAACGAAAACGGTGGACCCTGGCAGGGACAGGATCGACTTATCGCGCGCGAAGCGGTTGTCGCAGAGATGCAGCGGCTGGGGCACTTCGAAAAAGTTGAAGATCGCAAGATCCCGCTCAAGCACAGCGATCGGTCAAAGACGCCTGTTGAACCATATTTGTCCGAGCAGTGGTTCGTCAAAATGGACACTCTCGCGCAGGCCGCGATCGACGCCGCAAACGATGGTCGAGTCACCTTCTATCCAGAACGGTATCGACAGTCGTATCTCAGTTGGCTTGGTGAGAAACGCGACTGGTGTATCAGCCGGCAGCTCTGGTGGGGTCATCGCATTCCGATCTGGTCACGCGAATATGCAAAGGACGAGTTCGAGAAAGCTTTTCCGGAAGGCTATCGCTTTAATCCCGACCATGAAGGCGCGAGCTGGTTCCACGGTTCCGTTTCGTTTGATGGAGCGAAGTATACGGTGCGAATCTGCTTCGACGACGGACACCCGGATGTCGAGCGATACTACGAACAGGCCGGGTTCGTTCAGGAAGAAGATGTTCTCGACACATGGTTCAGCTCCGCACTCTGGCCGCATGCAACGCTCGGCTGGCCTGATCGCCAGCACAATCCGCCACTGAGAGTTGCCGGTCAAACCACTTCGGCACCTGCCTCGCCATCGTCCAAGAATGAAGTTCTGGACTACTTCTATCCCGGAAGTGTTCTGGTCACTTCGCGAGACATCATCACCCTGTGGGTTGCCCGCATGGTGTTGACGGGCCTGTACAACATGGGCGACATCCCCTTCAAGCATGTCTGTATCCATCCCAAGATTCAGGACGGGTTCGGCCAGACAATGTCGAAGACCAAGGGGAACGGTGTTGACCCGATTGAGCTGATCGAGAAATACGGCTGCGATGGGATGCGATTCACCATCGCTTCGTTTGCTGGTGAAACCCAGGATGTTCGCCTGCCGGTCGGGTATGAATGTCCGCATTGCCAGGCCGTGATTCCTCAGGAACCCCATCACCTGAAGTTCAAGCCGGGTAAACCCAAGATCAAGTGCCCGAAGTGCAAGAAAGAATCACAGTATGCGACGCCAAATTATGTTCCCGATGAAGGGGAACCGGTCGCACGAATTGTGATTGAACGGTTTGAATACGGTCGCAACTTCAGCAACAAACTCTGGAATGCCGCTCGATTCGCGATGCTGAATCTGGAAGGCTATGCCCCTGCACCGATTGCAGATTCTGATCTGGCGATTGAGGATCGCTGGATTCTTTCGCGTCTTGCGACGGTGACAGACGAAGTGACGACTCTGCTGGGGGTCTACAAGTTTGACGCGGCCACTCGATCGCTGCGAGACTACGTCTGGAATGAGTTCTGCGACTGGTACCTTGAAATGATCAAGCCGCGTCTGCGAGACGAAGGCCTGAAGCCAGCGGCACAACGCGTGCTGGTTATGGTTCTCGACACGACACTGCGGCTGCTGCATCCGTTCACGCCGTTCATTACAGAAGAGCTTTGGCAGCGTTTGAAGGAAATCGCCCCGGTGCGAGGTCTGCCGAACCCGGAAGCAGCACATGACGCCGTGATCACAGCCCCCTGGCCGTCGGGACTGGAGACGTGGCGTGACAGTGCGCTCGAATTGCGATTCCAGCGTCTGCAGGAATTGATCGTTGCTGTCCGCAATGTTCGCGGAACTTACAACATCAGTCCGGCGGTCACCGTCGCCGTGTCCGTTAAGTGTTCTCCCGAGATCACAGCCGACTTGAAGCAGGTGCAGGTGCAGTTCGAATCGTTGGCAAAGGCCAGCTTGACGGAAGTCGGCCCGCAAACCGTTCGTCCGACCCCCTGTGCCAACTTCGCACTGGGTGACGCAGATTGCTATGTCCCCCTCGCCGGACTCGTGGATCTGCAGGCGGAAGTCGATCGTCAGAAGAAAGAAGCCGAAAAGATTCGTGGCTTTATTGCCGGTCACGAAAAGAAACTGAATAACGCCAGTTTCGTGGAACGAGCACCAGCCGAAGTCGTGGCTGAAGTTCGTGAGACCATGACAAATCTGCAAAAGCAACTGTCCAGCATCGAGGAAGTTATCCGCGAACTGGCGGGGTAATGTCAGAACTCGGCGACGTCATGTGAGGAAGCAAACGCGGCCCTGAATAGGGCCGCGTTTTCTGGTGCGGGTCGAACTTCCGTTTTGCGTCAGAGCCTAGGTTGGGCTCCGCAGTTGATGCCCACCGGACACCTACACAGAAAATTGGATACGAGCTTGCAGAACGGCTTTGTCGGGCAGACAAACTATTAACCGTGGCACCCATTTTCCGATGCCGAATGAGCCGACAATGCTACGACTGGCCCCAAGAATGCCAAGGCACGTGCACCGGGCGCATGACTCGGGGCCAAACTGGTACGCTCTCCCTTGTTTGCACGTCCCTTGCATCCGCTACCTACCCCCGGCTTTGACCGGCGCTTTTCCTGCCCCCTTTTCCTATCCCCTTCGTACCCCGGGGCTGACGGAAGTGCTGTTTAGTCCTGACTTTTTTGAGTTCTTTGCGTGCAAGTAATGAAAGTTGGAAAGCCAGATTCGTCCCTGACCGTTATTCCGGCTTGTACGCCATCTTGCATGTACATGCTTGCACAGGTATTTCCATCTGCTCGCAACAATGAAATATGGGCTCCAGCACTGTGGAGGCAAATTGAAATTCTCGGAATGGAATTGTGATCACATAAACTAAAGTACGGTGCGCCGTCGGATTCTGATACGGCCAACATTGCCCGGATTGCACCAGAGGAATCTAGTAGACGAATTTCATTTGCTTCGATTATGCGCTGCTTTGTTGTCACAATTTCCTCCGTTTATCGTGCCTTGGACCTCTGATATGTCATGCTTGGCCGCATTTATGGTCACCTGGGCTAACGATACACGTTGTATCCCCAATAATCAAAAACATCGTCCCCCCGCCCGAATAAAGGATCGCCCCGTTCGTGCCATCTCAACGAGCACCGCGAATCCGAACATCCACAACGCCGAGGCGACCGTTAACGGTGAGCGACGGGTGCCACGGTTTTGGAGTCTTCGACAAGGCCGTGTCTTCTTCGGGCTTTGGAGACTCCAAACGAAAGCAAGCATTACGATGGTAAGGCGTTGGCAAGGCCCCGGCGGCAACTTCCCATTTACATTTTTTTGGCTTTCGTCGTGATGCCCAAGTATATGCATCTGGCTGACTGGGCATGCTTTCCAGTTCAAGATCCGCGAACGTAAATCCAAATCAGCACGGCCTTGTCGAAGACTCCAAAACCGTGGCACCCATTATCCGCTGCAGTATAATTCCTGTGGGAAATCACACTGAAATTGGAATAGATCTGATCAGACGTACTGCCGTTCCAGCATCTCAGCGGCAGATTCATCGAGCAGTTCGGCGCGGCGCACTTCGTCGAATCGATCCAGCAAGTCTTCTGGTGTCAGTCGCTGCTTGTCGGCACCACGAATGTCGTGAATCACTTTGCCGCGAACCATCATGATCAAGCGATCACCCAGGTAAGCCGCCTGATGCATGGAATGAGTGACCATCAGCGTCGTGAGATTGTCACGATGAATCACTTCTTCTGTCAGGCGAATCACTTGATCCGCACTTTTGGGGTCGAGTGCTGCCGTGTGCTCATCCAGCAGCAACAGATCCGGTTTGATCAAGCCCGCCATCAGCAGCGTCAGTGATTGCCTCTGGCCACCGGACAGGCTGCCGATTGCATTCCCAAGCCGATTCTCCAAGCCCAGTCCCATCGCGCGAACACGTTCGTACATTTCGTCGCGTCGCGCGGCACTCAACGCCCACCCCAGGCCTCGCATCCGACCTCGTTTCGCGGCGAGTGCCAGGTTTTCGGCAATCGTCAGCGACGGGGCTGTCCCGGTGAATGGATTCTGAAAGACTCGACCGATGTACTTTGCACGACGATGCTCAGGCCAGCGAGTTATGTCCTGTCCCTTCAGTCGCAGTTTGCCCGTGTCGACAAAAAACGAACCTGCGACTGCATTCAATAATGTGGATTTCCCCGAACCGTTAGTCCCGATCACGATCACGAACGAACCTTTTTCGATTCGCAGATCGACACCCTGCAGGGCGCGAACTTCATTCGGTGTTCCGGCATGAAACGTCTTCTTGATGTTTTCAATGTCGAGCATGACACAGGTTTCCGAGAGTCAATTGAGAGCCGAGTGAGACCGATTCATCCGGGATCAATTCCCTATTGAGCGATGGCTTTCCCCAGTCGCTTGCGAACGATTTCCCCGGCACTCGGTGCAACAAGTGCCGCAAACACAAACACGGCCGTGACCAGTTTCAGATCGTTTGGATTCAAACCCCAGCGAAGAGCGATGGCGACGAGCAGGCGGAAGACGACAGAACCCATGATCGATCCGATGATCAGCATTCCCATCTGACGCGACCCGACAAGCGATTCACCGATAATGACACTCGCCAGCCCCCAGACCACCATCCCCAACCCGATCTGGACATCGGCATAGCCCTGGTATTGCACCAGCAGGGCACCAGCGAGCCCGATCAGCCCGTTCGAAATGGCCAGCCCCAGCGTCAGCATCCAGCCAACCTCGACACCGAGTGCTCGAATCATGTTTTCATTATCGCCAGTCGCCCGCATTGCCAGTCCGAGATTGGTTCTGAAAAAGGCGTACATCGCGCAGGCAACCACAATAATCAAGACCGAGACCATCCCCAGCACATAGACTTCCTGGGCGGGAACGTCCCAGTTTCCGATGTGCCATTTGTTTTCCGGCGACGTGAAGTTTCGAACCGTGGTGACGATTGTCCGCTGATTCATCAAGGGAAGATTGCTGCGTCCCATGACTCGCAGGTTGACGGAATAAAGCGCCGTCATGACCAGGATTCCAGCCAGCAAGCCATTGATCTGAAATCGAGTCGCCAGGATTCCCGTCACCGTTCCGGCCGCGGCACCGGCCAGGATCGCCGCGCCCGTCGCCAGGATCGGATTCCAGCCCGCAAACAGCATGGCCGCGCACACGGCTCCCCCGAGTGTGATGGAACCTTCGACCGTCAGATCACGAAAGGCCAGGATGCGAAAGCTGATCAGAACACCCAGGGCCAACAGCGCCAGGATCAATCCGACAGCGTATGTACTCAGCAAAAGATTCACTTCAACATTCCTCCCGACACAACCGTGATCGGCGACAACCAGCATGCACCACGGACAAATTCGCTTTCACCTGCCCCGGTAATTTCGCGGTCATCGTTCAGCAAGTGCATCAACGTCCGCAGGTCTTCCGAATCAAACAAGGCGGCCACAGTTTCGTTCAGATCCAGCTTGCGTTTCTTGAACGGTCGATACGAAAAGACTGCCGCGTGAAAGTGAGCGTAGATCTCGGATTCTGGTCCCATAGGACGCAGCAGCGGTGACAATGCGTCAGCGAGTCCCCCTTGAGGGTTTCCGCGTGAGGCAACCCCGACGACCAGAGCGAGTGAGTGCGCATGTGAACGCTCGGGCGAAAACGACAGCCAGCGCCGAATTTCGGGATGCGAAAACCGAGAGGCGGACGCGGCGTCAGCGTTGGTCGGTGATCGACGCAACGTGGCACCGACCAGCCCCGAGGTCTCGGCAATAAAAGCCATCCCGGCAAGATTGGACTCGCTCAACGTCAGACACTGATCCACCAGTGAAGAAAACCCAATCCGAGTGTTCGCGTCAACCGCTTCAAAGCGTTGAAGCTGCCGCATTCCACCGCGGCATCGCAGTCCATAAGCGACGTGAACTTTGGGAACAAATGTTCCGCGCCCGATTTGATAATCAGGCTTGCCGTTAGATGACGTTGGCAATTGCGATGCCGCACCGCTCACCGCAAGAAACTCGCCAAATCGTTCCGCACAGTCGGCGAAGTTATTGCCGAAAGCCCCCAGTCCCAGTCCGATGGAATTCGCATCAAACTCGATCGAACGACAGTTTGTCTCCTGGAATCGCTCCTGTGGCAGGCGAGAAGGGTCACCCACGACCTCGCAATTCAAGACGGCACCTGGATCGAGGTCGTAAACTTCGAATGTCATCCCCGCGTCGGCGGCCACACGAAACAGCGGCTGCATCGTACTGCGATTGTCACCACTGGTCCGGCGAACCTGATCAATGTCGCACAGCAACATTTTCGCCAGTCCCGTCAGTCGGATGACTTCGGAAACATGCGGCGGTGCAATGCCGACTCCGAAGAATCCTCGGATGGCCTGGAACTGCTTGTGAGCCCGAACCAGAGCCCCGATTCCGGCAGAGCTGAGGTAACTGACATCCGTCAGATTGAGAACCACCGAATGCGAGCCCTGACGGACTGCTTCGTCGATGGCGTCGGTCAGGTGACTTGCCCATTCATTGTCGAGGCGGCCGGCAACTCGCATTTCGAGTAAGTCGCCGGATTCTTCCAGTGTGATTTGCATGTTGTCTAAACGATGAACAAGAAGGAGAGTGTCGAGTTTGGACCACCGGGCAGAGGGGCAGGTTAGTTTTCCACGACCTTATCCGCGGACTTGATAAATTCATCCGTGAATTGAAGCCCGCACTCGCGAGCGGTCTTCGGGTTCACGAACAGTTTGCTTCCGGTGGAATGGTGATACGGAATTTTCGCCGGGCTCTCGCCTCGAATGATGCGAGCAGCGAGCTTGGCTGAGTCCATTCCCATATCGTAATAGTCGCGTGTCAGGACGACCGACGCTCCTTGGGCCGCGGTACTTCCAAGGAAGGCAAATACCGGAATTTTGGCTCGAGCAGCAGCGCCTCCCAGGGTTGGAAAGGTTGAACCGGTCAGATTTGAGTTGGAAAGACAAATCGCATCCGGGTGTTGATCACACAGAGCCTGTGATGCATCAACCATTTCTGTACTGGCCGTCACACCGCGGGAAATCAGTTCAAACTTTGCGGCAGCAGCATCCTGTTTCAAGAGTTCGTAACTGTGCAGAGAATTGACTTCACTGGGGACGAACAACGTTCCCAGTGACTTCGCGTCGGGAAGCAATTTACGAATGATGGGCATCATCCGCCGAGTATCGTTCGCACCATAAGCCCCGGTGACATTGGGTGGATGGTCTGTTTCCGATTTACCGATACCGGCAGTAAAGGGGTTGGCAACCATCGTGAAAACGACGGGGGTACCGCTGGCCTTCTGCACGGCGGACTGCAACGCCTGCGTTGAAATGGTCAGCATCAGATCGGCCTTATCGGCCACCGCTGAATCAACCAGGCCATTCAGCGTCGGCATGTCCCCTTGCGCGTTAGATGTCTTGATGGCGTAGTCTCGACCTTCAATCAGCCCCGACTTTTTCAAACCCTCTTTCAGGCCTCGTTCCGCTTCTTCAACATCGGGCGAAGTGATATAGCTCAGGATTCGTAACTGCCATAGCTTCGTCGGAGCCATTGCGGCCTGTGTTTTGGGAGGCTCTTTGTCATGACGCGTTCCGTTCTCGTCAATGCGTGAATCTGCTTTCGAGATGACATCAGCAGGGAACGACCAGTCACTGCTGATCTTTTTCAGAGCCTGCTGATTGATAAAGATCTTCGGCGGAATCGCGACTTCGACGGGAATATCCGCGATCTTCTCACCGTTGAGGACTCGACCAGCAACCTGGCCCACGGTCCGCCCGACTTCGTAATAGTTCGCCCCGACGTCGAACAAAGCCCCTTTCGCGGCATTTCCCGGCATGCACGTAAACGTCGGGATTTTGGCATCGTTACCTGCCTTCACTACGACTTCCAGAGCCCCCAGCATGGTCACGTCGCCACCGATCAGCAATGTGTCAATGCGACGATCAATCAGCGAACTGACCGCTTCTTTCACCGCCGACGTGTTTTCGACGTTCGCTTCCAGCAATTCAATGTTCAGGCCTTTGCAGACTTTTTCTGCCAGTCGAGTACAGACTTCGGAATTGATTTCGGCCGGGTTCCAGGCAAGACCAATTCGAGAAAGCTGCGGATTCAACTTGCGAGCCATTTCAATGGCCTGGTCGACTGGAGGAAAAGTTCCAATCCCGACGAGGTGTGCGGGATGATCCATCTTGTCGGTACCGATCCCAACCCCCGCCTTGATGGGATCCGAGACCAGACCGAAAACATGAGGAACCTTCTGCTGCTTGTTAGCATTCGCCACGATCTGCAGCGCCCCCGTCGTGAGGGTGATAATCAGATCGAATTGACCACCGACCAGTTCTTGAGCGATCGAGTTGGCAGTACCGGTATCCCCTTCCGCGTTATACCGCTTCAGCAGCATCGTCGAACCATCTTTGAACCCGGCGGCGGCGAGGCTTTCGATGACACCTGCCGCTCCTTCGTCGATGATCGGCTGCGATGCCATCTGAAACATCGCAACGCGCATCTGACGCCGTTCGCGTCGAGTCTCTTTGGTGACTTCCGAAAAGAGGAGAATTGCAGAAGCGGTGACGATGAAAAACAGTCCCAGCGATAACCGCTGCAAGTCGCGCCACATGAACCACAGACTCCTCAGACATTTCACCGAGCCTGCCGATCCCCGCTGCACGGGCTCATCCGACGCTCAGGAAGAAAACTGGCTTCTCACACTTTGACGAAGTGTAACGACCAATGAGGGCTGGGGCGAGCAACGCAGTTTCGGTGTGGAGAATAGTTCGACAAGGGCGGAAAGTTCCGCGGTCCAGAAAGTACGCCGAATCCATGTCTGGCACCGTCAAATCTTTGCCAAACGATAATCAATTCCCGATCAGAAATCCGGTTGACCGCCGACTAAACCGGGGATGCTGAGCTCCCGATCTCTGTTTCCGGGAGCGAAACGGGCGTCGGTTTTGAACAGGTCGCGTTCGTTATCCCAGGAGGTCTGCAGTGAAGCTCCCAGTTCGGGGCGGACTTGGATGATTGAGACTGCGATCATCACGCTTGCTGCCAAGGCCATCGCGGCAGCGGGAATCCATCCGTTGAACTGGTCTCGTCGGCGAGGGACATCCTTCAGCATCGTGGACAAACGAGGCCACAGGCTGGCTCGTTCGCCTGTCATCGGCAATGACGCGGACGAAATCGACTGGAGTACCTCCAGCCCTTCCTGAAGTCGACTGGCCAGCGTCGAACAACTCGAACAGTGCTTTAAATGAGCCCGCAAACTTTCTGATTCCGATGCGTCGGGCAAATCATGACCGACCCACAGAGGAAGCAGCCGACTGGCTTGTTCACAGTTCATAATCACACCTTTACTGACACCAATCCCACTGGATCACCGTTCTCACGCGGATGATCCGGAGGCAATCCGTTACTTATGCTGCAGGAGTTCCCCCGGAGGCAACCGGGACCGGACTTAACTTTGAGTCGCGGCGTTTGACCCAGATCTCCTGAAACATGCTGCGAGCCTCCGCCAGTCGCCACCGGATGGTCGCTTCTTTGCGATCCAGCATGGTGGCGATTTCGGACGTCGAAAAATTCTGCAAGTCTCTTAACATCAACACGATACGATAGTTTTCCGGAATCTGCTCCAGAACCGCTTCCACTTCCTGCTGCAGATCCATCGCCTGACGAGGATCGACGATCTCAGGATCAGGCGACTTTTCGGAACTGCGGTCCGTGAACAGCAGCCACCACCCGCGACGTTTGCGCCGCCGAATGTAATCCAGCGTTTGGTTCACCCCGATCCGGAACAGCCAGGGACCGAACCGGCGCGAAGGATCGAACTGGTCCAGCCGCTCGTAAACCTTCATAAAGGTTTCCTGCGCCAGATCTTCCGCCAATTCAGGACTCTTGACAAACTGCAGAATGACGCGAATCAGACGCCGCTCGTACCGCATCACCAGCTCACCGAAGGCCTGACGGTTGCCTCGGCGCGCCTCTTCCACCAGGCGCGATTCATTCACCGCGCTGGCCAAGTCGTCCGATTCCAACTCCAGATCCGGTTCGGTCATCGTTTTGAGCATGGTGTAACCCTCAATTGGGATTACGCCAATCCTGTGGTCAGTGTTGGGACAGGTGCAAAATTCTGTCAGATTGTATCCGATTGGTTGGCGCCGGGAACGCTTTTTTCCTGGCGGAAACGAAATTGGGGGTGAGTGAACGCAAGGACGCGAAGGCGCCAGGACGCAAAGCGGAAATAAAATGCCAGACGGGTTCCGGGAGCGAGAAGTGGACTACCCGAAGTAGGCTCGTAGAAAATCTCGACGGTCACCCTCGTGGCGGATGAACTGCACCAGAGACAACAGCTTCTGCTGATCGCGACGCAGCTTTTCTCGTAAACGATCGGCATCCGACAATTCTTCTGGCAACGGGCCTGTTACGGTCAGCCGCATTGGTTCCCAGGTCCCTTCGATCGCACCGTGCCGCTCCAGCATCGCCAGGGCTGACTCCAGACGTCGGTCGTGGATCTGTTTGGCATGCAGCTTTTCCCGCAGCCACTCCAGGCCGAATGCGTCGACCTGCTCCTTGTTATGCTCCAGTTGATCGTAGACCCGTTCGTAGAACTCCGCGTCAGGGTTGCTCCAGCGGATGAATTCCATTTGAGTCGTCAGGTCGGCTTCGTCGTACAGCAGGACGCAGTCCGCTGGCAATCCATCGCGGCCGGCTCGGCCGATTTCCTGGTACCACGATTCCATCGAACCGGGAATCTCGGCATGAATCACATAGCGGATGTCCTGCTTATCAATCCCCATTCCGAATGCATTCGTCGCCAGCACCAGCGGACAATCCCCCCGCATGAACTCGTTCTGAATTCGTCGACGGTACTGACGCTCCAGGTCACCGTGGTAACAGACATGGGGAACTCGCAACTGTCGCAGTTGCTCGCTGAATCGCTCCAGCGTTCGAATCAACGTGAAATAAACGATCCCGCTGCCGGAATCGGTTTTGTAACGCTCTCGAATTGATTGGATCTGCTCGAGTTTGTCTTTGTCGCCCCAGACCTCGCGGACATCGAACACCAGATTGGGGCGATCGATTCCTTCCAGGAACGTTTCGGTGTCGTCTGGCAGTCCCAGTTGACGAAAAATGTCCTCCCGCACTTCTCTCGTCGCAGTGGCGGTCAACGCGATCGTTGTTGGAAAACCAAGACGCTCGCGAAATTCGAGCAGCCGAGTATAGTCAGGTCGAAAGTCATGTCCCCATTCACTGATGCAGTGCGCTTCATCGACCGCCAGCAGTACGACCTTTCGCCGAGAAATCACATCCAGAAACTCTGACTTTCGAAATCGTTCCGGCGTGACATACAGTAACTGGTAACGACCGGCCGACACATCCCGATAGCGTTGCTGACGCTGTTCGGACGTCAGCGAGGAATTGATATACGCAGCATCGATCTGCCGCGACTTCAAGGCGTCAACCTGATCCTTCATCAAAGCAATCAGCGGTGACAGGACCAGTGTCAAAGGAGTAAGACCATCAGGCTCCTTTGTATGGCTCTGCAGAATCGCCGGAATCTGATAGCAGAGTGATTTGCCACTCCCCGTCGGCATGATCACCAGCGAATGCCGGCCCTGCAGAGTTCTGCGGATGATCGCTTCCTGCGAACCACGAAACGCGGGGTACCCGAAAGTGCGGCGCAAAACCTCAGCGGGATCAGTTATCGCAGCATCCGTCGAAGAAGACGACGGGGTATCAGTCCCGGTCACAATCGGAGTCTTTCGATCTGCCGCCTACCAGCGGAACAGGCAGGTGCCCCAGGTCAGCCCGGCACCAAAACCACACATCAACAGAGTGTCACCGCGATCAATGCGACCGGCCTGGACCGCTTCATCCAGGGCAATCGGGATCGATCCACCCGATGTGTTGCCGTAGTCCTGCAGATTGTTGAACAGCTTTTCCGGAGGTATCGCCAGTTGTTCTGCCACGTTATTGATGATCCGGATGTTGGCCTGATGCAGGACAAACAGTTCGACATCGTGAACGGACAATCCGGACTTTCGCAGAACCAGTTCGATACTGTCGGTCACTGCCCGAACAGCCCATTTGAAAACGCTGCGGCCATCCATCTGCAGGTATTGGCGTCCTGCATCCAGATCGGCGTGAGTGATTGGATTGCGAGTTCCCCCGGCAGGTCGATCGAGCAGCGGACCGCCGCCACCGTCGGAACCCAATTGGTAGCACATCAAACCCTGATGAGCATCACCCTTGGTCACGATCACGGCGCCAGCGCCGTCTCCAAACAGCGGTGCAATCTTCATTTCCAGAGGATTGACGATGCGACTGTTGCAGTCACCGCCAATCACCAGTGCCATCTTACTGTTACCGGTCGCCACGAACTGCGTTGCGGTCGACAGGGCGTAGACAAACCCCGAACAGGCCGCCTGGACATCCATGGCCGGGGCATCAATCCCCAAGGCTTCCTGAACCATATTGGCCACGGTCGGGCACTGATAGTCGGGAGTGAATGTGCCAACCACGATCAGATCGATATCGCGTGGCGAGACATGCGCATTCCGCATGGCTCGTCTGGCTGCTTCAATACAAAGGTCACTGGTCGCCTGGCCGGGAACAACATGACGACGAGCCAGGATACCGGTGCGCTGCTCGATCCATTCTGGATCAAAGCCGTAACGTGATTGAAGATCGGCGTTCGTAACGATGTTGTCAGGCAGGCAGGAACCGGTCGCGATCACCTGGACACCCAGCAGCGAACGCGTCCGACGACTCCACCCGCTCGATGTTTCCAGGACTGCCTCTGGTCGGCTACTCGAATTCAGTGTCATGCCGAGGGTAACCTCCATGTCGCGCGCGGCATTGCGGCTTCGAGATGTCTCGATGCATTGCCAGTCTCAATTCGATTCTTCGACCGGTCCATTTTGGCGACCGACGCGCGTAGCCCACCAGGAACCATATCTTCGAAATCCATCTACATCAGCGAACAACGAACTGACGCAATGAGCAGTCTACGGAAACTGCCGTGCCGAAAGTATACCGATCACGCTTCAGACAAACCAGCGAACATGAAGCGGCAACACCAACCCCGTACGTAGAATGGATTAACGGATTTAGGACATTTCGGCAAGGTGAGTGTTTTCTGGACGAGACTTCACGACTTACGGCTTGACCGCCATCAGGGTTCGAGATACCACTCGCGAGCCTCCTGAGCCTCCATACATTTACGGAAAACGGAATGTCGTCAGCTTCATTGCCATCCGAACGAAATTCAGGTCGAACTCTGGTCACGGTTTGCACCTACAATGAGCGAGAAAACATTACGCGACTCATTCCGATGATCCTTGAGGCACTTCCGGATGCGGATATCCTGGTTGTGGATGACAACTCACCGGATGGAACCGCCCAAGTGGCCCGCGACTTCGGTCGTACAGATCCACGTGTCCTTCTTCTCTTGCGGACAGCCAAAGAGGGACTGGGAGCCGCGACACTCGCTGGCTTAAAGTGGGCCATCGAAAACGGTTACGAATTTGTGCTGAATATGGATGCCGATTTCAGCCACCATCCACGCCATCTGGCAGCCGTACGCGGTTGCATGGCCGTGGGAGACGTCGGCATCGGTTCCCGTTATGTCCCGGGTGGTGACATCATTGGGTGGAGCCCCAAACGACATATCATGAGCCAGGGGATCAACCTCTATTCTCGAGTGCTGCTGGGATTGAGGATCCACGATTGCAGCGGAGCTTTCCGCTGTTACCGCATTTCGAAATTGAAAGAGGTCGACTTCGACCGATTCAGATCTCGAGGTTACGCGTTTCAGGAAGAAATGCTGTATCGGTGTGAACGGGTCGGCAGCCGACTAGTCGAAACCCCGATCGTTTTTGAAGACCGCATTGTCGGACAATCGAAAATCAACGTGCGTGAGATCGTACGAGCACTCCGAGACTTGTTCCTGCTGGGCCTCGATCGCCTGCGCGACACTCCGGTCGGTCACGTCTGATTGTTCGCTCGCAGACTCTTTGAATCTGTCTTTTTCCGGCCCAATCGGGCAACCCGTTCACCCAGCCAGGGCTCTTCGGCACTGGAATCGACTCCAAGATCGCGGCACCACGAGTGCGTTGTCAGGTCGTCAAAGTTGGATTTCAGCGTGAGTGTGGACATCACGGAATTGTGGGGGGAACTCAAACGGCCTGCCATTCGCTTACGAGGCGCCGATAATCGTCGGGGGTGTCCAGATCGGTGATTGCAGCCGTTGATTCGACAGGAAGTTCGGTCACTTCGTTCGCGTATTCTCGAAGCAGCCAGTTCAGACCCCGGTCAGCAGGGATTTTCGCAACTTCACGTGCCAGACTCCATCGAAACAACGTCGGATGTCCGCGTCGTTGACCGCATCGCGGGACAAGAATTCTCGTGGGATTTGTCTGCCAGCAATCGAGGACAACTTCGATTAATTCTCGGTCGAGAACCGGGTGATCCGCGGGAACAAGCAGCCACCCATCAGTGTCGTCTGGCGAAAACTGTTTTTCGATCGATTCAAGTGCCGCCGCGACGCTCGATCGCATGTCAGGTGGATCGATTTCAGGAAGGACGAGCGAACCATTAAACCGCGTGACTTCTGCCTGTAATCGAATGTCACTCTGGCGAACAACGACACTCCGGGATGTCATTCGCGGATGATCCAGAGCATTCAGCAGGCGTGCGATCACTGTCTGACCCGCCAGATTCAGCAACAGTTTGGGCTCACCCATCCGTCGGCTCAGGCCTGCAGCAGGGATAATCGCAAACAATCGCGCGGGGTGACTCATGACGACATTCCTTGACACTCAGCAGCCAGCGTTTGAGAATCCATGGATCGAATGTTCCGTACAATTCTTCGGACGATGGCACTCTTCAGGATGAGACAATGGTAGCGAAGGACTTACGTCAATTGGCCGGGGCATGTTTGGTCATCGTGGCAGTCGCCTCAGGCTTCGCATCCTGGACGCTGATGGCCGCTCCCCCAGTCAAACTGACACCGGTCGTAGCGACCATTGAGGACCTGACCGCAGAGATTCAATCGTTGTTAACATCGATTGAAGAGGGATTGCTGTCGACCGAATCGTATCGTGATCGGCAGCAGCAAATGAAGCGGCAGGCCGTCCAGATCGCCATTTTTTCTCAGGCTCTGGCAGATTATGAGGGTGAACATTCGCTGAAAAAGACCGCACCCGATATCCGTGATGCGGCGCTGGCTGTCGCCAAAGCGGGATCGATGAAAGAGTCGGCAGAACAGGTCGCTGTCATCAAGCAGGGGTTAGAAGGAACGACCGCTGGAACGGCGGTTCGTCAGTTCGACTGGACTCGCCTGGCGCGATCGGGCGCGATGATGGGGGCCATGAAGGAACGAAGCGAAGCCATCCGCCGTGGGTTGCGTCGTCCCAAAGACCCCGCGGCAGAAAGCCGCCAGCCACTCGCCATCGCCCTGATGGCTCTGGTGCTGCACGGGGATACTCATGCGGTCAAAGATCCCTCCGACAAACCGGCCTGGCAAGAAGCCTGCCTGGAATTACAGGGACACATGTCCCGAGCCGCAGCAGCAATCAAGTCTCGCGATGGATCTGCTGTCGATCATTTTCGCATGGGGATGGAAGCTTGCGACAAGTGTCATCAGAAATTCAAGCCTTGATCGTCGACGGTCGCAACAAGGAAGAAACCCGTGGCTAACCGATCAGACCGCAGGCCGAAGGCGATTTCTGTTTCCCAGAATTCAGGCTGCAGTGGATGTTTCGGCTGGAGCTTCGCACTCATCTTCCTCGCGGCCGGGCTGGGAATGTCATACTTCATGACATTTCTACCGCTCTGGGGAATGTATGAATCGAAAGACTGGGTTTCTACGCCCTGCGAAATCGTTTCCAGCGGAGTGAAGCATGACGGGGAAGGCAGCGCCAAGCTGGAGGTTGTCTACACGTACACCTATGCGGAGACGTCGTATCGGTCCGAGCAGTATTGCTTTGTTTCGATGTCGACCAATACGTCGAATGCCTGGAAGAGCAATGTCGTCAAGAATCTTCCTGCAGGAACGGCAACGACCTGCTTTGTGAATCCGAAGAGTCCCTCGGTAGCCGTTATTGAACGGGGGTGGGTTCCTGACATGTGGTGGTGCCTGTTTCCGATTCCATTCGCCGTCATTGGTGGTCTGTTCTTCCTGGCAATGATCGGTGTCATCCGAACCACCCCCGCCAGTTCGGCTGGAACATGGCGACCTCAATCACCCGCATCCAGCGAGTTGAGCGACGAGGATGAAGATGGTGACGACGATGATGATGAATACGAGTCGCCCTACAGTCGCAGTTCCAAGGAAAGTGACGGACCTGTCACACTCAATCCTGAAACGACGCCGATGCAGATGTTGATCGGTTCGATGTTTATGGCTCTGTTTGTGAATGGCATTCTATTATTTTTCGTGTGGGGCCCGATTCAACAGTTTCGTGCGGGCGGATTTGGCGGGCTGGACTGGTTCAGCACGATTTTTCTCTTGCCATTTGTCGCGATCGGACTGGGGTTGATGGCCTTCGTGATCTACAGCTTTCTTTGTCTCTTCAATCCCGTTCCCACACTGGTTGTCAGTTCCGCGTCGATTCCACTGGGTGAGGAACTGCACATCAACTGGACACTCAGCGGGCGAGTCTATTCGATACGTGAATTCCGCATGACGTTGCAGGGAATTGAAAAGGCCACTTACCGCCGCGGAACGAATACAGTCACCGATAAATCTGTATTCGCCCGGATACCGATTTTTGAAACAACACAATCGTTTGACATGGAAGAGGGTTCCGCCAAAGTCACGATTCCGGCTGACACGATGCATTCATTCAGCGCACCCAACAACAAGATCGAATGGACGATTGAAGTTCACGGAGAAATCACGCTGTGGCCCGACGTCGCAGCGTCATTCCCGATCACGGTGCTCCCCATGTCAAAGGACTCAGCGTAACCGAAACGAAAAACGTTTACGGGACAAGCCGCGTTTCAAGGGACCTGACAGAAGTGTGAGCGTTCATTCGATGGCAGGTAAAAGCTGATGGAACCGAACGATAAAGACTTCGCGGATGTGTTTGCGGATCATGCCGGGCTGGCAGAACAAACTGACGTTGAAAGCACGTTGAAATGAAGGACGCGACGAATGGACTTTGTGTTGATCATTCATGCCGTCAAGGATTATGAGGCATGGAAAAAAGTTTTCGATGGTGCGGCGGAGATTCGTAAACGGGCCGGTGAGCAAAGTTACCAATTGCTGAAATACGAAAACCGGCCTAACGATGTCGTCCATTTTTCAAAATGGGAATCGTTGGCCAAGGCTCGGGCATTTTTTGAATCGCCTGAACTGGTGCGAATCCGCCAGGAAGCAGGGGTTGAGTCACCCGAGTTCATCTACCTCCAGCAACTCGAAGCAGGGACGCTTTAATACGTAGGAAACCATGGAACTGGATCGAAAGTACGGCCAAGAGGTTTTACCACAGATCGCACGGATGGGCACAGATGAATACGAAGAGGGAAGAAGCGTGAAATGGGATTGCGGTTAAGGTTTCAACCTGATCTTTCCTGATTTTCATTTTCAAAATATAAGCTCCGATGGACCCCTCGGTGTGACGGGGTCAAAACTTGAGTTCATTTCTTGCAAAGCGTGGCGAATGTCAGATCGGGTGGCAGTGCATGTACCGGTCTTGCTGCGTGAAGTCATACAGGGATTGGAGTTACGGCCCGGTTTGCGGGTTGTTGATGGAACGGTTGGTGCTGGCGGGCATTCACGTGTGATTGCTGCGGCGCTGGGTGACAGCGGGTTGCTGATCGGGCTTGATCGGGACCCGATGATGCTTTCGCTGGCTGCTGCAGCGTTGCCAGTTTCAGACCGGGTTGTCCTGAAACAGGCCAGCTACGTGGAACTTCCTGCGGTGCTGGCCAGTTTGGATTTGAAAGATGTCGATCGGGTGCTGCTGGACCTTGGCCTGTCATCCGATCAGTTGGCGGATAGTTCACGAGGGTTTGGGTTTACGGCCGACGGGCCACTGGATCTTCGGTTTGATACCAGCCGGGGACGGTCAGCCGCAGAACTGCTGGCATCGGCGACGGTGGATGAACTGGAATTCTGGCTGAAGGAGTTTGGAGAAGAATCGGAGTCGCATCGGATCGCACGGTATCTGGCAGGTCGAGCCAAATCGAATCCGATTGTGACAGGGATGGATCTGGCAAACGGAGTTGCGGATTGCCTGGGGGGCAAACGGCGTGAGCCTGGGGACAAGCACCCGGCGACGCGTGTTTTTCAGGCACTTCGAATCGCCGCCAACGAAGAATTGGAACATGTCAAACGAGGAGTGGAATCGAGTCTCTATGCGTCGTTGAGCCCCGGTGGGATAGCCGCTGTGATCTCGTTCCATTCCCTGGAAGATCGAATCGTCAAACAGGAATTTCGCAAGACAGAAAAGTGGGAGTCCCTGACCGCCAAGCCGGTTGTGGCTTCGCATCAGGAACAACGAGTCAATCCGCGCAGCCGCTCTGCAAAACTGCGAGTGGCCCGCAAGGTTGGATAGGCATACCAAATCGCTCGATTCCAGGTATCGGGCTGTCTGATACGGAATATCAGACAAGAGAGAACGTGAGAGGAAGGAGCCTCGATCATGACGCGTGAAACCAAAGCGGGCCTGTTAATGATCCTGATGCTGGCAGGCGTGTTCGGCTTCATGGTCTATAAGCGAATGAATCCTCCGTCATCGGCGATGGCACAACAGGATATCCCTGTGCCTTCCGAGGGGGCTGACGCCGCTGCGGGCGATACCGAATCGAGTGACCCATTCCTTGCCGACGAAGAAGTTCCGACGAAATCTCCCACAAAATCAAGTGTGATTCCGGCCGTCGCAACGGCACCCGCACAGATCCCTGACGATGCTGCCGAGTTCCCTCAGGAAGCAACACAGGCCTCGCAGGATCAGCCGACGAAGAGAGATCCGTTTGAAATCGATGCAACACCTGCTGAGGAAGCTCCGCGGCGGACGGTCGTGGATACGTTTGAGCAGGCAAAGATGTCTGCACCGACGCCACGAAATTCGATTCCTGAAACTGCAACGACCGCCGCAGAACCTCAGGCTGCTGCCGACGAATTTAACCCATTCGACGCAGCTCCAGCGACCAAGCCCGTCAAACCTGTTCCGATGCCAGTTCCAACGGCCAGGGTCGAAGAAGCAGAACCGGGATTTGGACCACCGTCACGCAGCGTTGAAGCTCAAAAAGCCGCGTCAGAACCCATTGATGTTTCGGCAAATGATCCGTTCGAAGCACCGGTCGCTGTGCGAAAAAACAACACTCCGACTGCGGTTCCTGGCACAGCGGCATTGCAGCAGGATTCGCAGAGCGATCCTTTTGCCAACGATAACCTCGACGTTCAGACTGCCCCGAAACAGGCCGCAGCACCTCAGATCGAAGCACCCGAGCTCAGGTTCGAGAATACACCTGATCCGGTCCCGGCCAAGGCTCCCGCTGCCATCGATGAGCCCTTTGATCAGACTCCGGCGAAATCAGAAGTTCCGACACTCAAAATTCCGTCGGCACCCGCTCGACCTGCGGAAAATGATGAACGATTCGGTGGGTTTCGTCCTGCGACTCCTGCTGAAAAACCAGCCAATGCATTCCCCGAGGCTCGGCCAGCCATTCCAGTTTCAAATGGAGAAGCCACCCGGAAGACTTCCCGACCGGCCCCGGTGACTCAAATCGACGAGGATTTCGGCAACCGTCCAACGACGCGACCACTGATTGCCGGCGATACCTACCAGATTGAGCCAAACGAAAACTTCTGGACGATTTCCCGCAAGAAGTATGGAACGGGTCGGTACTTCATGGCCCTGGCTCAGCACAACGCTCAAGTGATTCCAGATCCAAAACGAATGAAGCCCGGGGTCACGATTGCGACTCCTCCTGCTGAAGCATTGGATCGAGCTTATCCCCAGTTGATTCCAAAGCCGGCAGCAATTGATCCGATCCAGACCGCGAGCGCCACCACTCCAGCGGCTTCGCCTGCTTTCGTCACGTCGAAAGGTCGAGCAACGGCGGAAACGGAAGTTGAGTCTGGGTTCTTCGTGTCGAATGACGGGGTTCCGATGTATCGCGTCGGGCAGGAAGATACGTTGAGCGGAATTGCTCAGAAGCACCTGGGACGATCTTCGCGATGGGTTCAGGTCTTTGAACTGAACCGTGGAGTCCTTACAGACGGAAATTCACTCAAGATCGGCACGGTTCTGCAACTTCCTGCCGATGCCAGCCAGGTCGATATCGTGGGAACCCCTCGCAGCTTCCGATAGATCTTGTTGCGAGTGGCAGGTTGTCGCGGAGCAACTGGTGAATTGTCAAAGGAAAACGGGGTTGATGATCGGGAGGGCGAAGCTCCTGCTGAACCGCTTAGGC
>CAXBSB010000025.1:0-50184 GCA_963977965.1 uncultured Schlesneria sp.
TGGTGCTGATCGTGTCCCCAAAGAGAACCGGACGCTAGCGCGTTCCGGCTGATTCCCCCGTGTAAAACAATGCCGAGATCTGTGATCCACGCGGTAATGATTTATCGATGGATAGATTGAAATGCCGTTCGGACGTTGCCCATCAACCGTAGCTCGCTAGCGTCCGGCATCCTGTTTGCCATCAATCGGCCATCGTGGACGTGGGGCACATGCTCGCAACACTGTATCGATGCGTCAGGGCCATCTTGATAAAAAATGATATCTCCCGGCCCTCTTTTGTCCCCCTTTTGATGTGATGCCTGCTTCAATTCGTTCGATGCAATTTCTGTATCGAAAGGAAGACGGGCATGGACATCATCTGGTTGCTTGCAGGGATCTCATTCTTCCCGCTTTCTGCGGGACTCGTTGTTCTGTTCGACTATCTCAGGTCAGGAGACTGATCATGGACTGGACAATCGCTTTGGGCCTTTTCGTTCTGGTTGTGCTGATCGTTTATCTCGCGATCGCGTTAATCAAGCCGGAGTATTTCTCGTGAACAGTCATTCCTTTCTGCAAATCGTACTCTTTCTGGGTGTACTGCTGGCCTGCGTTCGACCACTCGGCTGGTACATGTCCTGCGTCTATTCCGGTTCCGCTCCACTGCTTGAACGATTCCTGCGTCCGGTCGAAGATTTCCTCTACCGGCTTTGCTCAGTGGATCGTCATCGCGAGATGACGTGGAAAGAGTATTCGTATTCAGTACTGCTGCTCAGTCTTGTCAGTTTTGTCGCCGTTTACGGGTTTCAGCGATTTCAAGGCGTGCTGCCGCTGAATCCAGATAACTTGCCGGGGGTTACTCCGGATTCGGCGTTCAATACTGCCATCAGTTTCACCACGAACACCAACTGGCAGGGATATGGTGGTGAATCGACGATGAGCTACCTGACGCAGATGCTCGCGCTAACCGTGCAGAACTTTATTTCGGCAGCCGCGGGAATGGCTGTGCTGGTCGCCCTGATCCGAGGGTTCCATCGTCAAATGACGACAACAATTGGAAACTTCTGGGTCGATCTGAGTCGAGGAACGCTGTACATCCTGATGCCGTTGTCGCTCGTTCTGGCGGTCTGCCTGGCAGGTCAGGGGGTTGTTCAATCGTTTGGCAGCAGCCATGACGTTTCATTGCTGGAACCCACTGTTGATGCAGATGGTCGGGCGATTGCCGTCCAGAAGATTGCAGTCGGACCCGTGGCATCGCAGGTAGCGATCAAACAACTGGGAACTAACGGCGGGGGATTCTTCAACGCCAATTCGGCTCATCCGCTGGAGAACCCCACGCCGCTGTCGAACTTTCTGCAACTCGTGTCGATCCTGCTGATCCCTGCTGCCTTGTGTCTGACGTTTGGAGAAATGATCGGCGATCGACGCCAGGGCTGGGCCGTACTGGCTGCGATGTTGTTGATCTTCGTCCCGCTGCTGATCATGACTGTCGTCGCTGAACAGCACGGCAGTCCAGGCCTCGCGACGCTCCCCGTTGATCAGACTGCGTCAGATTTACAGTCAGGGGGAAACATGGAAGGTAAGGAGACTCGATTCGGCGTTGTGAATTCAGCAATGTGGGCCGTGGCAACAACCGCGGCCTCGAATGGCTCGGTCAATTCGATGCACGATTCGTACACTCCCCTGGGAGGTCTGATCCCGCTCTGGCTGATTCAGTTAGGGGAAGTAGTCTTCGGTGGTGTCGGCTCCGGACTTTACGGGATGCTGATGTTCGCAATTGTGGCAGTGTTTGTGGCTGGCCTGATGGTCGGACGGACTCCGGAATACCTGGGCAAAAAGATCGGTGCATTCGAGATCAAGATGGCCATGCTGGCGATTCTGTTTCCGTGTGCCACAGTTCTGGTTGGAACTGCCGTCGCAGTCGTGACTCGAGATGGAGTTGCAACGATCTTGAACCCCGGCCCGCATGGATTCAGCGAGGTTCTTTACGCGTTCTCCTCGGCAGGTAACAACAATGGCAGTGCGTTCGCGGGACTGGGAGCGAACACGCCCTTCTACAATGGAATGCTCGGTGCCGCGATGCTGATCGGCCGGTTCTGGGTGATGCTTCCTGTCCTTGCCATCGCAGGTTCGCTGGCAGCCAAAAAGACAATTCCGGTCGGAGCAGGAACGCTGCCGACTCATACACCGCTCTTCGTAATGCTACTCGTGTCAGTCGTGATTGTGGTGGGCGCGTTGAGTTTCTTTCCCGCACTGGCACTGGGTCCGATCGTCGAACATCTGCTGATTCAGCGATAAACGTTGAGCCGCATCACGTAGCGGTCATCACGAACTAACAACGTCGGAGCCTTTACAGAACATCGAACGCACCGATGCGAACAGGAACAGATCATGTCGAAATCGAATTACTTTCTGAATGGCACGATTCTGCAACAGGCGATAACGGCTTCATTTGTGAAGCTCGACCCGCGAGTTCAATTGCGTAATCCGGTGATGTTTGCGGTTTACGTCGGCAGCATCCTGACTTCGGCTCTCTGGCTGAATTCGTTCAGTCCTTCTGCCAGTGAGTCGCCTTGGTTTGTGCTGGCCATTGCGACCTGGTTATGGATCACAGTGCTGTTTGCCAATTTTGCCGAAGCCATTGCCGAAGGTCACGGAAAGGCTCAGGCCGATTCGTTGAAGCAGAGTCGAACAACCGTCGTCGCTCACAAACTTTCAAACCCCAGCGACCGTTCGGCGACAGCAGTATCGGCAACCGACCTGCAGATCGGCGATGTCGTCATCGTGAAGGCGGGCGAAACGATTCCACTTGATGGCGAAGTAATCGAGGGGGTCGCATCTGTGGATGAAAGTGCGATCACAGGAGAGAGTGCTCCTGTCGTTCGCGAGAGCGGAGGAGACCGCAGCTCAGTGACAGGCGGCACGCGTGTCATTTCCGACTGGTTGATCATCGAAGTCAAAGCACTACCCGGCCAGACCTTTCTGGATCGCATGATCGCGATGGTTGAGGGGGCCAAACGGCAGAAAACCCCGAATGAGATCGCGTTGGCGATCTTGCTGGCGGCACTGACACTGATCTTTCTGCTGGTCGTCGCTACTCTGCTGCCCTATTCCGTCTTCAGCGTGCGAGCTTCGGGGCAGGGCAGTCCGATCAGTATGATCGTTCTGGTTGCACTCTTCGTCTGCCTGGCACCGACGACAATCGGAGCATTGCTTTCGGCCATTGGAATTGCGGGAATGAATCGCCTCAGTCAGGCGAATGTGATTGCGATGTCAGGCCGTGCCGTCGAAGCCGCCGGGGATATCGACGTCCTGCTGCTCGATAAAACTGGCACGATCACTCTGGGCAATCGGCAGGCAACTCGCTTCATCCCTGCGAACGGGGGCAATGATCGGGATCTGGCGGAAGCGGCTCATCTGGCATCGATGGCTGACGAAACAGCAGAAGGTCGCAGCATCGCGGTTCTCGCGAAGCATCAGCATGGGTTGCGAGGCCGCGAACTGGAGCAGATTAAACCTCACTTCGTGCCATTTTCTGCGAAGACTCGTATGAGCGGTGTGACGCTGGATGGTCACGAAATTCGTAAAGGTGCGGCGGAAGCGATCGAAGCGTATGTGCGAGACCTTGGTGGTTTTTTGCCTGAAGATGTGCGGACAACAGTCTAGCAAATCGCCAAATCGGGGGCGACTCCACTGGTCGTCTGTCGTGACTCAAAAGTTCTGGGGGCGATCGAACTGAAGGATATTGTCAAAGGAGGGATCAAGGAGCGATTTACAGAACTCCGGCAGATGGGGATCAAGACTGTCATGATCACCGGTGACAATCCCCTGACAGCCGCAGCCATCGCTGCTGAAGCGGGTGTCGACGACTTCCTGGCCGAAGCCACGCCGGAAGCCAAGCTGGCGCTGATTCGTGAGTATCAGAAAGGTGGTCGACTGGTCGCTATGACAGGTGACGGCACTAACGACGCCCCGGCTCTGGCTCAAGCAGATGTCGCTGTCGCAATGAACAGCGGGACGCAGGCTGCGAAAGAAGCCGGGAACATGGTGGACCTGGATTCTAACCCGACGAAGCTGATCGAGATCGTGAATATCGGCAAGCAGTTACTGATGACGCGCGGTTCACTGACGACGTTCAGTATTGCCAACGACATCGCCAAGTACTTTGCGATCCTGCCCGCCGCCTTCGCAGCCACGTACCCGAGCCTGAACGGACTCGACCTGATGCATCTGTCGTCGCCTGCCACAGCAATACTTTCTGCAGTGATTTTTAACGCATTGATCATCGTCGCGCTGGTTCCGCTGGCTCTCAAAGGAGTGACCTATCGTCCCGTCGGAGCGGCTCAATTGTTGCGGAATAATCTACTCATTTACGGATGCGGTGGGTTAATCGTGCCGTTTATCGGCATCAAGGCGATTGACGTCCTGCTGGCACTGGGACTCGGCTAACTCGGGAACTTGAGCGACACGACCTTCGCAAAAAATGCCGATAAAAAACATTTTCAACGGGAATCCGAAAGACAAATCATGTTCCAACAACTTCGCACCGCGTCACTGATGCTGTTCGCACTGACAATTCTTACGGGGGGCGTCTACCCGCTCGTCGTGACTGTGGTAGCTCAGGTGGTGTTTCCGCACCAGGCAAATGGAAGTCTGCTGAGGCAGGGCAACCAGGTCATCGGTTCAGAGTTCATTGGCCAGCCGTTTACGAAGCCCGAATACTTCTGGGGGCGGTTGTCGGCGACGAGTCCCACGGCGTACAACGCGGCATCGTCGAGTGGTTCGAACTTTGGACCACTCCATCCCGGATTGAAGACGGCTGCAGAAGGTCGCATTTCACAACTTCAAGCAGGCAGACACGACGAGACTCCGGTTCCGATCGACCTGGTGACGTCGTCCGGAAGCGGCCTCGATCCGCATATCAGTCTGGCGGCGGCAGAATATCAGGTGCCAAGAGTCGCCGAATCGAGGAGAATGTCTGCGGCCAGCGTGAGGGAACTGACTCGAATCAATACCGAACATCGACAACTGGGCATCCTTGGAGAACTTCGCGTGAACGTTCTCCGCTTGAATCTGGCGCTCGATCAACAGCAACGTGGAAATTGAAACAAATGTCGACGGATGATCGACCGAGTCCTGATGCTCTGCTGGCCAGAATCAAAGCGGAAGAGACCAGCCAGGTACGGGGAGCGCTGAGAATCTTCTTCGGCTACGCAGCGGGGGTCGGCAAGACGTATGCGATGCTGGAGTCGGCTCAAAAGGAAGCTCACCAGGGACGTGATGTCGTCATTGGATATGTAGAACCGCACGCACGTCCGGAAACACTCGCATTGCTGGCGGGTTTGGAAAGCCTCTCTCCGCGGGAAATCTCTTATCGAGGGGTCACGCTGCGCGAGTTTGATGTTCAAGCCGCACTGGCTCGACATCCCGATCTGATCGTGGTCGACGAACTGGCGCATTCGAATGCGGTCGGTTCAACTCATGAAAAGCGATGGCAGGATGTCGAAGAACTGCTTGCGGCGGGAATCGACGTCTGGTCGACGCTGAATGTGCAACACATCGAAAGTCTGAACGACATCATCGGGCAGATTACGGGGGTCACGGTACGGGAAACGATTCCAGACCACGTCTTCGATATGGCAACCGATCTGGAACTGGTCGACATTACGCCGGAGGAACTTCTGACGCGGTTGAAAGCGGGCAAGATCTACCTGCCAGAACAGGTTCAACGAGCAATTCAGAGCTTTTTCCAGAAGGCGAATCTGACTGCGCTGCGAGAACTCTCGCTACGACAGGCGGCCAGGCGGATTCATACGGATGTCGAATCGATCCGCCGTGAAAAAGCTGTCACTCATCCCTGGGCGACGGCCGAACGATTGCTGGTCTGTGTTGGACCGAGCCCGACCACCGGTCGAGTCATTCGAACGGCAAAGCGTATGGCCGCAGCCCTCGAAGCTCCCTGGCTCGCTGTTTCGATCGACCTGACAGGTGAATCGTCAAACTCTCCCGCCAAACAGCAGATCGCCCAGCACTTTCGGCTGGCAGAACGACTGGGAGCCGAAACGGTCACTCTGGCGGGTCAGAACATCACCGAAACGCTGCTTGAATTTGCTCGAGCTCGAAACGTCACCAAGATTCTGATCGGCAAGACACACCAGCCGCGATGGCGTCGACTGATCTTCGGAACAGTCGTCGATGAAGTTCTGGAACAAAGCGGCGAGATTGATGTCTATGTGATTCATGGACAGGAAGATCAAAAAGAATCGCCTGCGATCAAGCGAAAACGCACAACGGGCAATTACGTTCCGTATGTCAAATCAGTGGCATTTATCATGGCGACGGCCTGCCTGGCCTATGCGCTGCGATACCTCAGGTTCGCCGATGCCGAAGCCAATACGGTCATGCTGTTTCTGGCTTCGGTTGCATGGACTGCATTCCGATACGGCCGCGGGCCTGCGGTCTTGGGAAGTATGCTGGCAGTGCTGGCGTTTGATTTTTTCTTTGTTCCGCCGTTTTACAATTTTGCCATTTCCGATGCCCAGTACTCCGTGACGTTTGCTGTCATGCTGACAATTGGACTGGTGATCAGTACGCTCACGTCGCGACTGCGAGCCCAGGTCGAAAGTACTCGCCAGCGTGAGCGGCAAACTTCGGCACTTTATGAATTGGGGAAGCAACTCAGTTCGCTCTGTGGTCGTGCCTTTCTCGCCAGTGCTGCAGGAGAAAAAATCGCCGAGATGCTTGCGGGCGAAGTTGCTGTCTATTTGCGTCGCTCAACGGAATCGCTGGAACTTGTGTTCGGTCGCGATTCAACCATTGCGCGGCATGCTGTCAATGAGTCTGTGGCACACTGGGTCGCCGAACACGATCAGATTGCGGGGGCTGGAACGAATACACTTCCCAGCGCAACGGCGCTGTTTCTGCCACTCGTGGGATCTCAGCAGACCCACGGCGTTATCGCCATCAGTGCGCCTGATCCTGAGCGGCTTGTGGAACCGACTCAGCGCCGACTGCTGGAAGCCTGTGCCAACCAGTTGGCACTCGCCTTGGAGCGAGATCAACTGGCAATCGATGCTGCCGATGCTCGCGTCCAGGCCGAAACCGAACAGATCCGCAGCAGTCTGCTGAGCAGTGTGTCACACGATCTGAAGACTCCATTGGCTGCGATTTCGGGGGCAAGCAGCAGCTTGCTGGAAGTGACGACACTGGATGATGTTACTCGGCGGCAACTGCTGGAAACAGTTGTGGAAGAAGCGACACGGCTGAACCGCTTGCTCGAAAACATCCTTCAGATGTCAAAGCTCGACGCGGGTGCTGCTTCTCCAAATAAGCAGTGGCACGTGCTCGAGGAAATCATCGGATCAGCACTCCATCGAACGGCACGTGAGCTGGCAGGTCACGCGGTCGAGGTTCGACTCGCTTCGGATCTGCCGCTGATGTATCTGGATGGCCTGCTGATGGAACAGGTCTTCGTTAACCTGACCGAAAATGCCGCTCGTCATACACCGACAGGGTCTCGCATCCAGATCACGGCAGCGGTCGATGGCGAAACCTTACGGATTGCCGTGGCCGACAATGGTCATGGTCTTCCGCCGGAGTCTGTCGAAAGAATCTTTGACAAGTTTTATCGTGCAACCCCGAGTGCCGATGGGGGGCGCGGCAGCGGACTGGGACTGGCCATCTGCCGGGCGATCGTGAAGGCCCACGGAGGAGACATCACGGCGGCAAACCGTCAGAGTGGAGGAGCCGAATTCATTATTCGACTGCCGATCCTGAAGGATTCTCCGCACATTGTGGTAGAATAGCGCCATGAAACAAGGCGAACCTAGCATTCTCGTGATCGAAGACGAACTGCCGATTCGTCGATTCCTGCGAGCCTTATTGGCGAACGAGGGATATCACTTCGTTGAGGCGTCTTCGGGGGAAGAGGGACTGCGTCTGGCGACCAGTCAGCCGCCGGATCTGGTCATTCTCGATCTGGGATTGCCCGACATGGACGGTCAGGACGTTCTGCAGCGGTTGAGGGAATGGCTTACAGCACCGATCATTATCCTGTCCGCCCGTGATCAGGAAACGCAAAAGATCAAAGCCCTGGATAATGGTGCGGACGACTACGTCACCAAGCCATTTGGCACTGGCGAATTGATGGCTCGCATGCGAACCGCTCTTCGTCACGCGAACCGTGTCGGAACGGAAGCAACGACAATCTCGATCGGAGACTTGAAAGTTGATCTCGCGGCACGGACGGTCTTGGTCAAGTCGGAGCAAGTTCACCTGACACCGCTGGAGTACAAACTGCTGGTGACGATGCTGAAACACGCCGGCAATGTCTTGACCCATCGATTCCTGTTGCGAGAAGTCTGGGGACCGCTGGATTCACAGGAATACCACTACCTGCGAGTCTTCGTCGCCAGCTTGCGCAGAAAGCTGGAATCCGATCCCGCCCGCCCGCGGTACATTCTGACTGAGCAGGGTGTCGGCTACAGATTCGCTTCCGAGTGACAAGTCCAGCCCTTTCCGCAGGCGGTGACGATTCTTCGCGCCCTTAGAACCCCGGAATACATCGTTTCCATCAGCGATCGACCGCGCAGGTTCTGCAGGATTGCAACAAAAAGAGACACAATGAACGCGTCGCAGCGATGATTTCAAATCAAGTTGCGTAATGCGAAGCAAACAAAACAACACGCATGTTGGTTGATTTTGGGTCAAATTGCAGCCACAATCGTGCCGGATGCGTATCGTTACGCATCTCCTGCAACTCTGATTACGATGCATAAGCCGCAATTGTTGAGGTTCATTTATGATCCGGTTGTTTGCGTCTCTTTCACTCGCCACAGTGATTATTGCACTAGTCATTTCCGGCTGTAATCAGCCCAATCAGAAGCCCTCGACGTCAGATTCGTCCAAGAATCCGACTCCCAAGAAGCCGACAGACCCCCATCCTCCTGGCTCGAAACCCAAGGGGGATGTTCTGCCGACTCTGGCAGAGATTTCGAAACTGGAACAGGATTCAGAGGCATCCGCGAAGGTTTTGGGGAATGCCCCGCTCGACTTCGGCTGGGCGATGTTTCTCTATACCAACTGGCCAGCAAAGGCGGACGAGCGTGGCGTCCCGGATCCCGCGAAGAAGCCGGGCGATGCTGGCCCTGTCGTTTGGGAAACCTGGAAGAATGTTGCCGAGGTCTTTCTGGAAAAGGGAGCAGAGCCACCAGATTGGAATACGCCACCGGTTGTTCCGCCCGCTGTCGCCGCCATAACTCCCCCGGCCTCGGACAGTGGGCCGATGTGGCAACGGATGACTGAAAGCATTCAGGTAGATGGCTTCCCAACTAAGGATGATTCTGGAGAGACCACCCTCTACAACGTTTTTCAGAATAAATCGGTTTTCGACTACATTCGCACAAACGAACTCTACAACGTGCAGGGTCAGATTGCCGTGGCCGCGGGATCAGGACCAATCCCCAAGATTGATTTCCCATGGACGGCAATGGAAGTCAAAGCGTCATGGCGCTGGCTCGATCCTGAAAAAGATCAGGCGAAGATTGCGCGGTATTTCACGGCTCCTGCGTATTGGGCTGAACTTGATGACGATGGCAATTTTGTGAAATGGCGAACCGGACTGATGGGGCTGACTGGTCTGCACATCATTTCGAAAGATCTTCCCACATGGGTCTGGATCACATTCGAGCAAGTCGACAACGGCACCTGGACGAAAGCCAAACGAACAAATCCGATCCCAGCGAAAGTCCAGGAAGTCAATTCGAAGATGCAGAAGTTGCTGGCTGGTACCAAGTTTGCCAACTACGAATTGGTGGGGGTCCAAACGAGCTTCATGTCCAATCCCAGCGGACCTGTCGATGGGACATCCGTCAACAACAGCGACCCCGGCAAAGGGGGATCGTTGCTGGCGAACACGCAGATCGAATCGGCATTCCAGTCGCGTAGTTCATGTATTACTTGTCATTCGATCGCTTCTATCGCCAAAAAACTGCCGGAAAATCCCGAGGATTTGCTGCGCAAAAGCTTTGTCGAAGTTGGGGTGACCCCGCCGTATAACGTGGGGGAAAGCCCAGACCTGGCTCCATTCGTTTCGATGGACTTCGCCTGGTCTCTGCGTCGCGCCAAATCGAAACAGTAACTCGATTCACCAGATTGACTTCATCTGTTGATCCATCACTTCGACAGGAGTGTTTTCATGAGTATCCTCAGCCTGCCACGAATCACGTTTAGCGGTAAGACGGAATGGAATCCGGATACGACGAACAACTACGACACCTATTACGATTCGACAACGGCTGCTCCTGTCCCGCCCAATGCCACTCGTGATGACTATCTCGGGACGTTGAAAAGCCAGGTCACCGACCAGGGGAACTGGAACCTTTACGGTGACCATGCGGTGCGGTTTGTCGACACGACGATCTCATCGATTCAATTACAATCCGGGACGGTGGCATCGGATCCACTACTCGGCAAACCGACTCTGATTCTGGGTTTGGTCTGGAGCGACGGCAAGAATCCTCCGGCGCGATTGGTGGATGTCGATCCGTATGGCGCCACATCATCCCAGTTGTTTTTTGACAGTTTTCAGATCGGGGACAATCAGGTCGGCGTCACTGGTAAACGCGTTGACCGCTTCAGTGACCGCGACTTCTTTTTTGCGAGGAATCTGAACCTCGACAATCAAGCCATGATCGCGGGGAAAATGGGCGTCGTCTGGCAGACCGCGTTTCCTAAGGATCAACTGACCTGGAATGGGCTTTCAAGCTCACCGGCTCTTGCGGCACTCAAAAAGGCGGTCGATGCCAGTGATGCTGCAGGACTTGTTATTCGCTTCGTCAGCTATCGAACCCAGTACTTCACGAACTGCAAGTTTAACGGAAAATCGATCACGACGTTCGAGGAATTGCAGGCTGCGTACGAACAGGGATTCACAGGACGCAATCCCGCGTACAGTGCACTGCTCGGCAACGTCGGGGTCTGGAACAATGGTAGCATCCAGACGGGTCCCTCTGGCAGCGTGCTGAACCCAGTCCCCAAAGCGAGTGTTCCAATACAAACTCCGACAACTCCAGCGGCAGTCCCCGTGGCGATTCCAGCTGCGCCTGCAGGCAGCAAGACGTTGCTCACTCGGCAGCAAGCAAAACTGCAGGCAAGCGCCGCTGCTGAGGCCGCGAGCACTCCGACAGCAACGCTTGGACCGTCACAGTTCCGAGTCGAATTTGACGCCACCGGGGATTCCGGCAAAATCACTCTCGACTTCATCAATGCCGTTCCGGAAGTCAATCAGCAACTGGTGAAGGCGGATCTTGGAAGTATTCAACTTCAAGCCCGTGATAACACTGACACCGCGAAGGTGACGCCTCTCGGCGATCCCATTCCGTATGCCACCTACAATCGTGAAGCGTACGTATCCACTGGTGGAGTTTTGACGGTTCCCTTCAAGAAGGGGGCCGGCGCACTGAAGAATGGAATTCTGGAAGTGACCGCAGGACCTTCTGCAACAGTGCTTCTAAAAGAGCGCCCTTTGGAAGTCGTAACCGACTCCAAGAGTATTTACCTGGACGAGGGCCAGACAACTCCAGTCCAGCTTACTGTTCAAGACCGTGGATCCGTTACCACACGAACTGACCTGAACATTTCCATTGCTCAGTATTTCAATGGTTCGCTGATTACCGCCGCCGCAGATGCGTCATTCCGATTGACGGATACAGGGGGAACGGCGTTGCCCGTTAGTACAGGTTTCATCGCGACTATTCCAGTCGTCAATGGCGTCGCAACGTTTCAGGTATCGCCCGCAATGGCAGGAACCGGGGCACTCTGTTATCAGGTTCACCCGAGTTCCATAGCTGCAGTATTCCCCTCGAATCTTCAGGTGAGCATGTCGTTCTCGAACATCCGCAACCTGCCCTGGGACGATTCGTTGGCGAAATTTGACCAACCGGGCGTTGTCATTCCCTGGAGCGTTGTTTATGAGAATGTCCTGAAAGTCTATGACCTGGTCTACCCAGTGATGTCACTCGTTATTGACCTCCGGAATAAGCAGGCCGTTGACGGTGCGAGCGGACAATTCCGTCGAGCAACGGCTCTCGATATTTTCGAATCCACACTGTACATGCCGATCACGCGGGAAATGTCGCAGCGCAAACGAAATATTCTCTGGCGATATCTGCAGCAGGTTGAAATGGGAGGCGGGTCATCGCCTCAATAGAGCGTATTCAACGTAATTGTGGCATCCCGCGGTTGGCCAATGCCTTTTTGAAACTGGGCAGCATGAGACAAGTAGCGCCTCCGGCACGTAGGGCGGACAATCTTGTCCGCCTCTTCTTCTTGAGTTCACGACCGAGCCTTCTATCCCGCCCAGCTTCAAAAAGGCGATTTCCCTACGCCTCGCGGACATCATACTGCAGCGTCGAATCCATGTTCCGCGCGACACGGACATGTGACCCGCTCTCGCCAGATGAAGTGCATCCATTACGGCTGCGCCAGGTAGTGACCACTTTTACCTCCCGACTTTTCCAGCAATCGGGCTGGTCCCAGTGTCATCCCACGATCAACAGCCTTACACATATCGTAAATCGTTAAACCCGCGACGGTCACGGCGGTGAGTGCTTCCATCTCAACTCCCGTTCGACCGTGAACTCGGACTGAGGCTTCGATCCGAACCGTGTCAGGTTCGATCGGCGTCAGTGCGACATCGGCACCATCAATGCCGAGTGGATGACAGAGAGGAATCAGGTCTGCAGTTCTTTTGGTTGCCATGATTCCCGCGAGTCGAGCGACCTCCAGAACATCACCCTTCTTGACGCCATGTTCGAGAATCAGCTTGAGAGTTTCCGGTTGCATGACGACATAGTTTTCGGCTCGCGCATGGCGGTGGGTCACCTCTTTCGCAGTCACATCGACCATGCGACTGGATCCATGTTCGTCAAAATGAGTCAGTTCGGACATTGGTATTCCTTCCAGACCACGACAGGAAACTCTGTTTCCGGTTCTGTGCGGCACCCGGACTAGGCAGTGACCAGCAAATCCAGCGCCTTGTCGAACGCAGCGACTGTCGTATCGAGATCCTCAGCAGTATGCGTAGAAGAAGTCATCCCGCTCCAGCCGAACCAGTCGACCCCTCCCAGTAGCAGTGCACAACGAAACGCATGTTTCAACGCTGCGGGCTGTTCTCCGTCGAGCAGGCGATAGTCTCCACCGCACGGAATGAAGTCATCATTCTGCGGACGCGGCCCGTCGTAGTTTGGCAGGATGTGAATCATCGAGAATTCGCCATATGCCACACACGGAGCGTTACGTCGCGTGAAGAGTTCGTTCAGTCGACGCCGCAGATCGCGGGCCAGGTCATTGGCCTGACGACACACTGCACCGTCAGCAATCGCATCCAGTGCTGCACAGCCTGCAGCGGCCGAAAGCGGATTGCCATTATAGGTTCCAGGATGTTTCATCTTTTTCCCACGTCGATTGCCGAACGCGATGACGTCGAGCAGGTCTGCTCGCCCTACCAGTGCTCCCCCGGGAAGCCCGCCTGCCAGAATCTTCGCGAGTGTCGTCATATCTGGCGTAACGCCGTAATGAGCCTGCGATCCTCCAGGATGCACGCGAAAACCGGAAATGACTTCATCGAAAATCAGCAGCACGCCGTGCCGGGTGCACAGTTCTCTCAGCCCCGTCAGGAATTTCCCCTGAACAGGGACCAGTCCCCAGTGTCCCCCGGTCCCTTCGATGATGCAGCAGGCGGGACGATGTTCGATGAACGTTTGCTCCACCAGGTCAAGATCGTTCGGGGCGATGGCAAGAACATCATTTTGAACGCCCATCGTTACCCCCGGCATCGACCAGTCGGCAGGGTTATACGGAGCATAAGCAGCCAGCACGAGTGAATCGTGCCAGCCGTGAAAATGCCCGATGAACTTTACGACCTTCTCGCGCCCCGTCACGATTCGAGCTACTCGCATGGCCATCAGGGTCGCTTCGGTACCGCTATTGGTGAACCGCAACCGCTCAGCCGACGGAATCATTTTCTGAACTCGCTCGCCCCATTCGAGTTCAAGTTCATGGCAGGCGGAATAGTGCGTTCCCAATGCCATCTGCCGTTGCACAGCTTCGACAACCGCCGGATACCCGTGCCCCAGCAGTAACGAACCATGCCCTACCCAATAGTCGATAATCGGAACCCCTTCGGACGAGAACTTTTTTGATCCGATACCATTCGTCACATAGACAGGGAACGGTTCCAGGTATCGACCATCGTGAGTCACGCCGCTGGGAAAGAGTTTTTTCGCACGCTCGAAAAGTTGTGCCGACGAGGAGAACTTCTGGCGAAACGCCGTTTCGATGGCAGACACTTTGGGGCAGAACATCGTCTCGACTTCCTAATGAGGTCAGTTTCCTCAACTCAACATTTGTTCCAGCGAATCATCATCTCGAGAAAAGAGACCCGGCCCCTGATCAGCTTGATCCCATTTTCTCGCCACCAGCAACTCGAGTGAAAGTCATCGCTTCAAATTCGCATGCTGGCCATCGGAAGAATATCCGAGATCACACGTTTGTACCACGCGCGGTGATCAGCCAATCCGGGTTCGCGATGTCAGCCAGTACGACATTCCAGCTTCGGGGACGACTGCTCCCATCCAATCCGTGGTGTTGACCGTATCTCCTTTCCAGACATGATGTCCACTGCTGTCGGTATAACTGTGGTCGGCAATTGTCGTCCCGAAGCCACTGATTCCTGTTGCAGCAGAGACGCCGAGGTAGGGTGACCAGCGAGTTGGTGCATGGACTCTCATCCCGACGATAGCGCCACCCAGTCCTTTTCCTGTGGCCTCCATTCCGACAGCACCCAGGCGCACCGCAAATATCGTTACCTGCGTTGGGCGGCACCGGGGACGATCACGTGGCTAGCCACTCAGGAAGTGATTGGCGAAATGAACCCCTCAGGCTTAACTGTGAGGATACTGCAATCGCAGGACGTTAAGACTTTTTCTGCAGTGTTCCCGAGAAATACTCCGGGGATTCCGCTTCGTCCTATCGTTCCGATTGAGATCAGGTCAATGTTCAGGTGTCTGGCCAGCCGACTGACTTCCTGCCAGGGGACTCCGAAGGATAGGTGCTTGTGTACACCCATGGAATCAATACCCAAGGACGCAACAAACTGGTCGAGATGCTCCCTGGCGGCCTCATTGATTTCGTCGCGCAACGAGTGCGATTCCGGAACCTTTGCGATGAGGTCTTCGGGAACGTCTGCAGAATCGATGATGTGCAGCAGATGAAATTCCGCCGATGCTCGTCGGGCAATCTCAAGCCCTTCAAAAACAGCGCGGCGACTGACTTCGGAAAAGTCAGTTGCAGCCAGGACAGATTGAGGTGGCCCCACATGTTCGGACTTTGCAATCCACACTGATGAGGGGCACGTCCGGATCAATCGATTCGCTGTACTTCCCACAAAAAACTGCTGCCACGTCGCAAGTCCACGTGTTCCCGCCAGCACGAGATCGTAACCCGACTTTTGAACCGCCATTGTAATCTGCGAATATGGGACACCGAGCAGCGTTTCGAACTGGATTGCCAGATCGCCTGCACCGAGCGATTCGATGAGTTGGCGCATCTGCGTTTCGGACGTCTGGCGGATCTCCTGCTGAAAGAGGCTGCCATCCTCGTACAGCAGGCTTACTCGAGCCTGATAGGAAGCGGAACTGACCGCCTGCCGCATATCTGGAATGGTATGAACGAGAGTAATCTTCGCACCGTTTCGTCGAGCGAGCCAGATTGCCTGTTTAAATGCCGCTTCGGCATGCTTGGAAAAATCGGTCGCGACGAGAATGTTTTTGTAGCCCACAGTTCCAGACTGGCTGTTCATCGAGTCACCCCTTGCTGTCGGTTCATGGTGCGCAGGCGTTCGGACTCGCCCGTCGTCATCCGTTATACCAGAACGCGAATACAGTTGTTGCAGATCACGAGTTCTTGGATCGCGTCCAACTTGAGTGCGGCGTCTCGCGGGCAGCGGCTAGATCGCATCTCAGTTAAGTGTAGCGGTATCCAGAGTGCCTAAAGTGGTTTCGGCATTCCGCTTCTTGGATCTGTTGGGTGAGGTTTCCGCAGAGGGCTCAAAGTGCATCAACGGTGCGTCGAGATTGTGGTCGTACCAACCATTTGAACTTGGAAAAGACGGTTTCGATGGGATTCAGATCTGGGCTGTAAGGGGGCAAGTGGCTTGTCTGCCAGACACGCCAATGTGCACGCCGTTCAGCGACGTCGGGGCGGTTCTGTTCTGATGGCATCTGGACTTTTTTAACGGCAGCTTCAAACGCTTTAGAGCGCGGCAAAGTGTGGTCACGCTCAGCGTTGTCTGCAAGCGTGCCTTCAACTCCGACAATGTCAGGTCGGCAGACTCTTTGATCGTCGTGCGAATACGATCCACCTCATCCGCCCATGTTGGCCTTCGACGACGAGTGCTCAACGGGGCGATCTTACCGAGCTCACGACGCACTTGCTTGATCCCGGGCATTTCCGCTTCGCTGCAACCCCCGGCTACGTTCTGCGATCGCTTCGCGATCAAGATTATTACACCACGTGTCACGATTTCACCCATAATTATCGTTACCCACGTTGAGTGCCACTTGTTCCACCCTGCTCCTAACCAGCTCAAATAGGCATCTGCCCTGCCGGAAACCTGCCGACCGTTGCAACTTTGGTACAGAGTGATAAACTCTTGACTGTTGTAGAGTGTTTAAGCGAAGGTCGCTGGGGACTTGGACACCCGCTCGAATACGGATTCATTCAGCGGAACCGGTTTGCCGGCAAGAAGTTGAGGCTAGAATTTTAGATGTCGATTACGAAAGAGCGAAAGTCGGAGTTGATTAGTGAGTATCGACGCGGAGACGTCGATACCGGTTCGCCAGAAGTTCAGATCGCGGTCCTGTCGTCGCGCATTGCTCAATTGACGGAACACCTGAAGGGGCACGTCAAGGATCATGCTGGACGCCGCGGTTTGCTGATGCTTGTCAGCAAGCGTCGCAAGTTGTTGAACTATCTCGAGAACCATGCGAAGAGCCGATATACGGAAGTTATCGGACGACTGGGCTTGCGGAAGTAGTTGCTGCCCATGAATTTGCGGCTGCGAGATGGGTCTCGCGCCGCGAGTTTCTGAATGGGCTGGCTGTCATTGATCGTCCCGATCACGGGATTGACCCAGCCCAATTCGAAATCTCGGTTGCTGACGCGTTCTGCGGGCAACCCTTTTTCCATTCTTTGTAGGAAAACACATAGTGAAAGTAACTGTTGAAAGAGAATTCGCCGGGCGGACCATCAGCCTGACCACCGGTGAAATGGCAAAGCAGGCAGCGGGTGCGGTACTGGTTCGATTTGGTGATACGGTTGTCTTCGTAGCAGCTCAAAATGGCCCCTCCCGACCTGGGACCGATTTTTTCCCGCTGACTTGTGATTACCGTGAGCGATCTGCCGCAGCCGGAAAATTCCCCGGCGGATTCATCAAGCGAGAAGGTCGACCAACCACCAAGGAAATCCTCACCAGCCGTTTGACCGACCGACCGATTCGCCCACTCTTCCCCGAAGGGTACGTCGAAGAAGTTCAAGTCATGTCGAACGTGCTGTCCGTTGATTCCGAAAACGATCCGGACGTACTGTCAATTATCGGGGCGAGTGCTGCACTGAGCATCGCCCCGGTTCCATTTCAGGGGCCGATCGCAGCCGTCCGTGTGGGGATGATCGATGAGCAGTTCATCCTGATGCCGACTCGCACCGAACTGACAACCAGTCGACTGGATCTGGTCGTTGCAGGTAGCCGCGACTCGGTTCTGATGATTGAAGGATTCGGTCATCAGCTACCTGAAGATCAGATGGCCGACGCGATCATGTTCGCTCACCGGGCGATCGCGGAACTCTGTCAGTTGCAGGAAGAGTTCGTGCAGAAGGTCGGACGTGGAAAGTTTGCTCTTCCAGCACCGGAAGCCAATCCGTTTGACGCCGTCTTGCGTCAGAAGGCATACGCTCGGATGGAAGAAGCGAAGGTCGCCGGGATCAAGGCTGAACGCCGTGATGCCCGCAGCGAACTGAAGGCCGCTTTGATTGCTGAGTTCTTCCCTGAAGATGCCGCCACGACACCAGAAGGCTGGACTCGTGATCAATTCAGCGCCGCATTCTCGAACCTCGAATCACGCGTCGTTCGCGATCTGATTCTGAACAAGAAGCAGCGTCTGGATGGTCGTCGACCGGAAGATCTGCGAGCGGTTTCTTGCTCAGTCAGCGTTTTGCCACGCGTTCACGGTTCGGCTTTGTTCACTCGCGGTGAAACTCAGTCGCTCGCCACGGTCACTCTGGGAACCGCTCGCGATACGCAGCGGGTTGACGGATTGTTTGATGAGTACATGAAGCGATTCATGCTCGACTACAATTTCCCATCATACTCGGTCGGTGAAGTCCGTCCGATTCGTGGCCCTGGACGTCGTGAAATTGGTCACGGTGCCCTCGCTGAACGATCCGTTGCATCTGTCATCCCGACTGAAGAAAAGTTCCCATACACGATCCGCGTGATCTCGGACATCATGGAATCGAACGGTAGCAGTTCGATGGCCTCGGTCTGCAGTGCCACGCTGTCGTTGATGGACGCTGGTGTGCCAATCACTCAGCCCGTCGCAGGGATTTCGATCGGTCTGGTGAAAGAACAAGATCGCTTTGAACTGCTGACGGACATCATGGGCGACGAAGACCACTTCGGCGACATGGACTTCAAGGTTGCCGGAACCCAGAAGGGTGTCACCGGGATTCAGCTCGACCTGAAGATCGCTGGCATCAGCGAAGAGATCATCCGTAAGACGCTCGAGCAGGCCCGCAAGGCTCGCATCGAACTCCTGAAGACGATGCTCACCGGAATTCGCCGACCACGGTCAGAGATTTCGTCCAATGCTCCGCGGTTGCTGCGAACGAAGATCGATCCCGCCAAGATCGGCCTGTTGATTGGCCCCGGCGGAAAGACCATTCGTGCCATTCAGGAAGAAACCGGCGCAACCATCGATATCGCCGACGACGGTACCGTGATGATCTCGTGTGAAAAGAGCGAAGGTGCGGACGACGCACTGGCACGAGTCGAAGCGATGACCGAAGAAATCAAGGTCGGTCGCGTCTACAACGGAACGGTCAGCTCGATCAAGGATTTCGGTGCCTTCATCGAAATCGCTCCGGGTAAAGATGGACTCTGCCACGTCAGCGAACTCGACACCGGCTTCGTGAAGTCTGTTGCAGACATCTGCAAGGTCGGCGAGCGGATTCAGGTGAAGGTCATCGCCATCGATGATCAGAATCGCGTCAAACTGTCTCGCAAGGCTGTCCTGGCCGAGCAGCAGGAAGGTGCGCCAGCTCCTGAATCGACTGACGACGAATAGTTCGTTGGTTGAACTTTGTCGATGAATTGCATCGGACGGGTCATTGGACCCGTCCGATTTTTTGCATGTTGAGGCACAGTTGATACGGACGGTCGAACCGAGAAGATCATGTCCGACGAAGCCACCAGCAACACCAGCAGCCTCGCCAATGATCATCAGCGATTGCAGGCTCAATATGCCGAAATCGCCACCCTGGCAGGCGGCCTGGCTCATGAAATCCGCAATCCGCTTTCGACCATCGGATTGAATCTGGATCTGCTCAGCGAAGAGCTTGGCGAGTGTGATTCACCACGCGATCGCCGGATTCTCAACAAGCTGACGATGGTGAAGCGTCAGTGTGAGCAACTGAATCGGATTCTGGATGACTTCCTGCAGTTCGCCCGCGCCGGAACGCTGAAGCTTTCGACGGCAGATCTGAACCAGTCGGTTGCGGAATTCATTGAGTTCTATGCTCCCCAGGCGGCAGAGCAGGGAATTGATATCAGCCCGCATCTAGCGGCGAATCTTCCCCCCGTAAAGCTGGACGTCAATCTGTGGCGGCAGGTTCTGATGAATCTGTCGCGGAACGCTCAGCAGGCGATGCTGAATGGTGGCGTTCTGGAATTACAGACATACGAGCGAGACGGCAAGGTGATGTTGGACATCATCGATAACGGCCGAGGGATGACAGCAGAAACCCAAAGCCGAATGTTTGACGCTTTTTATTCGACCAAGCGAGCCGGCAGTGGCCTGGGACTGCCAACGGTCAAGAAGATCGTGGAAGCTCATGGCGGCTTGATTACCTGCGAAAGCGAAGTCGGTCGCGGAACCCGCTTCAGTATCGCATTGCCGCCCGCCAGTCCGACCGAGTTCTAGCACGACGTGTCTTAATTAACGCTGCTGCGATCCGCAGCCTCGCCGCAGCAGCATACAGCTTCGTCGATCACCTTCGCTCCGCTAGGTGATGGTTGCATTATTGCCCTGCAATGATTATCGTGCACACGCTCAACCATGCTCACGCACCGCTGATGCTTCATGCAACTCCACAGTAAGCGACCTGCGTCAAATGCAATCAGCCACCGCCAATCCTGTGAACAACTTTGCATTAAGTTAACGTGGGCTGTGTTTCTTGTTGCCTTCGCAATCCTGTTGGGGTGGCGATTCACCGTTGGTGTGATGCATCCCACTGAATCTGCAAAACAACCATCTTTTGAAAACGAGCAGCGCATCGCGAGGAAAACAACTCGACTGAATTACGATTTTGGACGAGTTGCTCCCGGCCAAACGCTGACCCACTCCTTTACCATCGAAAACAACACAGACACAGACTGGACAATCAAAAGAATTGTCACGAATTGTTCGTGTACGATTGCGCAACCACAATCAAATGTGCTCTCCCGTCACTCAGCGCAATCAATCGAGGTGACATACAAGGCGCCCGTGGATTTTGCGGATGACAGACGCGTCGTAACAGTCCTGTTTGATGAAGACGAGAGTCCGGAATACGAGTTGCTTGTTACAGCGCAGGTTCGCCGCCCGCTTTCAATTAAAAAACGGAATTTGCACTTCGCTGGCCTTCCAATCGGGATGGCAAAAACTCAAGAAATCGAGGTCGAAAACTACTCCAATGATGCGTGGGACTGCCTGAATGTCGAACACAATCAGAAATGGGTCACCACGAAAGTTGAATCCATTGGAACACTCAATGGAATTCAAACCTGGCGAGTAATCGTCACTGCGAATGCTGAACAACTGAGCGCTGGAAACCATGCGACGACCCTTCGCGTCTCTGCAGTCCCATTATCGCAGCAGTTCGTTTCTGAAATCCCGATTGTTGCGACAGTGGTGACCGACGTTGTAATTACTCCAAGCGAGCTTTTTTTGGCAGAATTTCAACAAACGCCGAAACATCGCGAACAGTTCTGGTTCGCTGGCAATCGTCCGAGCCGCCTCCGGAACGTCGTGAACTCGAAGTGATTTGCAGCGATGATCCGCAACCAACAACCGTACTGGAAGAAATGAGGAGCGGGGTTTGGCGCTTAACCACAACATTAGCGGGCGTTGAAGGACAGCGAAAAATCGCAGGAACAATCTCCTTACGTAACAAGGCTTCTGGAGAAATTATTGCCGCCGTTCCATTTGCTGCGGAGACGATTGAATGACACCTCAAGGGGAATTGACGGTACTGTCACGCTCGAATCAAATAATGGTGATCGCAGTTGTTATGTTATTTGCTACGGTCGCCTCAGGAGACACCCCTGACATTGACTCGCCACCATTGCGATCAAATCTTTGCGGGCCACAGTGTATTCGTTATGTCTTGCAGTCATACGGCATGAACGAATCAGTTGTGACAATTGCAGATCAGCTAAATGTGAGTGAACACGTTGATGGCGTTTCTCTTCTGGCAATTCGGGATTTCCTCATCGCGCGCGGTGTGCCGACTATTGGAATGCGATTTACTGGAACCAAGCCTGACTGGCCTTATCCGGTGATCTTACATGTCTTGTCCGAACAGGACAAGCGGGGGCATTTCATCGTATTGTGCCCAAAACGTGACGGCGACCAGTTTGTTTGGGATGCCGGAAGGCAGTACACGAGCGAAGGTGCATTGGAACGCGCAACGGGTTTCGCATTACTTACGGCGCCACCTGGATCCGAGTCGTGCTTCCCCTCGGAATCCGATAGTAGACGTGCCACATTTGCTTTCTGGTTTAACGTGTTTGTTTTGCCATTCAGTGCTTTTTCCGTAGTAAGTCAACTACGGTATTTGGTTGCCAAGCGGTAATCGCCGAGTTGTATTTGCGTTCGGAGTAACTAGGAAAGGATCATCGAATGAAATCTGTTTTGTGTCTCTCATCGATCATGTCTTTAGGACTTACGATTCTGCTGGCGAATGAGCCACATCAGGTTGGTGAATCGCAACTCGGAGAAATACGTGGCGGTTGTTACAAGACTGAACAGCAGACTTGTGTAACACCAGCTCAATTGGGGCAGACGTCCTGCAGTGTTGGGCCATCGTGCAACGCATTTGTAGTGGGTGCGAATTGTACACAGACAGCACTTGAAGGATGGTATCAATGGAATGCTAATTACAATCTGGCAGTGGCAAAGGCTGTTGGACTGGATAGTTCGTCCGTGTGGGAGCCTGATTTCTGCGTAGTTCAGAAGCAATGCAGATGCCAGTTTGCACTTGGCTTTTTTATATGCGTAACACAAGCAGCTGGCAAGTTTGGAGAAACAAATCTCCAATGGGACCAGATGTACACTCCTAGCGAGGCCGCTGGACCTGATTGCCCAAAACCGAAGTCGTGAACTCTTTTGTTCCATCCAAATCTGGTGAGGACCGCCTCTTATGAGTATGGAGCAAGTGTTGACGGTAACGGTTGCGAGTTCGACGAGTGTGTTTCACCACCATTATGCAGCGGTTGCCAGATGCGTCTTGATCGCGATTGCGATCCAGCTAGTTGGATCGCTTCAATTTTGTCGCGGCGATGAAGTCGATATGTCATTATCAGCGGACCATGACCGTGATGGCGTCAATTTCGTGATCAAGGGCGTGATCAATCGGATTGAAAGCCTTCAGCAAGGAGAGGCGGTCGTGCGGTTTTTCACTGCGGCGGATCAGACTTCAAATGATGCGCCCAGTGATTGGGTTGCTGGTTCCGTTTATCGTCACGCCTTTAATTATCTTCATAATCAGGTCTTTTTTGAGCACACTGTGCCTGTCGACGGCGGGACGAGAACTCTGAAGCTTCTCATGACCGACGAGTCAAGAATTTCTTATGAGGAACCCCGTTCTGGTCCCGGTTCGGTCACGATTTATCCCGTTTCATGGATGACAGAAGTACCTGAAGCGATCCCTGTCGATTTTCGAATTGCCGGGATCGTTGGATGGGGTGAAATCTGTACCAGCGCCACGTTTGATGACTGTAAATCAAAGTACTGGTTGAATCCTGGAATGTATCAGAAGGTATCACTCGAACGTGACAAGACGACCGGTCTCGTTAAACTGCTCATGATTCATACGGACAAGAGTGGTGCAGAGGCGCCACTATTGATTACCGTTGACGAAAAGAAACAGTACGCCCCCGTAGAAGTGAGGCGATTTTTTCGCCCACCACCCGATGCTGAACATCCAGATAACTCGCGTTTGATAGTCATCGATACAATATCAACAACATGGAAAGAGAATTCCGGGGTTTGGGTTCCTGAAACATGGTCCATGGAGCGAGGATTGCAGGCTCCAGTCAAGTTCGAGTTTGACTGGAAAGCAGTGAATTCTCTTCCAAACGAACGAACGTTTGACATGAGCGGAGTGGATTTGCCAAAGGGTACGCACATTTTCAACCGACTGGGTAAAGAGCCGGTTGCAGAGGGCGTTATCGGTGAATCCGCACCACTCTTTGACAAACCAGCTCCTCGGCAGACGAAGAGATTCTCTCTCCTGCTTATCCTGAACGTCTTCTTTGCAGGAACGGCTTCGCTTATTTATCTTTGGAGAAAGCAAAGACCAGCATAGCGTTTTGTCGCGTTGCGATCTCGACTGCTGGTCATTCGTGCGAATGAGCAGCATCGGGGAAGGTCCCGTCACCAACTTCGCGGACGTAGTCGCGTGTCGCGGAAATGACAGTGGAGCGCAGATCGGCATACTTTTTCAGGAACCGTGGCTGGAATCCACTCAGGCCAAGCATGTCGCAGCTCACCAGGACCTGTCCGTCGCACTCAGGCCCTGCTCCGATTCCGATCGTCGGAATCGAAATTTCGGCAGTAATCTTGCCCGCAATTGAACGCGGGATCAGTTCCAAGACGATTCCAAAAGCGCCAGCCGCCTCTGCGGCTTTGGCATCCGCCAACAGCAGTTCTTCGTCGCGCTGAACCTTGGACATAGCGCCGAACTTGTTGACGGACTGCGGACGCATTCCGACGTGAGCCATGACAGGAATATCGGCTTCAGCCAGCGCGCGAATGGTCGCTGCCTGGTGAACTCCCCCTTCCAGCTTGACCGCAGCCGCTCCAGTCTCTTTCAAAATACGGCCGGCGTTTTCGACTCCTTGGGCGGGGCTCACCTGGTATGTCATGAATGGCAGATCGACAATCACCAGTGCTCGCTTAACCGCGCGTGCGACCATTTCGCCGTGATAGATCATCTGTTCGAGCGTCACGGGTAATGTCGTCTTGTGCCCTTGAACGACCATTCCCAGCGAATCCCCGACCAGGATCGCATCTACTCCCGCTTCATCGTAGATCCCCGCCCACAGGTAATCGTAGGCCGTGACCATCGACAGCTTCCGCTGCCCTTTGGCCGCAGCAAATCGAGGAACGTTGATTGTTTGAGGGCGTTTTTCCGACGAAGAGTCAGTCATGAGTCACGCAGCAGTCCATCAGACGAGAATTGGCAACAGGGACGATGACCCGTGCTGAACTTCACGAGTCACAATCTGACCGATCAGGGTGGTTGGAGTACAGTCGTCGACCTGAATCTGGGCAAGTGATCCGGCGAGTCGCGGATTCCCTTCGAAAACGACGATGCGGTCGCAGGACGTGCGTCCTGTCAGTTGCACGGGGCCCGAGGTCGCTCCAGCGTCACCCTTCTTGGTTTCACTCTTGCTGGGGCCTTCGACCAGAACTTCGACATCGGTGCCGATGAAACTGGCGTTATCCTCGGCACTGATCTGATTCTGGATTGCCAGCATTTCGTTATTACGATGCTTCTTGACATCTTCGGAGACGTCATCGACGTGCAGGTCGTAGGCCTTGGTTCCAGGGCGAGGGCTGTATTTGAAAATGAAGCTGTTTTTGAATCGGCATTCGCGGATCAGATCCAGACTCTTCTGATGAGATTCTTCCGTTTCACCGCAGAAACCGACGATGAAGTCACTGGAAACCGCAGCTCGCGGAAGTATTGAGCGAATCCGTCCGAACATTTCCCGGTAGTCTTCGATCGTGTAGCCGCGTTTCATCCGCTTCAACATGTCGTTGCAGCCGGATTGCGCGGGAACGTGCAGGTACTGTGCACACTTCGGCAGATCTCGAACAGCCTGCAAAAGGTCGTCGGTCATATCCTTGGGGAAGTTCGTCACGAACTTCAATCGCAGGATTCCACTCACATCGTGAATGTATTCCAGCAGATCGGCCAGCCGGAACAGACGTCCGTCCTGAGTGAATTTGTAACTGTTTACGGTTTGTCCCAGCAGAATGACTTCTTTCACACCCTGTTCCGCCAGAACTTCGACTTCGTGGCGGATATCGCGTGGCGGGCGACTCTGTTCGGGGCCGCGAGTCATCGGAACAACGCAATAAGTGCAAAACTTGTCGCAGCCGATCATGATGCGGACAAACGCCTGATACGGAGTTGGCCGCATTTCAGGCTCTCTCAATGGATCGTAACTTTGAAAGCTGTCGCTGACGGCGCCGCGTGTTCCCTCGTTGCGATCAAGGCTGATTGCGAGCGACCGTTCGCGGTGATCTCGAGCCGCTTCGATCAGTCGTGGAACTTCGGCCAGTTGACCGGTACCAACAACCAGATCGACATGAGGAGCCCGCTGGAAAACCAGTTCCTGATCCTTCTGGGCCATGCAACCCAGAACCCCGATCACCTGGTTGGGGCGGGTGTTCTTGCTGTACTTCAATCGCCCCAGGGCCGAATAGATCTTGTGCTCAGCGTGCTCACGGACACTGCACGTGTTGAACAGCACGGTGTCTGCTTCGCGGATGTCATCGGTCAGGCTGTAGCCCTGTTTGCGAAGAGCCCCAACCACCAGTTCGCTGTCCAGCATATTCATCTGGCAGCCGACGGTTTCGATGAACAGTTTGCCGTTGTGTGGATTGGTCATGTCAGACGCCGAAAACAGAACTATGAAACAATTGAATTAAAAAACGCAAAAGAGTCGCTGAACGATTCGCAGCCCGTGGTAAAAGGGGCTGCTAGCGAACCCGCTCAATGTACTCGCCGGTCTGAGCGTTGATTCTGATCATATCTCCCATTTCGACAAATGCGGGAACCTGAACAGTCTCACCATTTTCGACAGTTGCCGGCTTGGTCAGGTTCGAGGTTGTGTTACCGCGAGCCACCGTTTCGGTATAGGTCACCTTCATTACAGCCTGAGCGGGTGCCGTCAAACCGATCGCAACTTCTCCCCAGAACAGGACTACGCAAACCGCATTGTCCTGCAGGAATCGAGCCTGGTCGCCTGCCGCTTCAGAAGAGATCGTGAACTGTTCAAAATTCTGCTGATCCATAAAGACCAGGCCGGTCGTATCTTTGTACAGAAATTCACCTTCGCCGTTGCGGACATCCGCCGCTTCAAGACTGTCACCACTCTTGTAGGTCCGGTCGAGAATCGTTCCCTTCAGCAGATTTTTCATCCGACACTTGTACAGCGCCTGACCTTTGCCCGGTTTTACGAAATTCACTTCCAGCATATCGTAGGGCTCGCCATCCAGAATCACCTTGGAGCCCTTACGAAAATCACTGGTATTCAACTGAGCCATTGGTCTTTCTCTCTGCCTTTCGATACGTTGAGCGCACGAACTCTTCCGTTCGTCCGAAAGCTGCTGAATCTCGTCAAAAATCTTCGGACTCTTAAGGATAGCAGATCCCGCCATCCGTGTGAACCGTGATTGCTAACCTGTTCTGCCACATAGAGTTTCACGCGATCGGGAATACGTCTGTCGAGCAACGCCAGCCGATTTTCTGACGTTGCCGAAAGAATCCCGTTTTTCTACAAACCCGCTTCGAATTTGCATTTGGGTGTAAAAACTTATTGGCGGGACTAGGGATCGATTCTCATGTCAGCATTGTGGCGACATCAGATCTTGCTCGGCTTGGTGGCAGCCCTCGTCTTCTTCAACAACCTCGGTGGCTACGCCCTCTTTGACGAGGATGAACCTAAGAATGCCGTTTGCGGCGCTGAGATGTACGAACGAGGGGACTGGATTGTTCCGACGTTCAATGCCGAACTGCGAACCGACAAGCCGATTCTAATCTACTGGTGGATGCACCTGTCGTTCCGCCTGTTCGGAGTTTCCGAATTCTCCGCACGCCTCGGATCGGCTCTGCTTGCCACCGGAACTTTGTTGCTGACTTACTTTATGGGTCGCAAGCTTTATTCAGAATCGATCGCCTTTCAGGCCAGCCTGATTCTGGCGACGTCCCTCATGTTTACGACCGTCAGCCGTGCGGTTACCCCCGATGCCACGTTGATCTTCTGCCTGATGCTGGCATTTGCGAGTTATATCTGGGCAGTATCTCGGCGTCGTGGCGGTCACTTCAGCGGGGCCGATAACGCGGCATCGCCCGTGATCGCGACCATTCATGATCTCGTTCCCCAGTCGTGGTTGACCGCAATTCCCATGTTTGTTGCCATGGGCCTTGCCATCTTGGCAAAAGGCCCGATTGGTTTACTGCTTCCGTGTACCATCATCGGATTGTTCCTGCTGATCACGTCGTGGCGCAAAGAGATCATCGACGGACAATTGCAAGCTGCGACGGGTCCCTGGTGGCGCCGGTGGTTGCTCACCACGGCTCAGATCATGCATCCGCTGCGAATCCTACGTGCAGGGATCGCAATGCGTCTGGCCTTGGGAGCCTGCATTGTGCTGGTCGTCGCACTCCCCTGGTATGTCGTCGTTGGCTTACAAACGGAAGGTGCCTGGCTGCGCGGGTTTCTGGGCGATCACAATCTCGGTCGATTTCTGGAGCCGAAAGAAAATCACGGCGGGCCGATTTTCTACTATGCGATCGTTTTGATGATGGGTTGCTTTCCCTGGTCTGTTTTTCTACCGACGGCAGTTTGGCAACTGAGAGGTCGCCTGCGAAACGGATCTCAGTGGAACGACAGTGACCGACTGGTGGCATGCTGGGTCGGGGTCTGGTTTATCTTTTTCTCGCTGGCGCGAACAAAGCTTCCCAATTACGTGCTGCCGATGTATCCCGCGCTGGCACTGATCACCGCTCATTATCTGAGTGAATGGAAATCCGCAGCGACCGGTTGGGGGCAGATTTCATTTCGAAACTCATGCCGCGCCCTGGGAGTCGCAGGCCTGTTGATCATGATTGGTTTTGCAATCACTGCCTTCATTCTGCTGCCGGGCGCAGAGTACCTGATGGCGGTCGGATTGATTCCAATGATTGGAGCAGGCCTGGCATCGGTGGCCGCCATACGCGAACAACGCGAGCGGGCCCTGCGAATCATGACGGGAACCGCTATCTCCCTGGCGGTTGTGATGCTCGGTTTCGCTCCGTCTGTCATCGGCAATCATCTGGATTCCCCCAAATTGGCCGCTGCAGCTCGAGTCGCATCCGGGAAGCAGCGCCCTGAAATCGCGACGATTGAAGTCTTCTCACCAAGTCTTGTGTTCTATGCACGGCAACCCGTCAGTGGATTGCGAAAGCCCGCAGACGTGACCGAATTCTTCCAGCGAAATCCGGATGGATTCGTAGTGACGCGAGCGGATCGAATCGAAAATTTGCCGGATAGCAGTCGGCTGGTCGAGGTTGCTCGCTGTCGCCGGTTTCTGCGCCGATATGACGTCGTTCTGCTATCTGCAGGAACTCCTGTCGCGATGCCAACGCAAGAAACCTCGATCCGCTGATTCGCGGGGTGCGTCATTGGCACTTTGGCATTTTCACAACGTGTCATTCTCTGTGGGCTGAAGGCCCACGAGATCAAAGCACAGGGCTTTCAGCCCTGTGAACGGAAGCAAAACAATATGTGCGACCTGAAAGGTCGCGAGACGCGACTGATCGGTGTTGATTGCTATGACTGAATTTGTCGCGACCTTTCAGGTCGCATACCCTGCGCTATCCGTCTCCACAGGGGTGAACCCCTGTGCTTCGTTCTCGTGGGCCTTCAGCCCACAAACAGCCGATGACTGCGACATCGCCACTCAACCGAGAGACAAAGATCTGGGTAACGATGTCTCCACCCTACTTTGAAACCAGCGATTGCCCCCGGGTGGCCGTTCCGCGGACTGGATGCGATACGGTCAGACCGGTATCCTCTGACGGAACGAATCAATCCCCCTTTTTCTGTGCCAACAATGTCCGAAACGATCGCGATTCAGCCGGTTTCTGCCCCCATTCATGGAACTATTCGACCACCGGGCTCGAAAAGTCTTACAAACCGGGCGTTGGTCGTTGCGGCCCTGTCGAATGGAGTCTCCCGTCTCACTGGAGTCCTTGATAGCCGCGACACCGAAGTGATGATCGACAGCCTGAGGCGACTGGGAATTCCCGTTGAGCAATCTCGCGAACAGGGAACTGCAATCATCGGCGGTTGTGGCGGAAACCTGGCGGCTCATTCCGCCGACCTGTGGTTGGAAAACAGTGGGACCAGCATCCGGTTCCTCACCGCAGTCTGTGCGCTCGGCCAGGGACGATTTCGTCTGGATGGTAATACGCGAATGCGCGAGCGACCGATTGGTGATCTGCTCGATTCTCTCAGGCAATTTGGAATTGCTGCAACCTCGGAACTTGGAACCGATTGCCCTCCCGTCATCGTCGACGGAACGGGCCTGCGCGGTGGGACGACGACCGTAAATGCCGGTGTTTCCAGCCAGTTCTTGAGTGCCATGCTGATGGTCGCTCCCGCATCAACAGCTCCTGTCGAAATTCGTTTGACTGGTCCGGTTGTCTCTGAACCGTATATTGAAATGACCCTTGCCGTGATGGAACAATTCGGGGTCTCGATCGATCGTTCGATTCCTGGCACCTATCGCATCGCTCCGCAATCGTACCAGTCACGTGACTATGACATCGAACCCGATGCCTCTGCCGCCAGTTACTTCTTCGCTGCGGCCGCTGTGACAGGTGGTGTTGTCACCGTCGATGGCCTGACTGCCGACGCGCTGCAGGGCGATGTTCAGTTTGTCGATGCGCTGGAGCGAATGGGTTGTGAAGTCACTTGGGGGCCGTCATCGATCACCGTCCGCGGAGCCAGAAAGCTGACGGGAATCGACATCGACATGAATGCCATCAGCGATACCGCCCAGACGCTGGCATGTGTCGCACCGTTTGCCGAAGGACCAACGCGAATACGCAACGTTGCCCATATGCGACATAAAGAAACGGATCGAGTCAGTGCGGTCGTGACCGAATTGACTCGACTGGGCCTGTCCGTGGAAGAGCATCCCGATGGAATGACAATTCACCCGGGACCGATTCAAGGCGGGACCGTCGCAACGTACGACGATCATCGCATGGCGATGAGTTTCGCACTTCTGGGTCTGCGAGTTCCCGGAATCGTAATTGCCGATCCTCGCTGCACCTCAAAGACCTATCCCGAGTTCTTCAAGGATTTGGGGCGCCTTTGTGGTAATGCCTGAACGAGTCTCAACTCACACGTGAGGGATCTCATGCGACAGATGCGAGCATGCCTGTTCTGGACGGCCCTGGCGATTGCATTCGACGTCGCAGGAATCTGTGGTTTCACACCTGCAGTTGCCGCTGACAACACTACATCCCGGCAGCCGGCTGACCGAATCATTGAGATCAAATCGAGCGTCACGATCGATCCGTCGATGCTCGGGGCACAACTGGTCGTGACGGCCTCAGACATCACGATTGATGGAGGCGGTCACCTGTCGAAAGGAAGTGGCGGTACTCCCAAAGCCTTTAAAGGAACTGCAATTTCGGCACGCGGTGTTTCGAACGTCACACTCAAGAACTTCAAGGCGTCTGGTTGGGAAACTGGATTGAGGGTTATTGACGGCGAGGGATGGACGATTGAGAACTGTGATTTCTCGGACAATTTCCATGACCCGGACTTCGGCTGGGGAGAAAACGGGCGCCGCGGCGGAATTGTTCTGGAAAATGTTCACAAATCTGTGCTCAGAAAGAATAAGGCGAATCGAGTCTGGGATGGATGCATTCTGGTCGACTGCAACGACAATACCCTTGAAGAAAATGATTTCTCGCACACGTCAAACACATGCTTAAAGCTGTGGCATGCATCCCGAAACTCAATTCGGAAGAACGTCCTCAGTCACGGAATTCGCATCAAGCCGGGCGAAGTGCATGCTCGTGATTCGACCAGTGTGCTGATTGAAAGCGGCTCCAACGACAACAGATTCCTGGAGAACAACTGTACTTACGGTGGTGATGGAATTTTCGTCCGGGTTTTGAATGGCTGGTGCAGCACCGGGAATCTTTTTGAGAAAAATGATTGTTCTTATGCGAACAACAATGGTTTCGAATGCTGGGCTCGCGACAACGTTTTTCGAAACAACAAAGCGAATCATTGCAGCTACGGATTCTGGATGGGTGGCTCGGATCATACCCGTCTGGAAGGGAACGAAGCGTCATTCAATGGCCTGAAAGACGGGAATCACAACTCTCCTCATTTGCCAGCCAGTGGCCATGCGGGAATCGTCTTCATGTTTGGCCCTTCCAGCCACACCGTGGCTCGCGGCAACACCTGTATCGGCAACAACGGTGCCGGGATTGCTGTGATTGGTGACCTCGATTCGGCCGGTCAGAAGTGGAAGGCCCGTCACTGGATTATTGAAGACAACCTGCTGGCTCAGAATCGCTGGGGACTGTTTCTGCAGTATGCCGACTGGATTCACGTCGCCGGAAATCGATTCCACGACATGAAGCCATCCGAAAACAATAACTTGGTGACGGCGATTCAGGTGGAATCCGGTGTGTCTCGGTTGAGTATCGATCGAACGGTTCGTAAACCCGAAGAGCAACGATCGCTTCCGTCATTTACTTTGACTGGTCCGAGTTCGGCATTGGTCGGCGAGGAAGTCCAATTCCGCGTTGATGCTGTTCCTGGACAGAAAGTCGCCTGGGACTTCGGAGATGGCACGGAGACAACAGTTACCGACGTGCGGCACACGTTTTCGAGGCCGGGGTTCTATCGAGTCGGCGTGAACGTCGCCAATCGAGATGGTACCGAACTGGCTTGGCGAGATTTCTATGTCGTCGAACGGGTAGCCGAAACAGGGACCGAAGGAAATGCCTCCGAATGGTCCATTGAAGACTTTCATGATCGTATCCGCAGCCAGGAACAGAAATCGCGAGCGGACTTCGCAAACGACACGACCGAGAAATTGGTTGGGAAATCCTCGTTGCGAGTCGTGATTCGCCCCTACATGGGATTCCGTGCTGCACTGACCTATCCCAAAGCACGGAATGCTGACTGGTCGCTGGAGGGGAAAACGAAACTCGTCTTCTGGATGAAAGTGATCAACGAAGATGTCACAGGGTGGCAGGGAGGTCCGTTCTTCGTGCTTCACGGCGAAAACGATTCAAATTGCCATATTGAACCCCGGCAGGGGCTCGATTTGATGCGACAAATCGAGGACAACGAAGGACGCGATGGCTGGAGGCGGATGGAAATTCCGTTGAAATCCAGCGACAAGTGGCAGGTCGATGGAGATCTTCCCCAAAAACTACGGGCGGTTACGTTGGCGTTCGACTCGTGGGGGGCTCCCACTTTGAGGATCTGGATCGACGGTCTGGCTGTTGAATGACACGGCTATCCCGCCCGTTCCTTTCGGCGTTACGTATGCCGATGCCATCAATCGTCTGCCCTCACCAGAACGAGAAGCGTCGCGAACTGAGCGTTCGAGTTTCGAAAGATCGCCTGTCACTGTAGAATCCTTGTGTCGTGGGACGTGACGATTTTTAGGATTCACTCAAGGATTTCAACATGCGAATTCGTCTGGGAATGGGGGCTCTGGCCCTGTTTTTCACCGCTTCTTCATTGTCATTCGGGGCCGATGGCGACAAGCCCAAGCCAATTAAGGCGATGTTGATCACGGGAGGATGCTGTCACGACTACGCCAAGCAGAAGGAAGTGTTGAAGAAAGGGATCCAGCAGCGAGCACTGGTAGACGTCACGCTTGTTCACACCGCCGACACTACTACTAAAGCCCGGTTTGAAATGTACGAAAAGGCCGATTGGGCCAACGGATACGACGTCATTATTCACGATGAATGTTCGTCAGACGTAAAAGAACCGCAGTACGTCGAAAACATTCTGAACGCTCACAAGAATGGCGTTGCGGCCGTCAACCTGCACTGCGCCATGCACTGCTACCGAATCGAAAAGGATGAATGGTTTCGGTTTGTTGGAATCCATTCCACAGGCCACGGTCCTCAAAAGCCGATCGACATCACGTTTCTGGATCGAGACCACGCCGTCACCAAGGGACTGGAAAACTGGACCACGATCAACGAAGAACTCTACAACAACGTGAAACTGTTTGACTCAGCCAAGCCACTGGCTCGCGGTCGTCAGGATACCGGGAAAAAAGTTGACGACTTTATCGTCGCCTGGGCCAACGAATATGGGAAATCACGCGTATTCAGCACCACGCTCGGCCATAACACCGCAACGGTTGCAGATGCCCGCTACCTGGATCTGGTCACTCACGGTCTGCTGTGGTCGGTTGGAAAACTGACACCAGACGGCAAGCCGATGCCCGGATACGAAGGGACCGGCGTACAACCGATCGATATCAACACCCTGAAACCAGAACCTGATCCGAAGGCTTCCGCAAAGTAATTGTGTCTACGAAGATTGCATCACCCCATCGAGGTTACCTCGGTGGGGTGGCATGATTCGGCTACGTAAGACGACCAGGACGGCGAAGATGTCGTCTCAGGATCCAGGATTCCCGAGGAATGGAGTAGCGAAGTCATGAAAATTATCCTGGCGAACCCGCGTGGATTCTGTGCTGGTGTGAACATGGCAATCGAATGCCTGGACAAGGCCATTTCCATGTTCGGTTCGAACATCTACGTCTACCACGAAATCGTTCATAACAAGTACGTCGTCGAAAAATTCACCGGTCAGGGAGTGACCTTTGTCGATCACATCGACGAAGTCCCCGTCGGTTCGATTCTGCTGTATTCAGCCCACGGTGTATCACCTGAAATCCGTGATCAGTCACGAAAACGCAATTTGCAGACAATTGATGCAACGTGCCCGCTGGTCACGAAAGTTCATCTGGAAGCTGTGAAATACGCTCGCGACGGCTATCACATCGTGCTGATCGGTCACGAAGGGCATGACGAAGTTATCGGGACCATGGGTGAAGCCCCCGCCAGCATTACGCTGGTCGAGACTCCCGATGACGTCGGCAAATTGTCTTTCCCTTCTGGTGCGAAAATCGCCTACCTGACTCAAACAACACTCAGTGTGGATGAAGCGGGGCGAGTGATCGAGGCTCTCAAACTGAAGTTTCCACAGATCGAAAGCCCTCCCAAGGAAGACATCTGCTACGCCACGACCAACCGTCAGGATGCCGTCAAGCAATTGGCTCAGCAGTCGGATGTCGTTCTGGTTCTGGGGAGTCAGAACAGTTCCAACAGCCGTCGCCTGAAAGAAATCGGAGCCTCATTCGGCAAGCATGCACATCTGATCGATGGGGCCAGCGAACTGCGGCACGAGTGGTTTGAAAACGCGAATACAGTCCTGGTGACTGCCGGCGCGAGCGCACCGGAAGTTGTGGTTCAGGATTGCATCGACTGGCTGACTCGTGAATACGGTGCCACGCTCGAAGAAGTGACCACGCGCGAAGAACACGTATCGTTTCCGTTGCCGAAAGAATTGCGCGTTCTGCAATCGTCGCGAGCCTGATATCTTCCACCTCGAATTCCTTAAAAACGTAGATCAGCGATGCCACCGCAGCCCAGTGACACTCAATGGCATTACTCAAAAAACGGAGCCGAAATTGGCCCGATCACGTATGACCAATTGAAAGCGATGGCAGACAGCGGGCAACTCAGTCCAACAGACCTGATCTGGAAAAGCGGGATGCGGGACTGGAAGCGAGCTGGGTCACTGAAGGGGCTTTTTGCCGAGCCCGCGAACAAAGACAGCCGACCACCAACACCATCCGACCGGGCACAAAAACTCTTTGATCGAGCAGGTGAAATTGCCAGGAAGGTTGGACGGATTGCGTCCGATGCCGTCGATCCTGCCGGGTTTGATGAGTACGCCAAAATCACGGGTGGGGCCGATCAACCGGGAATTTTTCTGCAGTCCGAATTCTTCGGCGGGCGAACCAAAATCGGGGCCTCCATGGAGTCGCTGAATACTCTGGGAGGAAAGATCGGAGTCATCGCGTTTTCCTGGTTCTACGTTCTGCCGTTTCTAAGATCACTTCCGTCTGGCTGGGAATTCCTGCCGTTTTCCCGGACAGAATTCGTTCGCATCACGCTTGAACAGAAGATCATGTGGCGACGGGTATCACCTGCGTTCGTGACATGGATGATCACGCTTCTCGTATCCTGGATCGCGGCGATCCTTGCGTCGGTGTTTGCCGTCACGATTCAACAGTACCTGGGGTCAACCTTAGGCGCATTCGCGTTTCTGCTCGTACCCATGATCATCGGCGGCGGTTATCTGATCGCCAATGCGATGGTGCTGCAGCATCTGATGAGTTTATCCGATGATGACCTGCATCGTTCCCAGATTACTCTGGAATACGGGTTCCCGCGAAAGTATCGCCTGCTTTCAGGGATGTCCGATGCGCCAATTGCAAATCAAATCGACGGAGTTCTAAAACTCTGTGAAGCAATTTCCAGAACCGAATTCAGCCAGTGGGATCAGTTCAGCAATCACGGTTCGGATGGCGGACTGTTGTCGTCACTATTTCATCGATTTTCTCGAATGGCTTAGGCATTGAAGAACATCGCTGCGTGCGGATCAATTCGATCGGTGCATCAGCGAGTGGAGATCGTCAGGATGTCGCTCGAATTGAAGAATGTGAAGAAAGCCTACCGGGAACCGGGTGGCCAGCAATTGCCTGTCTTGAATATCGCCGAATTCAAAATGAAAACGGGTGAGCAGGTGGTACTGGTCGGATCGAGCGGCGGTGGCAAAACAACTCTGCTGAATGTCATTGCCGGTATCACTGCTGCCGACGAAGGAGACGTTGTGATCGGCGGAACGAACGTCGCAAAACTTTCGGAACCAGCACGTGACCGGTTTCGAGCCGAGCGGATCGGGTACGTGTTCCAGACGTTTAATCTGCTCCCGGCATTTACAGCCTTGGAGAATGTTCTGCTGGGGATGAGTTTCGGCGGCCAGAAAGCCGACAAAGCTCGCGCAACGGATCTCCTCAAACAAGTTGGCCTCAGCCATCGACTGCATCACAAGCCGGCTCAAATGTCGGTCGGGGAACAGCAGCGGACGTCGGTCGCCAGGGCTCTGGTCAATACTCCGCGACTGCTACTGGCGGATGAACCGACAGCCAATGTCGATTCAGCCAATCAACAGAACATTCTGGACCTGTTACGAAAATCCTGTCGCGATTCGGGCGTTTCGCTGTTACTGGTCACGCATGCCCCCGAAGTTGCCAGCCAGTTTGACCGAGTTGAAAAACTGTCGGACTTCAATCGACCTCAAGGCTAGTTGTTGCTGTTCTATTTGGAATCACTTGATCACCGCGAAGCGTCAGACCACCCAACGACGCTGAACTTTCTGGATGGGGATATCCCGTGAATCTTGCCACAATTTCCTGGAAAAACATCCGACAGCGCAGCCTGGCCTCATCACTGACAACGCTCAGCGTTGCGCTCGGGGTGATGCTGATGGTCGCCGTTCTCGTGCTCGTCGCAATCCTCGAAAGTACGTTCAGCCAGCGCTCTATCAATTATGACCTGATCGCGGGCCCGAAGGGAGATCCCCTGCAACTGGTCTTGAACACGGTCTATCACGTCAGTCCCCCGATCGAAAACCTCCCCTATCGGTTCTACCAGGATCTCGCGACCGATAAACGAGTCGAAGTGGCCATCCCATTGGCCATGGGAGATGTCACTGAAGAGGGCGGCTTCGCAATCGTCGGGACGATTCCCGAGTTCTTTAAAATCCCCTATGCCCCTGGGAAAGACCACGACTTCCGGATTAAGGGAACCGAATTTTACCAGCCATTTGACGCGTACATTGGATATCGTGTGGCTATGGAAAACAACTGGAAAGTCGGCAGCAAACTCAAACTGCGTCACGGGGGTGTTGCTGGCGATCATGTGCATGACGAAGAATTCACTGTCGTGGGCATCATTGCGCCGACGGGATTGCCACACGACAAGACTGTTTATGTCCACCTGGAGGGTTTCTATCAGATCCAGGGACACGACAAGCCATTGAAAGAAGCCATCAAGCGAGAACGAGAGTTCTACGGTGAGGCACCCCTGTCAGACGACGAGATGGCTGCGGAAATCAAAAAGATCGAAGCGAAATATGGCGTTCACGATCACAGCCATGATCACGGCCACGAAGGGCACGACCATGGTCACTCCCATGAAACTCCCATTGTTCAGAAGGAAGTGACCTCGATCCTGCTTTCCTGCAGAACACCAATCGCGGCCCAACTGTTAGCCGCTGAGCTGAAGAAGGGTTTCAAAGCACAAGCCGTCAATCCGATTTTCCCCATGCAGAAACTGATGAACGACATTCTGGGCCCGATCAAACAACTGCTTGTAGTCATGTCCGGGTTAATCGTGCTGGTCTCGGGAATCGGGATTTTCGTCAGTATTTACAATTCGATGTCTGCCCGTCGACGTGAAATTGCCATCATGCGAGCCCTGGGAGCCCAGCGGCGAACTGTATTCGGGATCATTCTCGCCGAATCGGTCATTCTGTGCGTTGGCGGTGGACTGCTCGGTCTGCTGCTCGGCCATGGAATCGTCTATTTCGCCGCGCCCTTCGTTGAAGTTCGCACGGGTTTGATCATCAATCCGCTGACATTTGAAAAGACCGAATTGATACTGTTTCCAGTGCTGCTTCTGATGTCAGTCCTGGTCGGGTTTCTGCCGGGTATGGCGGCATACCAGACAGACGTCGCAGAGTCATTGAGTACGTAATCAAGATCGATCGCCAGAAAATCAGCGTCTCTCTGTCGATTTACTACAGAGAGACCAGTTCACCAGAGATGGAATCCGAGTGCCTTTTCACAATCCCGCCGACGATGATGCCGAGTTTGCTCAACCGATGTTGTCCGTAAGGACCTCACGCGAAGCCGCTTTTGTGGCACTGGAAGAATTCAGAAACTCGGGGACATGGCTCGGCGATGTGCTGGACCGCCTGTTTCGAACAGCCAGTATCCCGCCACGTGATCGCGGCCTGGCGACGGAACTCGCCTGCGGCGTTGTGCGACGTCTGGCAACGTTGGATGCGATCCTGAGGAAACTCGTCGCTCGACCGCTGGATCAGGTTGAGCCGCCGCTGCTGACCGTCCTGCGATTGGGGATCTATCAGGTGATTCTGCTGGATGGCGTTCCACCGCACGCATCTGTCCATGAAACGGTCGAATTGACCAAACGACTGGGCCGAATGCGCTGGAGTGGATTTGTAAACGGCGTCCTGCGCGGGGCGACTCGGCTGGTGACCAGCGAGTTCTCACTGGAACCGTCAGCGAAAGATGTCCCGGTCTCGGTAGGGCGATTTCGCAGGTTGAATGATGAGGTCTTTGCGGATCCCAAACTGGATCCCGTCCATTACTTCGCAGACGCCTATAGCTTTCCACACTGGCTGGGCGAACGTTGGATGAACCGCAAGGTGTCGCCAATGACGGCGTCAGACCTGTTCCAGATCGGAGCCTGGTTCAATTCGCCGGGCAAAGTTTTGCTGCGGGCCAACCGCCTGCGGACATCGCGCGATGCACTACTTCAAGACTTCGAACGAGCCGGTGTCGCAGCATCAACGGTTGAAGGCACCGATGCCATACAACTCGAGACTGCCGCACAGATTGACCGTTTGCCGGGGTTTGCCGAGGGTTTATTTGCCGTGCAGGATCTGTCTGCGATGCAGGCCGCTGTTCGATTGGCACCAAAACCGGGTGATCGCGTCTGGGATGTCTGCGCAGCACCTGGTGGAAAAACCTGCCATCTCGCCGAATTGATGAACAATACGGGATCCATCATCGCTACCGATATCCGTCCCGAGCGATTGCGGCTGATTGAAGAGAACCGTGAACGATTGGGTTCCGACATTATCCGCCCGCATTGGATCGGTGAGGATGGAACCGGTTTGCCTGACGGGCCCTTCGATGCAATTCTGATTGACGTCCCCTGTTCAAATACAGGTGTCCTTGGAAAACGGCCCGAAGCACGCTGGAGAATCACTGCCAGCGGAATCACCGAATTGAACCGTGTCCAGGAGCGGCTGCTCAGCGACGCGCTGGCACGTCTGGCTCCCCAGGGACGCGCCGTCTATTCTACGTGCAGCATCGAACCGGAAGAAAACAGCCAACTCGTCGCCCGAGTGTTATCACGCTATCCCGGTATCCGGTTCGTAGAGGAAGCCAATTTCCTGCCCGGACAGCCGAGTGACGGCGGTTACCAGGCCCTGCTGATTCGCGAGTAACGCTGGCTTTCTCGATGGTTGCCGCGCCGTTTGTGTGGCACGCCATGAGGTCTGCCGAAGGGCGTGGTCATTCCAGCACCCAACCAGCATCCATCGTGGCGCCAAACTATGTTCGGGCTCTTGCTCTCGTCCTCACCCAATCAGTCAGGAAACTACGTCCTGACGACAGGTTCTGCCGTAGCCGATTTGAGCTGATTCAACTGGCGTGGTGACAGCTCAGTCAATGATTCGCAGCCGACGCGGAATTCGTCTGAGGAATCGGACTCAACCCAGACCACTTGAACCGTGATATTGCAGACGACGCGTGAGCCTCGACGAGCTTCAATCAGCAGCTTTTCGCCGACATCGATCGAATGTGCGAGAATCAGGCGTATTCCTGAGTTGGAAGCGTCCAGCAGGTTTCCGGACAAAATGCATGACGGCGTCGCGGCACTGAGCAGGCGGATCTGACAGTCAATCGGCGAGCGAAGTGATCGTCGTCGATCACTAGTGCGACGGTCAGAAGTTCCACGACGTTCAGCCATTTCTCGAAACCCTCAATCTGCCAGCAAACGCAATATTCTCCCACTCTTCATACATAGCCCAGAAATCGCTTCGGTCAAGAAATTGAACCTTCCCCGATGCAGAACAGACTGATTTTGTCTGATCTGACGTCCTGCCCCGCTCGGTTTCGACTGAACTGACCAGCTTCTGGCCGAACGTGACGTCCTGTGGCAAATGAGTAGGCAAGGCGAGCGTCTTTCTCGCTTGGTGTGACTCTCGACTCCAACCCGTTAGAATCCGCACTGCTGGCGGAATGGTCAATTCCTTATCCGAATGTGAGTAACATGGATTCGAAGTATTCTCTCGTCGACCCCTCAGGCATTCTTTCTCCTTCAATGCTGGTTTTCCGGGAACTTGTCGACCGCAATCTGCACAAAATGATTGCGATTGCCGGCGACGTTAACCGCCTGCGCCCTCACTGCAAGACTCATAAAATGCCTGCCGTCACGAAGATGGAATTGGCAATGGGGATCACGAAGCACAAATGCGCGACACTCGCCGAAGCAGAGATGCTCGCAGACTGCGGCGTGAAAGATATTTTCCTTGCCTATAACCTCGTTGGCCCGAACATCGATCGTGCCGTCAAGTTTCTGCAGAAGTATCCCGACGTCAAATTCGCTGTCACTGCAGACGACTCGGCCATGATCTCTGCTTTAAGTACGGCTGTCTCGAAAGCCGGAAAGTCGATTCGAGTTCTCCTCGACATCGATCCAGGCCTGCATCGGACTGGCGTTCTGCCGGGGCCACGTGCTGAAGCCCTCTACCAGCAGATCGTCTCGTCGCCGGGTCTCGAACCGGGTGGATTCCATCTGTATGACGGCCACAATCACCAGACGAATCTGGAAGAACGAACTGCCGCCGTCATGACAGGCTGGAACGGAGCCGCTCAATTGCGCGATGATTTCGTCCGTCGCGGCTGGCCAGTTCCGCGAATCGTCTGCGGGGGGACAGGTTCATTCCCGGTTTTCGCGAAGCTGCAGGATCCTGCGGTCGAACTCGCTCCGGGAACGTGTGTCTTCCATGATTCTGGCTACGGCACCTCGTTCCCCGACATGGATTTCGAACCCGCTGTCGTCATGCTGACTCGAGTCATCAGTCGCCCGTCGGCAGATCGCGTGACCTGCGATCTGGGTAACAAGGCCGTCGCTTCCGATCCGCCACGCGGACAGCGAGTCGTCTTTCCGGACCTTCCAGGGGCCGAGCAAGTCCTGCATAACGAAGAACACATCGTGCTGCAGACACCCCTGGCCGAAAACTACAAACCGGGTGACGTCCTCATGGCAATTCCCCGGCACGTCTGCCCGACATCGGCACTCTACAAGCAAGCCTATGTCATCGAAGATGGCAAAGTCGTCGACATGTGGGACGTCACTGCCCGTGACCGGTTCCTGACGATCTAGGCCTCGACTCGAGTAATTCCACGAGCCACGGGCGAGGCAATCGCCCGTCGGCATCGGTGGTCACGAATTGACATATCACAGCAGGACATTCACAGCGATATGAGTACTGACGCAAATCAACCGGGACTGCAACGCGCTTCGACGGGGATCCCTGAACTGGATCAAATGCTGGGAGGGGGCCTTGTCCCCGGGACATTGACCGTTGTGATGGGAGCCACCGGAATCGGCAAAACGCAACTCGGTCTGCAGTTCGCCGAAGCGGGTCGCCGTCAGGAGGGGGAACGAGGCATTCTGTTTGATATGACCTCACGCGGCGATGCCCAGAATCACGTCGACTATGCGCAGCGAATGTTCGGATGGAACCTGAAACAACGGCGAGTTGACGAACCGTATGCTCCCGGGGATATCTGGAACTACGAACGGATGCGTTCCGATTACTTCCATATCTTTGAACGGACGGGCCGTCGCGTATCGATCCAAGACCTCGATCACGACCAGTGGCAGGAATGGAAAATCGAACTCAACAGGAAGCTGGATCAGGCCATCGCGTTCTACTACGGGAACTTTGTGCACGGTGTCCGGCGCTGCGTGATCGATGGCGTCGAACCGACCGAAAAGGCCTCGGATTCGTTTCAGTTCCACGTCTTCGACTACATTTACCACCAGATCCTGCACAAGGACGCGGACTGGGTCGCGCGTGACCTGTTCCGAATCCACTTTCGAGCCCACGAAGGTGAAGTCCAGTCACACATGTACGACCACCGTCAGATCGCCACGGTCCTGCTGTACACGTCACACGAAGTGCTGCTCGATGAACTTCTGTGCCGTCCGATCGAAAGCGGCGATGAACTGGCCAACGCCAACACCATCATCCTGATGGGCAAGGTGCGCGACGGCCTGAAAATGCGACGGGCTCTGCACGTGGCCAAGCACCGCGGCAGCCGTTGCGACGACGGGATCGTGCCATTCGAAATCAACGAAAAAGGCCTGGTCCTCGGCTGATTCCTTCAAACGACCGAGGCAAACTCGCCCCCATCTTCCTTGCGTCTTCGCACCCTTGCGCCTTTGCGTTTATCAGGCACACAAAAAATCTCCGCGTTCCCAACCTGCAAAGGAGAGAACGCGGAGATGTGTCAACAATCAGTTTGACGCGGTGACATCAGATAAACGGAGTGATACCAGGCTGAGCCATCGGTGGGACTTTGACGACGTCGTTCCAGGACTTGATCTCAGGAACAAGGACTTCCTTGGAGTTCAGTGCCATGTCCCAAGTCACCTGCTTCCCGGTGTAACCCGCCATACGTCCCATGATCCCCGTCAACGTGCTGGTCACCATGCGGTCACCATCGTTGATCGGCTTGCCAGTGCGGATCGAATCGAAGAATTCGTCGTGTTCCTGCTGATACATGTCTGGGCTGGGGCCTTCGTACTTCCAATTGTTCGTGCCCGAGATCGAAACGGCATCCTTTCCGAATCCGGCGATCCGGGCCTGCCCCTTGGTCCCCATGACATACAGCGAGTTTTCGCTGTGGCAGCCGGAAATCTGGCGCTGAGCCATAAAGCCTCGCATTCCGTTTTCCCACTCGTAATTGACTTCGATGTGATCGAAGATGTTGCCACCGTGAGCCGGAATCTGGCGACCGCCGACCGCCGTACACTTGGTGGGAGGAGCATCTTTTGCGACCCATTGCAGCCAGTCGACTGTGTGAATCGCCTGCTCAACCAGTCCATCGCCGGAAAGCCAGGTGAAGTTGTACCAGTTGCGAACCATCCACTCGAGATCCGTGATGTCCTTCGGACGACTGCTCGCTGGCGGCATCGGCTTCACTGGCCCTGTCAGATAGGTCCCGTAAACGGCCATGACGTCACCGATTTCCCCACCATGAATTCGCTTGAAGAGTTCCCGACGAGGCAGGTCGTAGCGCCAGCAGAAGCCTGCGACCATCCCGAGTTTCTTTTCCTTGGCAATCTTGACCGATTCAATGACCGAACGGACACCGGGAGCATCGGTCGCCATTGGCTTTTCGGTGAAGATATGCTTTCCCGCTTCGACGGCGGCTCGCAGGTGATACGGCCGAAATCCTGGAGGCGATGCGAGCAGAACCACATCGCAGGAATCGATCAGCTTCTTGTAGCTTTCGAGTCCCACGAATTTGTATTCATCGGATACCGCCACTTGCTCGGCGATTCGTTTGTTGGCCTTCAGTTGCCCCAACGCGTTCTCGATCGCCTGAGGAAACACGTCGGCAACAGCCGTCAGCTTGACCTGCGAATCTGCGGTCAGTGCCTGTTGAGCGGCACCGGTTCCGCGGCCACCACAACCGACGAGGCCCACCTTCAGTTGATCACCAGCCGCAGCATAGGCCCCGGCAGTCATCGACAAATTCAGTCCGACCGTCCCGGCAACGGCAGCGCCGGTCTTGAGAAAGTCGCGTCGGGAAGATGCAACAGGGGTATTCGAGTCCGTCATGGGTTTGGTCTCCACGATTGAGGCTGGATGATAAATTGCCGAAGGCGAGGCTCTCCATGCTACTGATCAAACGGTCATGATGCGAGTGGACGGCACGACCAGCCCCCATTTTTTCGAAGAGCCACCGATTGATCCCGTCACATTGTGACACCGAAAAGAAGCGACTCCAGACGGGTCTTAGGTCGGACTTCGCCGTAGCCAGTGTCGTAGCGGCCTGACGATTCAATTTGGCTCAAAAACCCATGCCGAAATGAGCGCCAGGTTGAAGTCCACTTAGCCGCCCTCAGTTGCGAATCGTGGATTCCAGACCGAGTTTCGTGGTGATCATCCCTGTCGTCTGAACCGAAGAACACCTCCACATACGCGGACAGATTCGACAGATCCATGATGAAAGAGGCTTGTTTAAGGAGTGGTGTTGGCTGTTTCGCGGTTGCGGATACTTTCAGCAGTCAACGGTAACTTCAAACAAGCGGCGGTACGGTCATTCCGAATCAGAAGCGTATGGCCTGACAACGCGGGGTGATTCCAGGTTCGTCCATTCAAGACAGAAAGTCGGGCGACTTCATGATGCCGTTCTGACGTGGCCTCGCACAAAACCACGTCCCCATTTTCCGTCAGAACCAATATATGATTCTCGGTCAGGATGAGCTGGCCGTAACCATAGCGACCACTCTTCCAGCGCCGGTTTCCACTTCTCAGATCGAGGCAGACCAGAATATTTTCATCCAGCCCGAATACGAATCCGTCACGTGCGACAACGCTGGAGAATTTCACTTTCAGATGCGTGTTCTGCCAACGTGGCGTCGCGATGAATCGTCCGTCACTCTGAGAGACGTCCAGTAACACACACCCTTTGCCATATCCCGACGAAAGAAAGACCGTTTCAAGCCCCGCGTCGTCACGCCAGACGACAGGCTGGCAGACATTGTTGTATTCAGGTGGAGTCACCCACGGGTAGCTCCACAGAATCTCACCGGATACCGGAGCATGTGCAAAAATGCCGTCGGCGTTAAAGGTCAGAATCTGCTCGACCCCACCGAGAGTCACGAGTTGAGGCGATGCATATGCCGTGAGTGAACTGCCGGCGACCCAGCGACGTTTTCCTGTCTGCTTTTCGTATGCAACAAGCGATGCCTCCCGGCCTCCGGGATTGACAATCACGAGGTCATTCCAAATCAGCGGTGAACCGGTCAGGCCGAACAGGCTCGTCGGTGCCTTCGCGTCGTCAATCACATTCACGGACCGGAGGGGTTGACCATCATGGCCTCGCAGGCGCTGGAAAATGCCGGTTGCACCCAGCGCATAGACATCTCCATCATCGAGCGTCGGCGTCGCGCGAGGCCCGTCCCCTCCCATCATCTCTTGAAACCGAGCTTTCTCGCGGTGTTCCCAGCATTCGCGTCCGGTGGCGACTTCGTAGCACACCACAGCCTCATCTTCACCTCGCTGCTCTTGAGTCACAGCATATCCGCCAGCGACGACAAACGATGACCAGCCGACACCAATCGGCTGTTGCCAGATGACCTGTGGCTTGTGAGTCTCCCAGTTCGCCTCCAGTCGAATTGCGTTAAACACGCCATCGCGATGCGGTCCACGAAACGCAGGTAAGTCATTTGCCCCGGCAGGTCGCAGGTCGATCCGTTCGGCGATGCCAATGCTGTTGCTGGTACGCCCATCAGCGACTGTCCCGGCCGTGTTGTCGCGAGCAAGCCATCGCCACGTAAACAACGGGCGTCCATCACCTGCGAAGCCGTCGATCGTGATCAACCAGGTCCAGCCCACCTGTGCCGCCAGACAGAAAAACAGGCATCGAACGCGAGTGATCGGAGACCAGCCAGACAACGTGTATAACCAGATTACCGCGAAGATCAGCGTCGACCAGGCGACGATAATCAAATCTGCTGCCGGTCGCAGCGAGACGGAAATTGCCCCTGTATGTATCCCCCACCAGATCGCGGCACCGATAATGACGATCACACCACCAAGAAGCTCGATGCCCAACTGACGCAAAGTCCAGTGATGACGTTCAGATTCCGAATGCGACACAGAGGTCGCGTTGATGATTTTCAGAAGCTTTCCGTACGCCTGCCCGACAGCGACGAGAAACCCCAGTTGAAGAAGCAGGTACGCCATCAGGATATTGACGCCGGACGTCAGTATGGCGCGCATCCAGAGTCGATCATAAACAAGTATCCCCATCACGCCGAAAACACAGAGTAGACAAACCAACAACGCTAAATTGGGAACGATCTGCAGCGTGATCAATGTTCCGGACGAGGTTGATTTCCAGCGCCCGAAGAACTGTGGAAGAAACGAGCTTTGTCCCCACATCAATGGAACCAGCCCAAATCCGGTATCGTCCACTCTGCCAATGAACTGACTTGTTCGATCGGGACGACGCCAACTCGACGATCCACAATGAGCTTTCAACCGCGACTGTATTTCTGATCCCACCAGAACACTGTGTGTTGAAGCGTATCTGGATGTTCCGGGAACGGGATCATTAGCAACAGATCACCTCCGCCATTTTCACCAATCGCCACGCCATCACGTGGAAACACATTTGACGACTTTCTGGCGGAGATAGTTTCCCGGTCGATACTTCCGCATGTCCGTTGAAGACGCTTGCGGTCCGTTCCATCAAGAAACGGGAACAACTCAAAGCGATCAAACCCCGCATCGACAGTTCCACCATTCATCCTGGCCATTGCGGTCACGAATGATGCGGGGAAATGCACGCCGAGTTTTCGCTCGGTCTCGGTGATCCACCTGACATCGACAGGAAATGGCATTTCAGTCTTGATCCATCTGCGATAAGCCGTCCCGCGCAACGCGAGACTGGGGTGATCTCCAACAGCTAATGCGGGTCGCACTTCCGTGTCGCGTCGAAACATGGGTTTGACGCTGCCGTTTGATGCCCGCGGGACGCCACACTGAAACGGAATGCGCTCTAACAATTAGACCATCGTAATTGCGAATCGCAATCTCCATCGTTGCCTCGGCTATTGGGCGAGAGTTGTCGAGCTTGGCAGATCCAGAGCTTTACGAATCTGCGGTGCAAGGACCTCGGCAAGCTTCTCATGTCCAAAATCGGAGAAATGCCACATTTCAGTGAATGTTGTGGAAGTCTCGCCATCAAAGATTCTCGAACAATCCACGAAGAAGACTGTTTCGTTGTCGGCCATTTGACTGAGTCCAGACCGAATTGCAGTGTAACTCTCTTTGAGCGATTGCTGCGATTCGTGGGGAGCGAGTGATGCCCACTTGGGAAGCGTTCCTGTTCGTACGACGTGGTGATCTCGATCATGTTTTTCCTTCCGACCTAAAGCCGAAAACACGGCATTCGTGGTACGGTAGATGCGATCTGCTGCCGATTACGAAGATGGGGAGATTCCGAACAGGTCGGGTTCGTCGTCAGTTGTTTGCGAAACCCGGAAAAGCCGTCCTCCCTGAATAGCGATGTAGTACCCAGCCGTCACGTTACGCCAACTGTCGATATGCCCGTCTGGCCAAACCAGTACAACCTCACTGAACGACTCACCGCTCATTCCCAAGTGCACTTCTTGTGCGCAAGTTGACAGAAAGCTTCCTCCACCTGCGATATCCCTCGTCAGTACTGGTTCAACACCCTTCACAACGACACGAGCCCCGATTCCACTCCGCGGAGATTGGCCTCTTCCAACCGGTTTGACGATGACACTACTCCGATGAGGCGGCGTTTCGTTCAGCACGAGCCTGGACGAATCGATCTGGTTGTTGACGACGAAATCAAGATCCCCGTCACGATCAATATCGCCGATAGCCAACCCTCGTCCAATCCATTCACTTGTGAAATACGTTCCTGCACTTTTGGCGACGTCAGTGAATCGTCCGTTGCGATCATTTCGAAAAAGATGAGGACGCATCCGATAGGGTTCATTTACCGACCAGGGGCGGTCTTCGATGTGCCCAGTCGGGATCACGAGGTCTAACCAGCCGTCGTGATCGACATCCAGAAACTCGGTCCCAAATGCAAGTGTGTTTCGACTCGGAGGTCCGAGTCGCGACGTTATAGATGTATCGACGAAACCCTTTCCCTCAATATTTCGAAAGAGTGTGTTCGTTTCCAGAAAGAAATTTGTGATGAAGATGTCAATCCATCCGTCCCGGTCATAATCCCCGTGCCCGACACCCATCGCCGCCGTCGCCTTTCCATCAGCATTCAGCGCCACACCAAACTCGATCCCGCGTTCGGCGAATCGCGGAACCGTCAGTCCCGTGGTATCAGAAGGAGATGATGCAGCGTCCCCAGCCTGGTTGACACCGGTCTGGTTGACATAGAGAAAACTGGGCGTGGTGTCGTTAGCCACAAAAATATCACACCATCCGTCACCAGTGAGATCACAGGCGAGCGTTCCCTGGCCGCGGCCATCAGGCCCCGTAATTCCCGCCGTTTTCGTGACATCGACAAACGTCCCCTTCCCATCATTGATAAACAGAAAATCGTCCAGCGCCGGAAAGAGAATCGGCGAGCAGGACTTTGTTCCAGTGGGACTACGCGGTTCTTCGCAGATCTTCGCGGGATCGTCATCGGCTTTTGCATACGTTGCTACGAAAAGGTCCAGCAGACCGTCTTTGTTGAAATCAGACCAAGCGGTACTCGTGCTCCATGAATCGACAGAGACTTTGGTTTCCGTAGCAATCGCGTGAAAAGTTCCGTCACCATTATTGTGCATCAACTCTGAACGACCGTAGCCCGAAAGAAATAAGTCTGGGAAGCCGTCCTCATCGTAGTCACCAACCGCACAACCGCTTAAATAACCGTAGACCGTGACATTGGCCTGTTGCGTTACCTTTTCAAATCGGCCGACATTTCGGAACAATTCGCTGGAGTAGTCGGTGGTTTTTTCCCTGAGCGGCAGTCTGCATCCCTGGACCATAAACAAATCCAGACTTCCGTCGAGATCGAAGTCCACCAGAGCAGCGCCTCCTCCCAGCAGTTCCTGGATGCGATTGTCGCCGCGCATGTCATCAAATCTTGTGAATTGCAGATCCCAGTCAATCGTTGCATCACGGAATGAAAACTGAACCTGAGTCGATCCTGACTCAGATGGCATTTGCTCAGGAGATTGTCGGTTCGTTGCCCCGTGATCCTCTTTCGCGGTGGGAAGTGGTTCTGGCAACTTCGATGAACCTGGCTGGCACCCTGCCCCCAGCACGGCAAGAAGTACCGCGAGGATCCACAACCGTGGATCGCTGAGAGATCTGGGCACAAGATTGTTGCAGAAGGCTTCCATCAATTCTGAGATCCTGAAGTAGGTCGCGATCGCCGGGCTGCAGCTTTGCCCTGGAAGAGCTTCACCGCGGCAATGACTTTCGGGTTGTCTGGAGCAAGACGGCCCACAAACGCCGACAGGATCTGCCCCTCGTCGATGAGGTCGATTTCTGCACACAAATCAAGAACAAACAAGTAAGATTCCGGCTCTTTCGGCTCCCGAAAAATCTTGCCGAGATTATTTTGAATTCTCCCCAGTACCGAAGACATCAACAGTGCTCGTTTTCGTCGTTCAACGTCGTTTGAAATCAAATATGCCTGCGACAAACCGGCCCACGCCTCCGAACTGGTTGGATCCTGCTTGAGCAGGGCTTCAAATGCGGCAATCGCTTCGTTTGAACGATTGTGATCATTGGCGAATTGTCCTCGTTGAATCAGCAGCAACCAGGGATCATCTGCCGCCAGTGGCGGCAAAGATGCAACTCTTCTTGCGAGTTCGGCCTGATCATCTGATTCCCTCAGGCACGCAATCAAGGCTGCGACTGCAACCCGGTCGTTACTGTGATTGCTTACGGCAAATTCCAACAGATCTCTTGCTTCATCAAGCTTTCCCTGCCCAATTCGGTATCTTCCGAGAGCAACATTGATCCGGGGATCAGATTTGTCCGCGGCATGAAACTCCTCAAGCCACTTAATGGCTTCCGGCCCATTCCATCGGAGATGACTTGGAAAACAGTAGGCAACAACTTCGAAAAAATCAGCTTCGTCACGAGACACAGTCTCTCGCAGCAGTTCCTTCCGCTCTTCAAACCGCAGTTCGACTTCAAGGATGTGC